>JAOPWJ010000005.1 GCA_025965715.1 Blastococcus sp. | reverse complement strand
GAAGACCACGGTCCAGCGACGGGTCGAGGCGGACCTGAACCGGCTGCTCGACGAGGTGGTCGACCGCGACTTCCCCTTCTTCGGCGCCTGCTACGGCATCGGAACCCTCGGCGTGCACCAGGGCGGCATCGTCGACCGCGTGCACAGCGAGCCCGTGTCAGCCGTCCCGGTGTCGCTGACCGCTGCCGGCGTGATCGACCCCGTCCTCGCCGGGATGCCCGAGCGGTTCAAGGCGTTCGTCGGGCACAAGGAGGCCTGTCGCGTGCTCCCGCCGTCGGGGGTCCTGCTGGCCGGCTCGCCGGCCTGCCCGGTCCAGATGTTCCGGGTGCGGACCAACGTGTACGCGACCCAGTTCCACCCGGAGCTCGACGTCCCCGGCATCGTCACGCGGGTGCGCGTCTACCAGCACGCCGGCTATTTCCCCGCCGAGGAGATGGAGGCGCTCATCGCCACCCTGACCCCTGCGGTCGTGACCGAGCCGGGCCGGATCCTCGCCAACTTCGTCCGCCGCTACCGGCGATGACATCGTCGTCCTACCGGACGACGCCGCGGCCAGGAGGCGTGCCCCGCGCCGTCGAGCAGGCTCCTCGCGCCTGAGCGGAGCATTGCGGGCCCCACCCGGCGCGACGGCTCACGCTCTGCAGCGCACGGCGTAGGTGAGTGCGTCCACCAGCGCGTGCCAGGAGGCCTCGACGATGTTGGCGTGGACCCCGACGGTGGTCCACTCCCCCACGCCGTCGGTGGTGTCGATGAGCACGCGGGTCGTCGCGCTCGTCCCGCCCTTCCAGCCCAGGATGCGCACCTTGTAGTCGGCGAGGGAGACATCCGCGAGCTGGGGGTACCGGCTGACCAACGCCTGGCGCAGCGCGTTGTCCAGGGCGTTGACAGGTCCGTTGCCCTCGGCGGTCGAGATGATCCGTCGCCGGTCGCCGTTCTCGTCTTCCAGGTGCACCTTCACCGTCGCCTCGCTGACGACCACGCCGTTGCCCCAGTGCTCGACGGAGGTCTTGTAGCTCTCCAGCTCGAACAGCGGGTCCGGGGCGCCCGGTAGCTGGGCGCGGAGGAGCAGCTCGAAGGAGGCGTCGGCGGCCTCGAACGACCATCCGTCGGCCTCCAGCACCTTCACCTGGTCGACCACGCGGCCGATCGCGTCCGCCTGCCCGGTCAGGTCGACGCCGAGCTCGCGGCCCTTCAGCTCCACCGAGGCACGTCCAGCCATCTCGGTGACCAGGATGCGCATGTCGTTGCCGACGATCGCCGGGTCGAGGTGGTTGTAGAGCTCCGGGCTGACCTTGATGGCGCTGGCGTGCAGCCCGGCCTTGTGCGCGAACGCCGAGGCGCCCACGAACGGCTGGTGCTCGTCGGGAGCGATGTTGGCCAGCTCGGCGATGGCGTGGCTGACCCGCTGCAGCTCCGGCAGGCATTCGGTGGGCACCACGGGCAGGCCCATCTTGGTGACCAGGTTGCCGATCAGCGAGAAGGTGTCGGCGTTGCCGGCGCGCTCGCCGTAGCCGTTCGCCGTCCCCTGCACGTGGGTGACGCCCGCCTCGACGGCGGCCAGGGTGTTGGCCACCGCGCAGCCGGTGTCGTCCTGGCAGTGGATGCCGAGCTTCCCGCTGACCCGCGACCGGACGTCGGCGACAGCCCGGCCCAGGCCCATCGGCAGCATTCCGCCGTTGGTGTCGCACATGACGCCGACTTCGGCGCCAGCGGAGAACGCCGTCTCCAGCACGCGTACGCCGTAGTCGCGGTCGGCCCGGTAGCCGTCGAAGAAGTGCTCGCAGTCGAGGAACACCCGCCGACCGTGGGCGACGAAGAAGGCCACCGTGTCGGCAACCATGGCCAGGTTCTCCTCCAGCGTCGTCCGCAGGGCCTCGCGGACGTGGCGGACGTCGGACTTGGCCACCAGGCAGACCACCGGCGTCCCGGCGTCCAGGAGCGCGCGGACCTGCAGGTCGTCCTCGACCCGGACGCCGGCCTTGCGGGTGGCCCCGAAGGCGACCAGCAGGGCGTGCTTGAGCGAGAGCTCGGTCCGCGCGCGGGAGAAGAACTCGGTGTCCTTGGGCAGGGCACCCGGCCAGCCACCCTCGATGAACCCCACGCCGATCTCGTCGAGGAGTCTGGCCACGGCCAGCTTGTCGGCGACGGAGTAGCTCACGCCCTCGCGCTGGGCGCCGTCGCGGAGGGTGGTGTCGAAGACGTGGAAGTCGGTGAGGGTGCTGGCCACGGTGTTCTCCAGGTGCGCTGACTGATCGGTCGGGAACTGATCGGTGCGGAAACTCATCGGGCCCGAACACGAAAAAGACCCCCCGGGTACGGGAGGTCTGCGCGCAGTCGAGGAGCTGACTGCGCGCTATCCGATGATGATCGTGCCGGTGGTGTGCATCGCCGGTAAGTCAAGCACGCGTCCCTGGGCGGTGGCTCCACCGGTGAGGGAAGGCAGGCGACGCGGCGCCGTTCCGGCTGGTGACCCTCACCGGTGATCCGGGCCGGCCGGGCCTTCGTACATCGCGGCGGCGGTGAGCACGTCGGCCAACCGGCGCCCGACGGGTCCCGCCGACTCGTGCCACCGGTGACCCTCGTCGGGGCGGCGCTGGGCCCGTCGCAGGAGCCGCACGCCGCGGCCCCGTTGCTCCTGACGCGGGAGCCGACCGCCCTCGACCGGCGGTGGTGGCGCCGGCTGCCGGCCCGGCTCCCCCGCGGCGCTGCCGGTACCGGTGGGCGCTGTGCTGCGAGCCGAGGCGCCCTGATCAGCCGCTGGCCAGGGCCGCCAGGCGGTCGCCCACGTCGCTGGTCCGGACGGGGCCCTTCGGGTTGCGGGTGGAGAGGTCGAAGGCGACGGCGGCGTTGACCTTGCGGGCCTCGTCGGTGCGGCCCAGGTGGTCGAGCAGGAGGCCCACCGACAGCACCGCGGCGGTCGGGTCGGCGAGGCCGCGCCCGGCGATGTCGGGGGCCGAGCCGTGCACCGGCTCGAACATGCTCGGGTTGGTGCCCGAGGCGTCGAGGTTGCCGCTGGCGGCAAGGCCGATGCCGCCGGTCACCGCGGCCGCGATGTCGGTGACGATGTCGCCGAACAGGTTGTCGGTGACGATGACGTCGTACCGGCCCGGGTCGGTGATGAAGAACATCGAGGCGGCGTCGACGTGGTGGTAGGCGACCTCCACCTCCGGGAACTCGACGGACAGCTCCTCGACGGTGCGGGACCAGAGGCCGCCGGCGAAGGACAGCACGTTCGTCTTGTGGATCAGGGTCAGGTGCTTGCGCGGCCGGGCGACCGCCCGCTCGAACGCGTAGCGCACCACCCGCTCGACCCCGAAGGCGGTGTTGAGGCTGACCTCGGTGGCGACCTCCTGCGGGGTGTCCTTGCGCAGCACGCCGCCGTTGCCGACATAGGGACCCTCGGTGCCCTCGCGGACGCACAGCATGTCGATCGGCCCCGGGTCGGCCAGGGGGCTGGTCACGCCGTCGTAGAGCTTGGCGGGGCGCAGGTTGACGTGGTGGTCGAGCTCGAAGCGGAGCCGGAGCAGCAGCCCGCGCTCGAGGATCCCCGGCGGCACTCCGGGGTCACCGACGGCACCGAGCAGGATCGCGTCGTGCTGACGCAGTTCCTCGAGCACCGTGTCGGGGAGCAGTTCCCCGGTGCGCTGCCACCGGGCAGCACCGAGGTCGTAGGGCGTGTGCTCGATGTCGGGAGCGACCTCGCGGAGGACCTTCAGGGCCTCGTCCACGACCTCGGGACCGATTCCGTCTCCAGGGACCACTGCCAGGCGCATGGGTACCGACCCTAGGTCAGACGGGGTTCAGGTCGGCAGACCGGGCCTCGCGGGCGCCGATCCGGCCGGCGATGTCGCCGAGCAGCTCCGCCGGGACGGGGCTGTCGACGGTGACGGCCATGAAGGCCTCTCCGCCCCGGTTGGTGCGGCTCACCTGGGCACCGGCGATGTTGATGCCGGCCTCACCCAGTGCGGCGCCGACCGTGCCGACGACGCCCGGGCGATCGGCGTAGACGAAGAACAGCAGGTAACCGGCCAGGTCGAGGTCGATGTCGAACCCGTTGACCTCGGTCAGCTTGGGCACCTGGTTCTTCCCGAACAGCGTGCCGGACACGGTCACCTCGGTGCCGTCGGCCATCGCACCGACCACCCGCACCAGGTTGCGGTAGTCCGGGCTCTCGACGTCGCTGTTCAGGGTCACCTCGAGCCCCCGCTGCTCGGCGAGCAGTGGGGCGTTGACGTAGGTCACCTGCTCCTCCACGACGTCGGCGAAGACGCCCCGCAGAACCGCGAGCTGCACGACGGAGACGTCGAACTCGGCGATCTTTCCGCGCACCTCGACGTTCACCGACTGCGCCAGGCCACCGGCCACGGACGTGAAGACGCGCCCCAGCTTCTCCGCCAGCGGCAGCCCCGGGCGCACGTCCTCGGCCACCACGCCACCGGCCTGCACGTTGACCGCGTCGGGCACGAACTCACCCTGCAGCGCCAGGCGGACCGAGCGGGCCACCGCGGTGCCCGCCTTGTCCTGCGCCTCGGTCGTGGACGCACCCAGGTGCGGGGTGACCACGGTGTTCGGCAGCCCGAACAGCGGGCTGTCGGTGGACGGCTCCTTGGCGTAGACGTCGATGCCGGCGGCGCCGACCTGACCGGACTGGAGGGCCTCGACCAGCGCGGCCTCGTCCACCAGGCCACCGCGGGCCGCGTTGACGATGATCACGCCGCGCTTCGTGGTCGCCAGCTCGGCGGCCCCGATGAGGCCCAGCGTCTCGGGCGTCTTCGGCAGGTGGACGGTGATGAAGTCCGATTCGCGGAGCAGTTCATCGAGCGAGACCAGCCGGACCCCGAGCTGGGCGGCGCGCCCCGGCTGGATGTAGGGGTCGTAGGCAATGAGCGTGACCCCGAAGGCCGCCAGTCGCTGGGCCACGAGGACGCCGATCCGCCCCAGGCCGACGACCCCGACGGTCTTGTCCGTGACCTCGACGCCCATGAACTTCGACCGCTTCCACTGGCCCTCGCGCAGGGAGGCGTCGGCAGCGGGGATCTGACGCGCGGCTGCCAGCAGCAGGGCGACGGCGTGCTCAGCGGCGCTGACGATGTTCGACGTCGGCGCGTTGACCACCATGACGCCGCGTTCGGTGGCCGCGGGGACGTCGACGTTGTCCAGGCCGATGCCGGCGCGGGCGACGACCTTCAGGTTGGGGGCCGCGGCCAGCGCCTCGGCGTCGATCTGCGTGGCACTGCGGATCATCACCGCCGCGGCGTCGGCAAGGGCCGGGAGCAGGGCGGCGCGGTCGGCGCCGTCGACGTGGCGGATCTCGACGTCGGTCCCGAGCACCTCCAGGACGCTCGGCGCGAGCTCTTCGGCGATCAGGACGACGGGCATGGTCCCCGGCACAGTGGCAGTCACGGAACGACAGCCTAGGAGCGCCGTCTGGACGCGACGACACCGCACTGTCGCGAGCGGCGTCCTTGTGTCCGCCAGAGGGTCCCGACATCCTGACTGTTCGAGACAGTCGGCACAGCCGGCGCCGACGGAGGAGATCATGAGCCAGTCCGACGACCAGGGTCGTTCCGAGTCCAGCCCCTACGGTCAGGGGCCCACCGCTGGGGGCCAGTACGGCCAGCCCCAGGCCGCACAGCCCGAGTCGTCACAGCCCCAGTACGGCCAGCCCCAGTACGGCGAGTCCCAGTACGGCGAGTCCCAGTACGGCGAGTCCCAGTACGGCCAGCCCCCGTACGGCCAGCCCCCGTACGGGCAGCAGGAGCCGTACGGGCAGCCCCAGCCCTACGGCCAGCAGCAGTACGGGCAGCCGGCCCCTTACGGTCAGCAGAACGACCAGACCCAGCAGTACGGGCAGGGCGGTTATGGCCAGTACGGGCAGTCGGGGGTTCCGGCCAAGCCCGGCGGAGTGGTCACCGCCGCGGTGCTGGGCTTCATCTTCGGCGCCCTCGGCGTCCTCGTCTCCCTGGCGCTGATCATCGGCGGTGCCGCGGCCTCCGGGGTGGCCAACTCGGCCGACGAGGACATCCTCGGCCTGGGCGAGATCGCCGGCGCGGTCGGCGGCGTGTTCATCGCCTTCGGAGTGGTCGCGCTGGTGTGGACGATCGTCATGATCTGGGGCTCGGTGTGGGCGCTCACCGGGCGGAGCCGGGTGATGCTGCTCGTGGGCGGGGGCATCGCCCTGGCGTTCACGCTGCTGGGCTTCTTCTCCAACATCAGCGACAGCAACAACGGGGCCGCCGGAGGCGTCTTCTTCAGCCTGCTGCTGCTGGCTGCCGCGCTGGCGATCGTGGTGCTGCTGTCGATGAAGCCGGCCGCCAGCTTCTTCGCGGCCCACCGCGCCCGCCGGGGGCACTAGAGCCGCACGTCACGGCCGCGCCGGGGAAGTACCCACGCGGCCGTGACCGGTCCTACACTCCGCCACCGGTTCCGCCACTCCGGCGGAGAGCACGGCTAGGAGGAAGCAACCTCATGTCCACCCCCGGTTCCGACCAGAACCTCCCACAGGGGGGCACTCCGCAGGGTCAGCCCGACTGGGGCCCTCCCCCGGCGCCCGGCTACGGCCCGGCTCCGACCTACTCCGGCGCCCCCGCCGGCTACGGCGCCCCTCCCGCGCAGCGGCCCGGGATGGTCCAGGCCGCCGGCATCATCGGCATCGTCTGGGGAGCCCTCGGTCTGCTGTTCGGGCTGCTCGCCCTCACCGTCGCGTTCGACCTGAACGCCGTCCTGGGCCTGTTCGTCCTGGTGTCGGTGGTCGTGTCCGCCGGACTCCTGTGGGCCGGCATCCAGATCGTCCAGGGCAAGTCGCCGCGACTCCTACTGCTGGTCAGCTACGTGGCGATCGCCATCAACATCGTGACGATGATCGTGGGCCTGGCCGCGGGCGCCTCGATCTTCGGCTACCTGCTCGGGTTCGTCGTCCCGGGGGTCGTGGTGTTCCTCCTGCTGAACACCCAGTCCAAGCAGTACTACGCGTCCCGGGGCATCACCTACTGAAAGACCTCCGTCCGCCCCGCACGTCCGGGGCGGAACCCGGACGGGGCCGAACGGCGACGGCTCCCGCTCCTCGTGGGAGCGGGAGCCGTCGCACGTCGGGTGTCAGCTGCGGGCAGCGGTGCCGGTGTAGTCGTCGGGCGAGGACACCCAGCTCATCAGGCCGCGCAGCTGCCGGCCGGTCTCCTCGATCGGGTGCGCCTCGGCCTCGGCGCGGCGGCGCTTGAAGTCCGGCGCGCCGGCGTCCTGGTCGGCGATGAAGGCGGCGGCCCAGGAGCCGTCCTTGATGGCGCCGAGGACCTCCTTCATCGTCTCCTTGACGCGGGCGTCGACGACCTTCGGGCCCGAGGTGTAGTCGCCGTACTCGGCGGTGTCGGACACGGACCAGCGCTGCTTGGCGATCCCGCCCTCGTACATCAGGTCGACGATGAGCTTCAGCTCGTGCAGGCACTCGAAGTAGGCGATCTCGGGCTGGTAACCGGCCTCGGTGAGGGTCTCGAAGCCGGCGGTGATCAGCGCGCTGGCACCACCGCAGAGCACTGCCTGCTCACCGAACAGGTCGGTCTCGGTCTCCTCGGCGAACGTCGTGCGGATGACTCCGGCCCGCGTGCCGCCGATGCCCTTGGCGTAGGAGAGCGCGAGGGCCAGGGCGTTGCCGGTGGCGTCCTGCTCGACGGCGACCAGGCACGGCACGCCCTTGCCGTCGCTGAACTCGCGGCGGACCAGGTGCCCGGGGCCCTTGGGGGCGACCATGGCGACGTCCACACCGGCCGGGGGCTTGATGTAGCCGAAGCGGATGTTGAAGCCGTGGCCGAAGAACAGCGCGTCGCCGTCCTGCAGATTGGGCTCGACGGACTCGGCGTAGAGGCTGCGCTGCACGTGGTCCGGCGCCAGGATCATGATCAGGTCGGCCTCGGCGGCGGCCTCGGCCGGCGTGACGACCCGCAGGCCCTCGGCCTCGGCCTTGGGCCGGCTCTTGCTGCCCTCGGGCAGGCCCACGCGGACGTCGATGCCGGAGTCACGCAGCGACAGCGCGTGCGCGTGCCCCTGGCTGCCGTAGCCCAGGACGGCGACGGTGCGCCCCTGGATGATCGAGAGGTCGGCGTCGTCGTCGTAGAAGATCTCGGCGGCCATGCTGGTG
>JAOPWJ010000004.1 GCA_025965715.1 Blastococcus sp. | reverse complement strand
TGACCATCTTGGCGCCGTGCTTGGCGATGCCGCCGGCCTCGTAGTCGCGGCCGACCATGAACCCGGAGATGTTCTGCAGGAACAGCAGCGGGATCTTCCGGCGGTCGCACAGCTCGATGAAGTGCGCGCCCTTGAGCGCCGACTCGGCGAACAGCACACCGTTGCTGGCGATGATGCCGACCGGGTGGCCGTGCAGCCGTGCGAAGCCGGTGACCAGCGTCGGACCGTAGAGCGGCTTGAACTCGGCGAACCGGCTGCCGTCGACCAGGCGGGCGATCACCTCGCGGACGTCGTAGGGGGTGCGCGGGTCCGGCGGCACCACCTCGATCACGGACGACGGGTCGAGGAGCGGATCCTCGACCGGCGCGACGTCCCACGGCCGCGGGCTGCGCGGACCCAGCGTGCTGACGATCTGCCGCACGATCTGCAGCGCGTGCGGATCGTCGTCGGCCAGATGGTCGGTGACCCCGCTGACCCGGCTGTGCAGGTCGCCACCACCGAGGTCCTCGGCGGTCACGACCTCGCCGGTCGCGGCCTTCACCAGCGGCGGACCGCCCAGGAAGATCGTGCCCTGCTCGCGGACGATGACGCACTCGTCGCTCATGGCCGGCACGTAGGCGCCCCCGGCGGTGCACGACCCGAGGACGGCGGCGATCTGCGGGATCCCCGCCTTGGACATGCTCGCCTGGTTGAAGAAGATCCGGCCGAAGTGCTCGCGGTCGGGGAACACCTCGTCCTGCATGGGCAGGAAGGCGCCACCGGAGTCGACCAGATAGATGCACGGCAGCCGGTTCGCCCAGGCCACCTCCTGGGCGCGCAGGTGCTTCTTCACGGTCATCGGGAAATAGGTGCCGCCCTTGACGGTGGCGTCGTTGGCGACCACGACGCACTCCCGGCCGGAGATGCGGCCGATGCCGGTGATGAGGCCCGCCGCCGGGGCGTCGCCGCCGTAGAGGCCGTGCGCGGCGAGCGGAGAGAGTTCGAGGAACGGGCTGCCGGGGTCCAGCAGGGCGTCCACCCGCTCCCGGGGCAGCAGCTTGCCCCGCTCCACGTGCCGCTGACGCGCTCGCTCGCCGCCGCCCTGAGCCACCCGGCGCAGTTGGTCGGCCAGGTCGGCGACGAGTTCGGCGTGCACGGCCGCGTTCCGCGCGGCAGCGTCGCGGTCGGCGGCCGCGGCCCTGGGGATCACCGGTGCGTCCACGGCGCTGAGGTTAACGCTCGTTCACTCCGGTGGTCCACCTCTCGCGCAGGGCGGTTAACGGGTGTTCACGCGGCGGCTAGCATTCCGCCCATGGCGATGATCGGGATCCGCGCCGCCCAGGACGCCGCGCTGCACACCGACGTCGGCCGCCCCTCCCGCCGGGAGCAGATCCTGCAGGCGGCGGCCCAGCTGTTCGCCGAACGCGGCGCCCGCGCCGTGGGCGTCGACGACGTCGGGGCGGCCGTGGGCGTGACCGGCCCGGCGATCTACCGCCACTTCGCCAGCAAGGACGCGATGCTGGCCGAGATGCTGGTCCGGATCAGCGAGCGGCTGCTCGCCGGCGGCGCCGCGCAGGTGGCCGCGGCCGGCCCCGAGCCGACCGCCCAGCTGCGCGCCCTGATCGCCTTCCAGGTCGACTTCGCGCTGGACAACCCGGCCCTGATCACCGTGCAGGACCGCGACATGGGCGCCCTCAGCGACGACGACGCCCGGCAGGTGCGGACGCTGCAGCGACGCTACGTCGAGGAGTGGGTCGGCGTCCTCGCCCGGCTGGACCCGACGGCGACGACCGAGAGCTGCCGGGCCCGGGCACACGCCGTCTTCGGACTGATCAACTCGACGCCGCACAGCGCCGGCCGGCTCATCCGCCCGGAGATGGCGGCCCTGCTGACCCGGATGGCCGAGGCCGCCGCCCGCGGCTGACCGGCCGGCCGGCCCGGGAGCCGCCGGTCCAGTGCGCCGGACGGGACAGCACCGTCGGGATCCGGGTGGTCGCGTCTCCGCGCGCCGCCTCCAGCTGCGGCTGGGTGAGGAAGAGCGCGTCGCGGAGGTCGGCCCCGCGCAGGTCGGTCCCCCGCAGGTCGGCACCCAGCAGGTCGGCACGCCGCAGGTCGGCTGCCCGCAGGTCGGCGCCGATGAGGTACGCGCCACGCAGGCCGGCCCCGTGCAGCGCCGCACCCCGCAGGTCGGCACCCATCAGGTCCGCCCCGCGGCGGTCGTCGCCGAACTGCGGCAGGTCCGACCGGACGTGCTCGCTGACCCGCTGCAGCAGCACCCCGACCCGCTGGCGGTGCGGCGGCACGTCGAGGGCGGCCAACTCGGCCGGCCCGAGGTCCGCCAGCCGCCGGATCTCCTCCAGGTCGCCGCGCAGCGCATCGGCCAGCGGGGCGGGCACCGGCAGGATGAGCGCCTCGGTGAGGTGCCACAGCAGCTCGTGCAGCTGCCGCATCACCCCGAAGCCGGCGAACATCGCCGCCGCGGTCGCCGGGCCCTCCCGCCAGTCACGGCCGGCGAAGGTGCCCTGGGTGAGGTGCTGGCCCGCACCGAAGCAGTCGAACACCGTGCAACCGGGGAAGCCGCGCTCCCGCAGCTCGGCGTGCACGCCGCACCGGCTGTCCTCGCCCAGGTGCCGGCACGGCTGCCCGGCCGGCTTGTCGATCGCGAAGTCGGCCGAGGCGACGAAGGCCGGCGCCACGCAGCACAGGCCGACGCAGCGTGCGCAGTCCGCCCGGAGCTCCCGCCGGCCATCCGGGCGCGGGACGCCGGCCGGTGCGGGGAGGTCAGTCGACAGAGACGTCGCGGACGTCGGCGGCCGGCAGGTCCAGGGCCGCGTCCGCGAGCGTGTCCAGGGTCTTCCGGCCGCCACGCGCGTCGGCGTCGATCCACGCCGTCTCGACGATGGTCACGACCGCGCCGTCCTGCCCGCTGCCGTACTCGGCGCGGGAGAGCTGCCGGGGAGCGCCGTCCACCCGGACGCCCTCGCGGAGCAGGTCACTGACGTTGCCGCTGCCGTCGGTGTCGGCGAGGTCCTGCAGTGCCCGCGCGCTGGCCTCGTCGCGCATGGTCACCCGGGACAGCGAGACGATCGCCCGGCCGCCCTCGGTCTCCGCTGTCCACAGTGCCCGGGACAGGCCCGCGCAGTCGGCCCGCTCGAAGTAGTCGGCGACGGCCCCGTAGGCGCGCCCGCTGCAGCTGTCGTCGACCCGACCGGTCTGCAGCGTGAAGCGGAAGCCGTCGAGCACCTCGGTGTCTCCTGGCGCCGGGGCGGCCGTCGCCGGGGACGGCGTCGCCGGGTCGGTG
>JAOPWJ010000212.1 GCA_025965715.1 Blastococcus sp. | reverse complement strand
GAGGCGATCGTGCGGTCCCGGGCCATCTGGTTGTAGTCGATGAAGATCTTCTCGCCGCGCTCCTCCTTCCACCACGACATGGACACGCGGTCGGGCAGCCGCCGTTCCAGCTCACGGCCGAAGGCGATGACCGCCCCGCGCACCTGCTGGAAGGTCCACCGGGGCTGGATCGGCACGTAGATGTGCACCCCCCGGCCGCCGGAGGTCTTCGGCCAGCCCTGCAGACCGAACTCGGCCAGCAGCTCCCGCACATGCGGCGCAACCCAGACGGCGTCGGAGAAGTCGGTGCCCGGCTGCGGATCGAGGTCGATGCGGATCTGGTCGGGCGACTCGACGTCCCCCTTGCTCACCGGCCACGGGTGGAAGGTGAGGGTGCCCAGGTTGGCGCACCAGGCGATGACGGCCACGGAGTCCGGCGCGATCTCGTCGGCCGTACGGCCACTGGGGAACGTGATGTGCGCCGTCTGCACCCATTCCGGCGCGTTCTTGGGCACCCGCTTCTGGTAGAACGCGTCCCCGGTGTTGTCCACCCGGGTGGAGATGCGCGCGCCTGGGAACACGCCGCCGGGCCAGCGTTCCAGGGTCGTCGGCCGGTCCTTGAGCGCGAGGAGGAGGCCCTCGCCCACGGCGAGGAAGTACTCGACGACGTCGATCTTCCGGATGCCCTTCTCGGCGAAGTACGGCTTCTCCGGGTGGGAGACGCGCACCTCGTGCCCGTCGACGTCCAGGACGACGGCGTCCTTGCTGCTGGCCATGGGGCTCCTACGGCTGGGGGACGCCGAGTGTCACGCAGGGCAGGTCAGCCCGTCCATGGGCGCCATCAGGTCGACCAGGTAGTTGTTCACCGCCTCGTTGATGCACGGGGTCTTGGGGTAGGCGGTGTGCCCCTGGCCCTGCCAGGTCAGCAGGACGCCGGCGTCGAGGTCGTTGGCCATGTCCACGGCGCCGGGCAGCGGGGTCACCGGGTCGCCGCTGTTGCCCACGACGAGGATGGGTGCGCTGCCTGCGGCGTCGCGCTCGGGCAGGGGGGTGCGGTCGGCCTTCCACACCGAGCACGTGTAGAGCCCGGTCGCGGCGGCGGCGCCGAAGAGCGGGTACTTCGCGTCCCACTCCTCGGCCAGCGCCCGGACGTCGGTCTCGTCGAACGTCTCCTCGGTGTCCGCGCAGTTGATCGCCAGATTCGCGTCGAGCAGGTTCGAGTAGGAGTCGTCGTCCAGGCGCCCGGTGTAGTTGTCGGCCAGCGAGAAGAGGCCCTTGGCGTCCTTGTCCTTGTAGGCGGCGGCCAGCGCCTGCGCGAGCTGCGGCCACGATTCGGCGTCGTAGAGGGCGGCCTGAACCGCCGTCAGCACGACTCCGGCGGTGGCCTTCCGGGTCTCGCCCTCCTCCGAGCTGGGGATCGGCGCCTTGTCCGCCTCACCCAGAAGCCGCTCCACGTACTGCCTCGGTTCGGTCCCGAGCGGGCAGCCGGCGAGCAGCCCCGTGCAGTTCGCGGAGAAGGCGTCGAACCCCGCCTCGAAGCCCTTCGCGCCGGCCTCCGCGTCGGCCTGCTTGTCGGCGTCGGGGTCGACGGCGGCATCGAGCACCATCGCGCGGACCTTGCCCGGGAAGAGCTCGGCGTAGGTGGAGCCGAGGGTCGTGCCGTACGAGTAACCGAGGTAGTTCAGCTGGTCGTCGCCGAGGCCCTCGCGGAGCCGGTCCATGTCCCGGGCGGTGTCGACGGTGTTGAAGGTGCCCAGGGCGTCGCCGTACTGGTCGGCACACCCGTCGGCGGCCTCCTTGGTCAGGGCGAAGCTCTCGCCGAGCTCCTCGTCCGTCGTCGGCCGCGGCTCGGCGGCGATCATCCGGTCCTTGAGCTCAGCGGGAATGCACTCCACGGGTGTCGACAGCCCCACCCCGCGCGGGTCGAAACCGATCAGGTCGAAACGCTGCAGCACGTACTCGGGCATGGTCAGCGCCAGCCCGATCGCGGCGTCGGCGCCCGACGCCCCCGGCCCGCCGGGGTTCACCATGAGCGACCCGATCCGGTCGGTCTGCCCGGCCATGACCACACGCACGAGGAACAGCGGCAGCGTGGCGCCCTCCGGCTCGTCGTAGCTGATCGGCACCTCCGTGCGGCCGCACTCGAAGGTCAGGTCCCGGTCGCTACCGGGCTGGTCGGCGACCAGCGGCTGGATCTGCTTGTTGCAGTCGGACCACTCGATCGGGGCGGGCTCGGGCTCGGCCGAGGGCGAGGCGGCCGCTGGGGACGACGCCTCGTTCCCCAGAGTGTCGGAGAAGGAGGTGCACCCGGCCAGGACGAGAGCCACCGCGAGGAGGAGGCTCGGGACGACGGCCAGCCGGCCGTTGTGCAGACGCATGATCATCAGGATAAGGACCGCGCCCTGCCCACCGCTTGGACGAGGCCCCTCCGCGGGGCCCTCGTCAGCCGTCCAGGACCTCGGCCAGGTCGTAGCGCACCGGCACCTCGAGCTGGTCATAGGTGCAGCTCAGCGGCTCGCGGTCGGGGCGCCAGCGCAGGAACTGGCCGGTGTGACGCAAACGACGTCCCTCGAGCTGGTCGTACTTGATCTCGACCACCCGTTCGGGGCGCAGCGGCACCCAGGAGAGGTCCTTCTTCGCGTTCCACCGGCTCACCGCGCCCGGCATCCGGTGTTCCCCGCCGTCGGGGACGGCCGTGTCGGCGTTCGCCCAGTCCTTCCACGGGTGGTTCTCGAGGGCGTTCTCCCGGTAGGGCGCCAGCTCCTCCACCAGCTCCGCCCGCCGCGTCATCGGGAAGGAGGCCGCGACGCCGATGTGTTGGAGGTCCCCGGCGTCGTTGTAGAGGCCCAGCAGCAACGAGCCCACGATGGGGCCGCTCTTGTGCCAGCGGAACCCGGCGACCACGCAGTCCGCCGTCCGGACGTGCTTGACCTTCGTCATCAACCGCTGGTCCGGGCCGTACGGCAGGTCGGCGGCCTTGGCGACGACGCCGTCCAGCCCGGCGCCCTCGAAGGTCTCGAACCACCGCTGCGCAGTCTCGGCGTCCTGGGTGATCGCGGTGACGTACACCGGGGGGCGCACGCCGCTCAGCGCCGCGCGGAGCCGTGCCTGTCGCTGGCCGAACGGCACGTCCAGCAGCGACTCGTCGCCGAGGGCCAGCAGGTCGAACGCGACGAAGGAGGCCGGGGTCCGACCGGCGAGCAGGTCGACGCGCGACTGCGCCGGGTGGATGCGCTGCAGCAGGTCCTCGAAGTGCAGCCGGTCGCCGCGGGGGACGACGATCTCGCCGTCCACCACGCACTTCTCGGGCAGGTTGGCCTTGACGGCCTCGACGACCTCGGGGAAGTAGCGGGTCAGCGGCCGCTCGTTCCGGCTGCCGAGCTCGACCTCATCGCCGTCGCGGAACACCACGCAGCGGAACCCGTCCCACTTCGGCTCGTAGAACAGGTCGTCGCCCACGGGGAGCACGGTCGCGGCCTTGGCCAGCATCGGCTTCACCGGCGGGAGCAGCGGCAGATCCATGCGGGCAGTCAATCAGCCCCGGTCAACGGTGATCATGATCATTCTCCTCGCGGTGTGGTCGTCGACCTCGTCCCGCGCGCCAACCGCCGCGGCCGCCCGCCGGCTCCAGGACGACGCGCACGCCGGCCACCGGCGGGTAGGTCCTGGCGCGGGTGATCCCGATGCGGGGCCGCGCACCGCGGTCCCGGCAGACCCGGACAGGGGCTCGTGCGGGGGGCCGGACCGCTCGTGCAGGCGCGCAGGGACCGGAGACCGTGGGGCGGCTCCATGACGGCCGGAGTGAGTCGAGCAGTCGTTCGACGGCCGATGGGTGGGGGGACTCTGCGCGCGCGCCTGAGGGGCGGTGGGTCGACGCGGCGGCGCCTGCGTCACCGACCGATCCCGCCGCCCGGTCGTGACGTGAGGCGGGCGGCGGAGGCCGGCGTGCCACCGGCGCCGGCCGCCGGGACATCCATGCCGTCGGTCGAGCGGGCGTGCGCACGATGGATCATGATCGGCGGCATGGCCACGATCCACCGGACGACGATGTCGCCGACCAAGCTGGAGCTGCTCGCCGACTGGCTGCCGCGGCAGCCATGGTTCCGGAACACGGGGTCGCCGCCGGCTCTGACCTGGTGTGGCGGCTTCCGGCTGGACGATCCGGCCGGCGAGGTGGGGATCGAGCTCACGCTCGTCACCGACGGTGGCGGGGGAGCGGAGACCACCTACTTCGTGCCGCTCGCCTACCGCGGCGCACCGCTGAGCGCGGCGGACGAGGCGCTCGTCGGCATCTCGGAGCACGGCGTGCTCGGCACGCGGTGGATCTACGACGCGGCCCACGACCCGGTCGCCGTGGCCCAGCTGCTGGAGTTGATCTGCGGATCTGCTCGGGCGCAGCACCAGAACCAGAGCGACACCCCCGACCCCTCGGTCGGCCGGAGGTGGGTGTCCGACGACAACCGGCTGATCGCTCCCAGTCCGCTCCGCGTGTCGAATCGCCGGCCGGGCCGCACCGCGGTCGACGTCGCTCTCACCGACGACTCGCCACGAGACGACGGCGGTCTCACCCTGGATCTCATCCGGGTGCTCCCCGGGGACGGACACACCGGCCTGGGGCACGTGGAGGTCACCTGGACCCGCCTCGACGGGGAATCGGCACGGGCCCCGGTTGCCGTCGTCTCGTGACCGAGCGGCGCCTGCGGCGCCGGGGGACCTCGACGGCAACGATCGCGCGGCCCTAGCGTCGCTGCGCGGGTTCACCCCGGAGGCGCCGGGCACCGTCCCCACGGCGGCCGCGGCGCTGGCCGTCGGCTACCGGCCGCCCACGGCGTAGCGGGCGAACAGCATTCCGTCCTCCTCGAGCAGATGCCGGAGGTCGAGGCGGACGACGTCGGCCAGCGGCTCGCCGAGCAGGCGGACACCGCCGCCCACCAGCGCCGGGGCGATCGACAGGTCCAGCTCGTCGACCACGCCGGCGGACAGCGCCGATCGGAGCAGCTGCGGGCCGCCTTCGCACGTCACCTGCTCGAAGCCGCGCTCGGCCAGCCGGGCGAGGGCCAACGGCAGGTCGACGTCGTCCTCACCGCAGACGAGCACGTCCATGCCGGCACCGGTGAGTGCTGAGCGCCGGTCCGCGTCGGCCGCCTCGCAAGTGATGCAGATGGTGCGGGGCTCGCCTCGGGCCAGCCGGCTCTCCGGCGGCAGCGATGCGCGGCGGGAGACGACGACGATCGGCGCGGTCGGCTTCCGGCCCAGGGCGACCCGCATCCGGCTGACCGCGGGATCGTCGGACGTCGGCCCGTACCCCTCGGCGGCCGCGGTTCCGGCGCCGACCAGCACGGCGTCGGCCAGGGCGCGGAGCAGCCGGAAGACGGCCAGGTCCCCGGGCGACTGCAGGCCTCGGCTCCGGCCGGCCACCGTCGTGGCGCCGTCCAGGGACGCGATGAAGTTGACCCGCACGAAGCGCCCAGGGGGCGGGCGGTAGGCCTCGACGAGTCCGGCCTCGTCGAGGTCGGCGGCAGCCGGGAGCAGCTGGCGCACGTCAGCGGGTGTTGAGCACGGCCGCGCTCTCCGGCGGCAGGGTGACCGTGGCGCCGTCCAGGGAGGGGAGCTCGCCGGACGCGAACAGCACCTCCGTCGCCGGCACGTCGAGGTCGAGCTCCCGCGGCTGGTCGGCCAGGTTGAGCGCGACCCGCAGGGCTCCCCGCGTGATCACCATCCACCGGTCGGCGTCGTCCCACTCCACCTCGACAGCCGACAGGTCGGGGTCGACGAGGTCGGGGTGTGCGCGACGCAGCGCGAGCAACGACCGGTGCACCGCCAGGAGCCGGTCGTGCGGCTCCTCGTCCAGCTCCGCCCAGTCCAGCTTGGACCGTTGGAAGGTCTCGGGGTCCTGCGGATCGGGAACGACGTCGGCGTCCCACCCGTGCTCCGCGAACTCGCCGATCCGCCCCTCGGCCGTGGCCTTGCCCAGTTCGGGCTCCGGGTGGCTGGTGAAGAACTGCCACGGCGTGCTCGCGCCCCACTCCTCACCCATGAAGAGCATCGGCGTGAAGGGGCTGGTCAGGACCACGGTGGCGCCCACGGCGAGTAGCCCCGGGGAGAGGAACGCCGAGCTGCGGTCGCCGACGGCCCGGTTGCCGATCTGGTCGTGGTCCTGCAGGTAACCGAGGAACTTCCAGCCCGGCAGCATCGCGGTGTCCACCGGGCGGCCGTGGTGTCGGCGGCGGAAGCTGGACCAGGCGCCGTCGTGGAAGTACGCGCCGGTCAGCGTCTTCGCCAAGCCGGCGAGCCCGGCCTCGGCGAAGTCGGAGTAGTAGCCCTGTCCCTCGCCGCTCAGGGTCGCGTGCAGCGCGTGGTGGAAGTCGTCGCTCCACTGAGCGGTGAGCCCCAGGCCGCCGGCGACCCGCGGGGTGACCATGCGAGGGTCGTTGAGGTCGCTCTCCGCGATCAGGGTCAGCGGCCGACCGAGGGCCACCGACAGCGTGTCCACCTCCTTCGTCATCTCCTCCAGCAGGTGGGTCGCCCGCTCGTCGACGAGGGCGTGCACGGCGTCCAGGCGCAGCCCGTCGACGTGCATGTCGCGCAGCCACATCAGCGCGTTGTCGATGATGTAGCGGCGTACCTCGTCGGAGTCCGGCCCGGACAGGTTGACCGAGTTCCCCCAGGTGTTCGCGCCGCCCTCGGCGAAGATCGGGAAGAACTCGGGCAGGTAGTTGCCCGACGGCCCGAGGTGGTTGTAGACGACGTCCTGGATCACGCCCAGGCCCTGCTGGTGGCAGGCGTCGACGAACCGCTGGTAGGCGGCCGGGCCACCGTAGCTCTCCTGCACCGTGTACCAGAGGACGCCGTCGTAGCCCCAGTTGTGGGTGCCGTTGAAACCGTTGACCGGCAGCAGTTCCACGAACTCGACACCGAGCCGGACGAGGTGCCCGAGCCGGCCGATCGCCGCGTCGAGGGTGCCCTCCGGCGTGAAGGTGCCGACGTGCAGCTCGTAGACGACGCCGCCGGCCAGTGGCCGGCCGGTCCAGGCGCGGTCACCCCACTCGTAGGAGTCGGGGTCGAACCGGCGGGACAGGCCGTGGACACCCTCGGGCTGGCGCCGGGAGCGCGGGTCGGGCCGGGGGATGTCGTTGTCGTCGAGCAGGAACCCGTAGTCGGCCTCGGGGCCGGCTTCGGCTTCGGTCCGCCACCACCCGCCTTCGTCCCGGCTCATGTCGTGGACGGTGCCGTCCACCTGGAGGCGGACCCGCTCGGGCAGCGGTGCCCAGACGGAGAACTCGGTCGGAGCGGACATGCGGGTGCCTCCAGGGGCGGTGGGTAACGGGGGCGGGACGGTCATGCCCGCAGGTGGAACGGCCAACCGCCATGAAGGCCCTCCCCGGCACCGCCCCGAGGTAGGAGGGGTGGGCGGGGAGGGGTCCTCTCTATCAGTCGCGGACCAGCAGGGCGACGGGCAGTCGGGCGAGGAGGACGTCGGCGGCCACCCCGCCGACGTCGGAGACCAGGCGCTCGCCGGTGAGCAGGTCCCGCCACGGGCCGTTGGGGAGGTGCAGGGCCGTGTCGCCCCAGCCGGTGGCGGCAAGACCGACCGGCAGCCGCGTCGCCACCGTCACCGCCCCGCCCCGGTCGAAGGCGATCAGGTGATCTGCGGCCGACCCGTCCACCGGCACGGGGTCGTAGCCCGTGAACCACTCGGGGTGGTCGCGGCGGGCCCGCAGGGTGCGGGACACGACCAGCAGCTTGGCGGCTCCGCTCTCATCGACCCCGGGCACCTCGCCGCCGTCCAACGCGGCCAGCATGGTGCGGCGCAGCGCGTAGTCCACCGGACGGCGGTTGTCCGGGTCGACGAGGGAGAAGTCCCACAGCTCGGTGCCCTGGTAGACGTCGGGAACGCCGGGCATCGTGAGCTGCAGCAGCTTCTGCGACAGCGAGTTCGACCAGCCGAACGGCGCGATCCGGCCGACGACGTCCTCGATCGCGGCGTGCGTCGCCTCGTCGTCGTAGGCGGCGTCGACCAGGGCGTGCAGTTGCTCCTCGAACTCCTGTGCCGGATCGGTCCACGTCGTCGACGTCCCGGCCTCGCGTGCGGCCTTCTCGACGTAGGCGTGCGCCCGCTCCCGCGACAGGGGCCAGGCACCGACCAGGTTCTGCCAGACCAGATGGGCCAGCGGACGGTCGGCGATCGGGTGCCGGGCGAGCAGCTGGCGCACCAGCTGCGCCCACTCGGTGGGGAGCTCCGCGAGCACGGCCAGCCGTGAGCGGACGTCCTCGCTGCGCTTGGTGTCGTGGGTGGACAGCGTGGTCATCGACTGCGGACGTCGTTGGGCCCGGCGCTGCTGCGCGGCGTGGAACTCCGCGACCGGCGTGCCGAAGCGGGCCGGGTCGCCGCCCACCTCGTTCAGCGCGACGAAACGGGCCCAGCGGTAGTAGGCGCTGTCCTCCACGCCCTTCGCCATGACCGGTCCGCTGGTCTGCTCGAACCGCGTCGCGGCCTCCGTGCCGGCCTGGGCCAGCACGGGGTGCAGCGCGTCCACGGCCTTGACCAGGTCCGGACGGCGATCGCGGACCGCGGCCACGGTCTGGTCGAGGTGCTCCCGCCCGTCGGGCAGGTAGCTGCGGTAGACCGGGAAGCTGGCCAGCAGCTCGGCCAGCGCCTCGGTCTGCTGCTCCGGATCAACGCCGGGAAGAACGCCGATGACCCGCACCAGCCGGGCCACCTCCGAGCCGAGCATGCCGTCGGTGACCTCGCGCTTGCAGTCGTGCACCAGGTGGGCGTAGTCGACCGGATGCCCCACCAGTTCGGTGTCCAGCGCGGTGATGGCCGCCTCCCCGGCAGGGTCCACCAGCACCTGGTCCACCTCGCTCAGCGCGTCGTACCCCGTGGTGCCGGCGGTCGCCCAGTCCTCCGGCAGGTCCTCGCCGGGCTCAAGAATCTTCTCCACGACCGTCCACCGGTGCCCGGACGCCTTCGCCAGCCGCTCCAGGTAACCCTGGGGGTCGGCGAGGCCGTCGGGGTGGTCGATCCGCAGCGCGTCGACCGCACCCTGGTGAACCAGCCGCAGCACCAGCTCGTGCGTCGCGTCGAAGACGGCCGGGTCCTCCACGCGCAGGCCGGCGAGGGTGTTGATCGCGAAGAACCGGCGGTAGTTGAGGTCGGAGTCGGCGCGCCGCCAGTCGACGAGCTCGTAGTGCTGGCGTCCGTGCACCTCCTGCGCCGTGCCCTCCCCGGTCCCCGGCGCGACCGGGAAGCGGTTGTCGTAGTAGTGCAGCTCCGCTGCGCCGTCCCCACCCGCCCCGCCGGTGACGAGCTTCAGCTCGGCCAGGTCGTCGGCCGAGCCCAGCACCGGGATGCGCACCTTGCCCCCGCCGAAGTCCCAGTCGATGTCGAAGGCGCCGGCGTGCGCGCTGTCCCGGCCGTGCTTGAGCACGTCCCACCACCAGGGCGCCGCCGCCGCGTCGGCGACGCCCATGTGGTTGGGCACCAGGTCGAGGACGAGCCCGAGCTCGTGGTCGTGCAGGGCCTCGACGAACTGGTCGAACCCCGCTCGTCCACCGCGGGCCTCGTCGATGTGCGCGTGGTCCACGGTGTCGTAGCCGTGGGTGCTGCCCTCCGCCGAGCGCAGCAGCGGCGAGGAGTAGGCGTGGGTCACGCCGAGGTCGGCCAGGTAGCCGGCCACCTCGGCGGCGTCCTGCAGGCGGAAGCCCGCGTGCATCTGCAACCGGTAGGTCGCGGCGGGCACGCCGCGTCGGCGGTCCCCGCCGGGCTCCTGGATCGCGCCGTTCACTCCGCGGGCCCGGTGAGCACCACGACCGAGCGGCCCTGGACGGTGACGGTCTCCCCGGGCTTCACCTCGACCGGCTCGACCTCGTTCATCTCCGCGGTGTCGAGGACCGTCGTCCACACCTGGCAGTAGTCGTCGCCGGGCAGCGTGAAGTCGATCGGCTCGGGCGAGGCGTTGTAGGCCAGGTAGAAGTGGTCGTCGGTGACGTATTCGCCGCGCTCGTCGGTCTCGCGGATGCCGACGCCGTTGAGGTAGACGGCCAGCGACTTGGCGAAGCCGGCGTCCCAGTCCTCGTCGGTCATCTGCTCGCCGGCCGGGGTCA
>JAOPWJ010000129.1 GCA_025965715.1 Blastococcus sp. | reverse complement strand
CGATTGCGTCGAGTACAGCGGCTCCAGGAAGTTCTGCGGGCTCGGGTAGTCCATCGACCAGCCCATGCGGAACGGGCCCGTCATGCCCTTGCTGAACAGCAGCGGTCCGTACTCCGGCGGGGCGAGGTCGCCGTGCAGGACGTAGTCGACACCCAGGTTCGTGCGCAGCTGGTTGCCCACCGCCTCGACCCACGCGTCATTGCCGCCACCGGCGTTGAACCACAACTCGATCGGCTGGCTCCGGTCGAAGCCGGCCTCGTCGAGGAGTGCGTTCGCCCGGTTCACGTCCAGCTCGCAGTACTCGCAGGCCCCGTCACGGTGCCCCTCCACCACCGGAGGGACGACCGAGTCGGCCGCCTGCCGGGTACCGGAGAAGATCTCCTTGGCGATCACCGGGCGGTCGATCGCCATCGAGAACGCCTGGCGGACCCGCGGGTCGGCGTAGCGCTCCTCGTAGAGCGGTAGGCCGAGGAACGTGAAGCCGGAGGCCGGCGTCTCCACGTACCGACCCGCGAAGTCCTCCCGGGCCGTGCCGCTGGCATCGGCGGGGATCCTCGGGACGACGTCAAGATTGCCGGCGAGGGCATCGGTGTAGGCGGTGTCCGTGTCGGTGTAGACCCGGAACTCGACGGCCTCCACCGACGGGACGTCATCGCCCGCGTACTCGTCGTAGGCCCGGACCGTGAGGCCCTCCTCCGGGCGGAACTCGCCGTCGGCCCTGAAGGCGCCGTTGCCGATCGGCGCGCGGCCGAAGGCCTCCGGGTCGTCGTAGAACGACTGGGGGAGCGGAAAGAAGGGGTTGTAGCCCAGAGTCACCGGGAACTGCGCGAACGGCGCGCTGAGGGTGACGGTGAAGGTGGCGTCGTCCACGACCTGGAGCCCGGTCATCTCCGTGGCGGCGGGGTCTCCCGCCGGTTCACCGTTCTCGTCCACCGGAGCCTGCAGGTCCCCATACCCCGCGACGTTCGCGAAGAAGTAGGAGCCGCTCTGGGCGTTCGGGCTGTACGCGGTGTAGTTCCAGGCGTCGACGAAGGACTCGGCGCTGACCGGAGTTCCGTCGTGGAAGGTCCAGTCGTCGTGGAGCCGAACGGTCCACGTGACGCTGTCCTCGGAGTCAATGGACTGGGCGACGCCGGTGTACTCGACCTCGCCGTCCGGGCCGTACTGGACCAGTCCGGTCCACAGCGACTCGAGGATCTGGGCGCCGTACTCCTCGGTCGTGTTGCCGGGGACCAGTGAGGTCACCGGCTCACCGATCGCGAGGCTGACGGGCTGCTGCGCGTTCGCCTGCTCGGTCGCTGCTCCGGAGCAGGCGCTCAGCAGGACGACGCCTGCGAGCCCCGCGCCGGCGGCGCGGAGGTGACGCGTGTTGGGGGTCATCGTGGTGCCTTTCCCGCGCCGACGATCAGTCGGCGTGGACATGGTTCGGCGCGGCTGCGGTAGCAGCCGTACTCACCGTCATTCCTATGGAAGATCGGCGTCCCGGTGCCCCGACTGGACGGTGATGTGCGTCATGGGGCTGTTCGGCGGGCGGCGCGACGCTCACTCGGCGGCGAGCAACCCGATGTCGGCAACGGCCTCGTCGTCTGCGCGGTGCCGCGGAACCGGCCCAGGGGCGAGCGGTCCTGGCCGAGGGCCGATCCGGAGGTGGACGGACCGGCCGCTCCTCAGACGGCGAGGGAAAGCATCCGCCGCACGTCCGCCGCGGACGACGACGGCAGATTCCGCGCGAGGTCGGCCACCTCCACCGGCCCCCCGACGGCCAGCCACTTCTCCCGCACGACGTCGGGGTGCCGGGCCCGCAGGTCCTCGCCGATCGCCCCGGCGGGAATCGACCGGAATCGGGAGAAGGTCCGCCCGTCGCGCAGCCGCACCTCCACCCGGGCCGGAGTCGCCTTCGTGGCCTGCTCGAAGGTCTTCTCCGGCTCACCCGGTTCGCCGAGCAGGTCGACCAGCCACCGGGTCCCCACCTCCTCCAGCCAGGCCGCGGCCCGGGGCCCCGCCTGGCGGAGCGCCTCGCCGAACGGCGCCGTGCTCACCATCGACTCCCGGGTCATCCCCGCGTCGTGCTCCAGCCGCACCTTGCCGGCGAGCGACCAGCGGCCCTCGTCGGCCACCGCCGGCAGCGCGAAGTCGGCCCCGCCCAGCCCACCCGTGAGCAGGCAGGTGGCCACCGCGTAGGGCGTGCAGAAGACCAGCGCGCTCACCGGCGACCGCTCGCGGTCGACGAACTCCCTGGCCTTCTCGTCGACGAGGAGCGTGTACATCGAGGTGGTCACCACGACCTCGTCGACGTCCTCGGGGGAGAGGGTGCCCGCCGCCCGCGAGATCTCCAGGGCGCAGTCGACCGCGGCGTCGAGCCCCGGGCCGCCGGGATGCACCTTGAACGACAGCGTCTCGGTGTGCCAGCGGCGACCCAGCTCCAGGGTCACCGCCTCCGGCAGCGGCACCGAGGCGAACGTGGCCAGGAAGCCCTCCGGGTGCTCGAGCACGTCGCGCGGGCCGTGCAACCCGGCGCGGGCGGCGTCGCAGGCGTCGAGCCCCGCACGCACCGGCATCGCGGCGCTGAGCACCTTCGCGTCGCTGCCGAGGAATGCCCGGAGCGAGGGCCAGGGCGGCATCGCGAAGGCGATGGCGAAGGCGTCGGCCCAGACGTCGGCGGGCGCTCCCTCGGCCGCGAGCCGGCCGCTCACCGCGCCCGCGAGATGCGTGTGTGCCGCGTTCTGCCCCCGGAACCGGCCGAGCGTGGCGGCCGCGGCGATCCGGGCGGCGCACTCGTTGGCGACGATCACCGCGGTCAGCAGCGCCCGCCCGTCCAGGCCGAGCGCGTGCGCGTACGCCATCGGAACGGTCGCCGTCGAGTTGGACAGATGGCCCGCATAGCCGGTGTCGTCGAAGTGCAGCCACGACGTCAGCCCGGCCAGCACGTAGGCCGAGCGGGCGGCGTCGTCCTGCCACGGCTCGCCGAAGCCCCGCACCACCGCCTCCCCGAGCGGGTGCGCGGCTCCGGCGCGGGCCGCGGCCAGCTGGGAGAGCACCTGGCTCGCCGCCATGGCGACCACCCGGTCGGGAACGTCGTCCAGACGCACGCCGGCGGCCCAGCGGGAGAGGTCCTCGAGAAGGGTCATCGGCCGGTCCGCCGCGCGGCCACGACGCCGAAGAAGTCGTCGGTGCTGTACGGAAAGCCACCCGGCAGGCGCCCGGCCAGTTCCCTCATCGAGGCCTCGGACTCCACCTCGAACGCGAATCCGGCCAGGAGCTCTGGAGCCTCTCCACGACCGAGGCCGAACAGGTACGGCTCGCCCCGCCGGGCAACGGCCGCGGCGGCGCGGCGGGCCCCGGGGTAGGGCGTCGTCCCGTCGACGACCGAGCGATCGAGGTAGTCGAACAGCAGCCGACTGCCCGGGGCGGTGAGCGCGGCGACGTCGGCCAGCGTGCGGCGAACGGCCGGTTCGGTGAGGAAGAAGGAGACCCCCCACCAGGCGACGAGGCTGCGGGCCTGTGGATCGAAGCCGTGCTCGAGCAGCCGCTGCGGCAGGGAGTCCCGCTCGAAGTCGCAGGGGACGTAGCGCGTACTCCGGTCGGTCAGTCCGTGCTGGGCCAGGACCGCGCGCTTGTCGGCCTGGGTCGGCGGCGCGTCCACCTCGAACAGCGTCGCGCCGGCCAGGTCGCGCCGCAGCGCCGTGGTGTCGTAACCCGCGCCGAGGAGGACCACCTGCCCGATGCCGTCGGCCAGGGCTCGGGTCAGCTCCTGCTCGAACTCCCGGTGGCGGAGCAGGACGACGGCCAGGTAGCCGGGATAGAGCCGGTCGAAGGCCGCCCGCGTGGCCGCCGCCCGCAGCGGCCCACCGGTCAGGAAGCGGTGGCTCCGCGCGCCCAGGAAGACGCGGGCGTAAGGGTCCTCGATCACCCGCCGCCCCTCGGCGCGGAAGGTCTCGAGCGCGCGCTCGGCGCAGACGATCTCCGCCGTCCGGCTGCGCCGGACCTGGCCTGCGGGGGCGTGCTCGCGGTCGGTGGGAGGGGCTGTGGCCACGGTGGGTTCCTCGGAGTCGGCGGCTGATGCGTCCTCTCGAAGAGAGCCGCCCGGAGCGGCCGCGGATGCACGGTATCCAGGGGGTGCCGCGCCGGCTCTTCCCGGTCAGGAACCCCCGCTGACCCTGGAGCACCCGTGACCGAGCTCGGCGCGCCGCAGCCCCTCCTCCGGGGGGCGGACTGCCTCGTGGTCGCGAACCCGGCCGCGGCCGCGGTGTCGCCCGACGTCGTCCGCGCGGTCGAGGACCGGCTCGCCCGCCACGTCCGCACCGTCCGGACGGCGTGGACGCGCGGCCCCGGGAACGCCGCGGAGCTCGCCGCCGCAGCGTCCGCGGGCGTCCTCGTGCCCGTCGGCGGCGACGGCACGATCGCCGAGCTGGTGCAGGGGATGCGGGCCGACCAGGTCCTGTGCCCCCTGCCGGCCGGTAGCGGCAACTCGACGGCACGCAACCTCTTCGGCGACCGGAACTGGCAGCAGGTCCTCGACCTGTTCGACGACCCGGGCTCCCGCCTCGCGGTGCGGGAACTGGACCTCATGCGGCTGGAAGAGCCCGGCGTGGTGGCCGTCCTCGGAACCTCCTCCGGCTTCCTCGCCCAGGTGCTGGTCGGCGCACGCACGGTCGACCCGGCGCTGACGGGCATCGACCGGTACTACGCCGCGGCCGTCGACGTCCTCGCTGCGATGCCCGACCACCCCACCCGCGTCACCGTCGACGGCCGGGTGCTGCACGACGGGCCGGCCTCCTCGGTCGCCATCGGCGGCGGCCGCTTCCGGGCCCGCTCCTTCCAGTTCCTTCCGGACTCGGTCCTCGACGACGGCCTGCTCGACGTCAACGTCATCGCGGCCCTCGATCACGCCGCGGTCGCCGAACTGCTGCCGCTCATCCCCGAGGGCACCCATCTCGGCCGACCCGACGTCCGGTACGCCCGCGGCCGGCGCGTCGTCGTCGAGCGCACGGACGGCCGGCCGCTCGTCGCCGAGTTCGACGGCTCCGTCTGGGATGCCGCGGGCCCCCGCCTGTCCGCCGAGGTCCTGCCGGGCGCCCTGCGCACCCTCGCCGTCCTCGACCCTCCCGGCTGACCCCGCCATCACCCCGCCCGTCCATCCGACCCGGAGGAAGACCATGACCGCAGTCGCCGCACCGGCGGCCACCAGCCCGGCCCCCGACCGACGTTTCCCGGCCCCGCCGGCCGACGGCTTCGCCGAGCTCTCCCGCCGGATCAAGCACGCCGGCCTGTTCGATCCGCAGCCGGGCTACTACGTCGCCAAGATCGCCTTCACCCTCACCCTGCTGGCCGGGGGATGGACGGCGTTCGTGCTGGTCGGCGACTCGTGGTGGACCCTGGCCGTCGCAGCCTTCATGGGCTTCGTCTACGCCCAGACCGGCTTCGTCGGGCACGACATCGGCCACCGTCAGGTCACCCGCAGCCGCCGCGGGCAGGACGTGCTCGGCCTGATCCACGGCAACCTGCTCATGGGCTTCAGCTACGGCTGGTGGGTCGGCCACCACAACAAGCACCACAGCAACCCGAACCACCTGGAGAAGGACTCCGACATCACCCGCCGGCGCTCGA
>JAOPWJ010000112.1 GCA_025965715.1 Blastococcus sp. | reverse complement strand
CGCCGCCGGGGGCGTCCCGTGCCGCCGCCGGAACGCCCGAGCCGACGGCTGCCGTGCCCGGAACCGCCGCCGAGCCGGTCGAGCCGGTCGAGCCGGTCGAGCCGGTGCAACCGCTGCCGAGTGGAGCGACGCCCAGCCGCGCCGGCCGGAACCTCGGGGCAGCTGTCCGTGTCGGCGTGGGTCTGGTCGCCGTCATCGTGGCGTCCCTCCTGATCTGGCGGCCGCTGTTCCTGGGTGTGCTGGTGGTCGCGATCGCCATCGGAGTCGTCGAACTCACCCGGGCGCTGGAAAGGGGTGGCTTCCGTGCGCCACTGGCGCCTCTGCTGGTCGGAGCCGTGGTCACCGAGGGGCTTGCCTGGACCCGCGGCCCGACCGGTCTCGTCGTCGGGTTCCTCCTCACCGCGCTCGCCGTGCTGGTGTGGCGGCTCGCCGACGGGCCCGCCGGCTACCTCCGCGACGTCTCCGCCGGCGTGCTGGTCGACCTCTACGTGCCGCTGCTCGCCGGGTTCGCCGTCCTGCTGCTCGTGCCCGACGACGGCGTCGCGCGCGTGCTCGTCTTCATCGCCACCGTCGTCGCCAGCGACGTGGGCGGCTACGCGGCCGGGGTGCTGTTCGGCAGGCATGCGATGGCGCCCTCGATCAGCCCGAAGTAGTCGTGGGAGGGCATGGCCGGCTCGGTCCTCGCCTGCATGCTCGTGGCGACGCCGATCATCGTGTTGGCCCTCGACGGGCCCTGGTGGGGCGGCGTCGTGTTCGGTGCCGCGCTGGCCGTCTCGGCCACTCTGGGCGACCTCGCGGAGTCCCTCATCAAGCGCGACCTCGGCATCAAGGACATGGTCAAACTGCTGCACGGGCACGGCGGCCTGATGGAACGGCTGGACTCGCTGCTGCCGTCGGCCGCGGTGGCCTACCTGCTGCTGACCCTGTTCGCGCCGGCCTGACGGAGGAGCCCCCGGCCCGCGCCTCTCGGAGGCTTCCCGCGGGCCCCGCAGGGGAGCCACCACGTCAGGCCGGGCGGTCGACCGCCCAGGTCGAGCCCACCACCTCGAACCCGCGTCGCGCGTACCAGTGCCGGGGCCAGTCGTCGGCCGCCGCCTCCAGGACCACGAGGTCGCAGCCGGCGTCGGCCGCCACGCCCAGCGCGCGGGCGAGGACCGCGTCGGCATAGCCCCGGCCACGGGCGTCGGGATCGGTCAGGACGGAGTCGACGGCGGCGGTCGCCCCGTCGATCCGCAGCTGACCCGAGGCCATCACCCGCCCCTCCTCCCGGACGACCACGTCGGTCACCGCGACCACCCGGTCGTTGAGGTGCTCACGGCCCACCAGCTGGGCCACCACCTGGTCCAGTCGCGGGCCGAAATGGGCGAGTCCCCGCCGCCACGACGCCGTCCAGAACTCGTGCACCGCCTCCTGGGGCACCACGTCGGCGCGCTCCCCGCCGGAGACGGGTCCGCTCCGCCTGGCCATCAGCAGGAGCTCGTCGGTGTTCCAGCCGCGCCGGCCCAGCTCGGCGGCGACCCCGCCGGCGTCGGGCCAGAGCAGCGCGGCCGCCTGGTGCGGCCAGCCGGCGTTGCCCGCCACCTCGGCGGCGGCGACCTCGATCGCGGTCGCGTCGACCGGCTGGGTCAGCACGAGCCGGTTGTTGTCGTGCGAGTGCGGAAAGTCGGGGTCGAGGACGGCGACACCGCCCGGCACCTCGCCCACGCCCGCCGCACGGCGGACGGGGAGGGACGAGTAGAACGCCAGCGCACGCCCGAGGGCGTCGTCCGGGGCCGGCAGGGCGACGGGCGACGGCGGGCGGTACGGAACGACGGCCACCACCGCGGTCACCGGCAGGGGGCCGTACAGATGGGGAAACAGGGCGCCGTCCGGATCGGCGGGGACAGCGGCCTCGGTCCGGACCGGGTCGGAGAGCCGCGCCGGGTCCACGACCAGCAGCACGAGGTCGCGGCGCCCCCGGTAGCGGCGCTCCGCCGGCAGGTGCACCTGATCCGGCGCCGACAGGTGCACGAAGCCGACGGACGCCAGGGACGGCGGCCGCACCGCGCCGTCGTCCAGGGCACGCCGCCAGTCCACCGGCTCGATCAGGTGCACGAGCACCTCGGAAGGCTGGACGTCGGAGGCCATGGTGGGATCCTGCCTGCGTGCGGGACCAGGGGCTCGACCGGATCGCTCAGGGATACCGCGCCTTCGCGGCCGAGACGGTGGAGGAGTCGCCGGCCTACGTCGCACTGGCGGCCGCGGTGGCCGATGACCGCGACGTCCTCCGCTTCCTGGCGGGACTTCCCGTGGGCAAGCGCCATCCCACCCTGTTCTTCGCCACGGTGCGGTTCCTCGGCGGAGTGCCGGCGGACGGCGCCGAGCTTCACGACCGGGTGCTGACCGACGGGGACCGGTTCCGGTCCACCATGCTGGCGCGGGCGACGCAGACCAACGAGCCGGCCCGCTGTGCGGCCCTCCTCCCGGCGCTGGCGACGATCGGCGGACCGCTCGCCCTCGTGGAGGTGGGCACCTCGGCCGGACTCTGCCTGTACCCCGACCGCTACAGCTACGAGTTCGACGGGCGGCCCGTCGGATCCCGCGGGCCGGTGCACCTGCGGTGCGCGACCAGCGGTCCCGTGCCGGTGCCCGCCGCGCTCCCGGACGTCGTCGCCCGCATCGGCATCGACCTCGACCCGCTCGACGTCACCGACGCCGGCGACATGCGGTGGTTGCGCGCCCTCGTCTGGCCGGGCCCGGCCGAGGCGGCCCGGCTGCAGCGACTGGACGCGGCCGCCGCCATCGCCGCGCAGGATCCGCCGACCCTGCTGGCGGGGGACCTGCTCGAGCGACTACCCGACGCCCTTGCCCTCGTCCCCGAAGGCGCCGTTCCGGTGGTGCTGCACACCGCCGTCCTGCCGTACCTGGCCGGGCCGCACCGCGGTGCGTTCATCGAGCGGGTTCGGGAACTGCCGGTCCGCTGGATCGCCCAGGAAGGCGCCGGCATGGTGCCCGGCACGGGGGAGCCGTACCCCGGCGGCTGGGGGCCCTACTTCGTGCTGTCGCTCGACGGACGTCCGCTGGCGCACACCGCCCCCCACGGCGGGCGCGTCGACTGGTTCTCCGGATAGGGCGTCAGTCGCCGCCGGGCCGCAGCGGGTCCGTGTCGATGCCCCGGTCGGCCAGCGCCTGCTCGATCGCCTCGCACACGGTGCGGACGACGGCGACGCGCGCCCACCGTTTGTCGTCGGCGGCGACGACGTGCCAGCGCCCGCCGGGATGGTGCGTGCGCTCCAGCATCTCCTCCACGGCCGCCTCGTACGCCGGCCGCTTCTCCCGGTTCCGCCAGTCCTCCTCGGTCAGCTTCCAGGCCTTGTACGGGTTGTCGCGGCGTGCCTCGAACCGGCGCAGCTGCTCCTCAGGGGAGAGGTGCATCCAGAACTTGACCAGGATCGTGCCTTCGGCGGCCAACGTGGTCTCCAGGCCGACGATCTCGTCGTAGGCCCGACGCCAGGCCTCCTCGGCGGCCAGTTCCTCGACCCGCTCCACCAGCACCCGGCCGTACCAGGTGCGGTCCAGCACGGCCATGCCGCCCCACCCGGGCAGCGAGGGCCAGAAGCGCCACAGGAAGTGGTGCCGCTTCTCGTCACGGGACGGGGCGGCGAATTGCGCCACCCGGACGTGCCTGGGGTCGAGCCCGGCGACCAGCCGCTGGATCGCACCGCCCTTGCCCGACGCGTCCCAGCCCTCGAACAGCACGCACAGGGGAGGGCCGATCTCGCCACGGCCCGCACCCGGTCCGAGCTGGCCGCCCAGCAGCAGCCGTAGGCGGACCAGTCGCTCCTGGGCCTCCTTCAGCTGCTTCTTGCCCTCCTTCTTGGCCAGGCTGAGCGACAGATCGACGTCCCCGAGGCGGCTCATGTGCCTGAGCCTGGCAGGAACGGGCCACGGATTGCCGGTCAGCACCCTCACGGCGAGTGATCACGTCGCCGTCGCCCAACCGGCACTCAGGGGCACCTCGCCCGTGTGCCGACGCCGACGCGGAGCACGCGGTCCCGGTCAACCCGCGTGCTGCCTGACCCAGGTGTGCATCGCGATCCCGGCGGCGACCCCGGCGTTGATCGAGCGGGTCGACCCGAACTGGGCGATCGACAGCACGCCGTCCGCCTCGGCGCGGGCCTCGGGTGAGAGCCCGCTGCCCTCCTGACCGAACAGCAGCACGCAGGCGCGCGGGAGGACGGCGGTCTCGAGGGGCAGCGCTCCGGGGAGGTTGTCCACGGCGAGCACCGGCAGCCCCCGGGCGCGGGCCCAGGCGTGCAGTTCCGCCACCTCGGGATGGTGCCGAACGTGCTGGTAGCGGTCGGTGACCATGGCGCCGCGCCGGTTCCAGCGCCTGCGCCCCACGATGTGGACCTCCGCGGCCAGGAAGGCGTTGGCGGTGCGGACGACCGTGCCGATGTTCAGGTCGTGCCGCCAGTTCTCGATGGCGACGTGGAAGGGATGCCGGCGCAGGTCGAGGTCGGCGACGATCGCCTCGACGGTCCAGTAGCGGTACCGGTCGACGACGTTGCGGCGGTCCCCGTGGGACAACAGCTCCGGGTCGTAGCGCGGATCGTCGGGCCACGGTTCCTCCCAGGGCCCCACCCCGACGGTGTCGAGCACCGGTTCGAAGACGGTGCGGTCGGTCTCGGGGTCGGTCACGTCGCGCACGGTAGTGCGGCCTCGGGCGGCGCCATCGTGGCGGACCCGGCGACATCCCGGTCGGAAGGGTCGCGGTGGTCAGGGGCCGTTCGGCAGCCGGCTCGCTCCCCTGGACCTGTCGAAGGGGACCTACCGCGGCCCCTGCACGTGAGTTTCGACTCGACGGTCGGTCCCGCGAACCGGGGAGTGGGATCATGGAGGGCGCCATGACTGCCTTGCCGCTCGTCTTCGACGCCCCTCGCCGGGGGATGCCCCCGCGCCACCTCGCCGATCTCACCCGCGAGGAGGCCCGCGCGGCGGTCGGCGAGCTCGGGCAGCCGGCCTTCCGGGCCGATCAGTTGGCGCGGCACTTCTACCGTGGCGTCACCGATCCGGCGCAGATGACCGACCTCCCCGCCGACGTCCGCACGTCGCTCACCGAGGCGCTGCTGCCGGGGCTGCTCACCGTCGTCCGGCACCAGACCGCCGACGACGGCCGCACCCGCAAGACGCTGTGGAGGCTGCACGACGGCGCTCTGGTCGAGAGCGTCCTCATGCGCTATCCGGACCGCGCCACGGTCTGCATCTCCAGCCAGGCCGGCTGCGGCATGGCATGCCCCTTCTGCGCCACGGGCCAGAGAGGCCTGACCCGTAACCTCTCGGCCGCCGAGATCATCGGGGAGGCGGTCGCGGCCGCGGCGGCGATGGCCAACGGTGAGATCGACGGCGGTCGGGGGCGGCTGTCCAACGTCGTCTTCATGGGCATGGGGGAGCCGCTGGCGAACTACGCCCGCGTGCGGAAGACCCTCGACGCCCTGCTCACCCCCGCGCCGCACGGCCTCGGGCTGTCCCAGCGGGCGGTCACCGTCTCCACGGTCGGGCTGGTGCCGGCCATCCGTCGGCTCACCGAGGAGGGCCGCAACGTCACTCTCGCCGTGAGCCTGCACGCTCCGGACGACGAGCTGCGCAACACGCTGGTGCCGATCAACACCCGCTGGAAGGTCGGCGAGGTCATCGACGCCGCCGACGCCTATGCGCGGAAGACCGGCCGCCGGTACTCCGTCGAGTACGCGCTCATCCGCGACGTGAACGACCAGCCCTTCCGAGCCGATCTGCTCGGCAAGCTGCTGGCGGGCCGGTTGGCCCATGTCAACCTGATTCCGCTCAACCCGACCCCGGGAAGCCAGTGGGACGCCAGCCCGTTGCCGGCGCAGCGCGAGTTCGTGGCCCGGCTGCGTGCGGCCGGTGTGGCGACGACGGTGCGCGACACCCGCGGCCAGGACATCGACGGCGCCTGCGGGCAGCTCGCCGCGGCCGACCGGGTCGACGGCGTCCCGGCCGTCGCCCTGCCGACGCCCCAGCTGGAGACGCCGGTACCGCTCGGAGACGAGGCGGACCAGGCGGACCAGGCGTGACCGAGCCGGCCACGACGCCGACGGCCGCCACCCCGACCGCCGAGGCGCACGACCACTCCCACGCCGACATCTCCGGGGGCTGGCTGCGCGCCGCCGTGTTCGGGGCCATGGACGGGCTGGTCACCAACACCGCGCTCGTCGCCGGCGTGGGCGGCGGGCGGGCGGCCGCCAGCACGATCGTGCTCTCCGGCGTCGCCAGTCTCGTCGCGGGCGCGATCTCGATGGCGCTGGGCGAGTACACCTCGGTCAAGACGCAGAACGAGCAGCTCGATCTCGAGGTCGCCAAGGAACGCCGCGAGCTCGAGCGGAATCCCGAGGGCGAGCTGGCGGAGCTGGTCGAGATGCTGCGCGTGCGGGGCGTCGACGACCAGCTCGCCTACCGGGTCGCCGTCCAGCTGTCCCGCGACCCCGAGACCGCTCTGCGCCTGCACGTCGTGGCCGAGCTCGGGTTGGACCCGGACGAGAAGCCCTCCCCGCGGGTCGCGGCGGTCACCTCGCTGATCACGTTCTCGGTCGGCGCCGCGATCCCGCTGCTGCCCTACCTGTTCGGTTTCTCGCTGCTGTGGGCGGCGTTGCTCGCGGGGGGTCTGGGCCTGTTCGCCGCCGGTGCCATCTCCAGCGGGTTCACTCCGCGGCCGTGGTGGTACGCGGGAGCGCGCCAGTTCCTCTTCGGGGCCGTGGCGGCGGGCATCACCTACCTGATCGGCCTGGCCATCGGCGCGGGTATCACCTAGGTCGGTTCAGTCCGTGCAGGACATCCCGGCGTCCGCCACGGTGCCCGAGGTGGCCTCCGTCGAGAGGCGGGCGATGGTGTCGCCGATGGGATCGCTGACCGGCAGCACCGCGACGGGGCCGATGTCGGTGCGGGCCAGGCCGGCCAGGTCGGAGAGCGAGGTGCCTGCGTCGACGGAGATCGCGTCGGATCCGGCCCACGCCGCCTGCTGGAGCCGCCAGGGGCGGACGGCGGCCCGCCCTCCCGCGTCGGCCAGCGCGGTCAGGACGGCCCCGGCGGCGACGGCGCGGCCGTCCGGGTCGACCGGCGCCGCCACCCACCGGCCGTCGACGTTCCGCTCCGGGTGGCGGGACCGCACCATGGCAAGGGCAGTGGTCCCGTCGACGTGGTGCTGCCCGGCACGGTCCAGGACCAGTCCCGAGTAGGGGTCGCGGACGGCGGCCGGCACGTCGACGTCGAGGCCGCCGAGGGAGTCCACGACGGCGGCGAAGCCGGCCAGGTCGATCGCGACGAGGTGGTCGGTGGGGATGCCGAGGCCGCACAGCGCGTCGACCGTGCCCTGCGGCCCATGGAGCCAGGTCAGCGCGAGGCGGTCGACGGAGGTTCCGGCCCGCACCACGACGTCGCGCGGAACCGACAGTGCCTTCGTTCCGTCGGGCGTCTCGTGCAGGACCAGGACGACGTCCGCGCGGCTGCCGGGCACGTCCTCGGGAGTTCCGAACTGTTCTGCCGAGGCGCCCGCCGGCAGCTTCTCGCGCGAGTCGAGGCCGACCAGCACCCACGTCGTCCCGGGGCCCGGGTGCAGGTCGACGTCGAACCGGTCGACGCGGGCGTCGATCAGGGCCGCGTCCGTACCGAGCAGCACGAGCAGTGGGACGAGGACGGCCAGAGCCAGGCGTATTCCGCGCCGGCGAGGTCCGGTCGGTGCGCCGGAACGCGGCGGACGCCGGCCAGGAGACTCCTGGCCGGCGTCCGCCGTGATGATCGGTGGGGTCACGTTCAGGCCTGGGGCGCTCCGGCGCCCCGGCGGCGGGAGACGACCAGCGCACCGGCGCCGGCGAGGACGAGGCCGACGCCGAGGGTGAGCGGAACGGTCATGTCGGCACCGGTGTAGGCCAGCTGCGCAGTGGCGGCGGCGGTGACCTCCAGGTTCTCCTGGTAGTAGGTCACGGTGCCGTCGAAGACGAGGGTGTGCGTGCCCACGGCGGTGCCCGCCGGCAGGGTGAACTCGACCGTGAGCACGCCGGCGGCGTCGGCCTCGAAGGTCCCGAGCGTGGTCGGGGTGGAGTGCAGCACGAGGGTCACCTTCTCGTGGGGCTGGAAGCCCGCGATGACCTTCACGACCTTCTGACCGGGAGCGCTGGTCGCCCCGGTCGTCTTGTCGGTCGTCACGTTCTTGGTGCCCGGGGTGTTCGCCTCGACGCCGCGGATGGCGCCCACCTCACCGCCGAGGGTCATGGTCCACTCCGGGTAGCCGACCCCGCCGGTGTACCACTCGCAGGACGCCACCATGGCGTAGTCGCCCGTGGCCGTGTCGGCGGGGAAGGACGTGGTCAGGCTCCAGGAGCCGTTCGCCGCGGGCTCCACGACCTCCTGGATCTCGCCGTTCTCGCTCATGACGAAGACGACCCCCTCGTAATCCGCGTCGTCCGGGCTGAGGCAGTCGGTGCCCGAAACGGTGAAGTCGGCGCCCGGCAGGACCGTCGTGGCGGACACCTCGGCGGCCGGGAGTGCGGCGGTGGCCGACGCGCTGGGCGCGAAGGCCAGTCCGGCGACGGCCGCGGTGAGGCTCAGCAGGCCGGTGGCCGCCAGGCGGGGGGTGGTCGTGCGGGACATCGTTCGCTCCGTTGGCTCAGAGGTCCGGGGTCCCGAACCTGGTCGGGCGCATGTCTATCGCCCGGAAACCTCCGATGAGCTGTCACATCGTCACGACACGCCGCTACTCGATCCGTAACAGTTCCGCAACGTGGTGACAACTAATGCCCACTTCCGGCCGATCGACCGGCACGTGACGTCAGGGGCGAGTGGCCGGATGCCCGACGCATACAGGAAGTGCCCGCCTCCTCGGGAGGGCGGGCACTTCGGGCACTCGGATGATCAGCGGCTGCGCCAGGCGTTCTTTCGCCGGCGGATGTCCCACAGCAGGATCGCCACGATCGTCAACGCGATACCGACGAGCCAGAGGTCCTCGATCCGGCCCTCGTGATTTCCCACCAGGTACGCCAGCAGGACGAAGACCGTGAACCAGGCGCCGATGCGGCCCTTCTTCCCGGTCTCCCCGTGCCAGCCCCACTCCTCGGGGCGCTCGTGCTGGACCGGCTGCTCACCGGCGCGCACGACGGCTTCCTCGCGACCAGGCTGATTGACCCGCTGCGTCTCGCTCACGGTCGTCATTCTGGCAGCCCGGGGCCGCCGGCACCGCACGAGGGAGGACGGCGCGGCGGGGAGGGGGACGGGTCGGGGAAGATGACCCCGTGACGTCGCTGCGGAAGGTGACCGTGCTGGGCTCCACGGGGTCCATCGGGCGCCAGGCGATCGCCGTGGCCGGGCAGAACCCCGACCGGCTGCAGATCACCGGGCTGGCCGCGGGCGGTTCCGACGTCGCCCTGCTCGCCGAGCAGGCGCTGGCGCTGGGCGTCCGCACGGTCGCCGTGGCCCGCGCCACCGCCGCGCAGGACCTGCAGCTGGCCTTCTACGCGGCCGCCTCCAAGCGCGGCTGGGCGAAGGGGCGGTACGCGCTGCCGGAGATCCTGGCCGGTCCGCGTGCCGCCGAAGAGCTCGCGGCCCGCCCCGCCGACGTCGTCCTCAACGGCATCACCGGCTCGATCGGTCTGGGGCCGACGCTGTCGGCGCTGAAGGCCGGCCGCACGGTGGCGCTGGCGAACAAGGAGTCGCTCATCGCCGGCGGCGACCTGGTCATCGCCGCGGCGGCGCCCGGCCAGCTGGTGCCGGTCGACTCCGAGCACTCCGCCCTGGCGCAGTGCCTCCGCGGCGGCGCCCGCGGGGAGGTTGCGCGCCTGGTGCTCACCGCCAGCGGGGGCCCGTTCCGGGGCCGGACGGCGGAGGAACTCCAGGGGGTGACCGTGGAGCAGGCGCTGGCGCACCCGACCTGGGCCATGGGGCCGGTGGTGACGATCAACTCCGCGACCCTCGTCAACAAGGGGCTGGAGCTCATCGAGGCGCATCTGCTCTTCGGCGTGCCGTACGGCGAGATCGACGTGGTGGTGCACCCGCAGTCGATCGTCCACTCGATGGTCACCTTCGCCGACGGCGCGACGATCGCACAGGCCAGCCCGCCAGACATGCGGCTGCCGATCGCCCTGGCCCTGGCGTGGCCCGACCGGCTACCGCATGTGCAGCCCGCGCTCGACTGGTCCCGCGCCAGCAGCTGGGAGTTCCAGCCCCTCGACGAGCAGGCCTTTCCGGCGGTCCGCCTGGCCCGGTCGGTGGGGGAGGCCGGTGGCGTGCTCCCGGCCATCTACAACGCCGCCAACGAGGAGGCGGTCGCCGCTTTCCTGGCGGGTCGCCTGTCGTTCCCAGGAATCGTCCAGCTCGTCACGCGTACCCTCGACGACGCGCCGGACCTCGGCGCACCCACCTGCGTCGAGGACGTGCTGGGCGCGGAGAAGTGGGCCCGCGAGCACGCCCGTGGCGTCATCGGCCGGAGCATGTGACGGAGGGGCTGAGCTGAGCGGGATCCTCCTCACCATTCTCGGGATCGTCGCCTTCGCGGTCGGCATGCTGTTCTCGATCGGCTTCCACGAGGCCGGGCACTTCTTCTGGGCGCGCAGGTTTGGCATGCGCGTGCCCCAGTTCATGGTCGGGTTCGGCCCGACCGTCTTCTCGCGGCGCCGTGGCGAGACCGAGTACGGACTCAAGGCGATCCCCCTCGGCGGCTACATCCGGATCGTGGGGATGATCCCTCCGGCCGAGGAGGGCGAGAGCAAGCGGGCCACCCGCATGCGCCGCTTCATCGCCGAGGTGCGGGGCCAGTCGCTCAACGACGTGCTGCCCAGCGACGCCGGGCGCGTCTTCTATGCCAAGCCCTGGTGGCAGCGGGTCATCGTCATGTTCGCGGGGCCGTTCAACAACCTGGTGCTCGCGGCCCTCTTCTTCACGATCACGCTCACCGCCGTGGGCACCAGCGTCATCACGACGACGATCAGCACGGTGCCCGCGTGCGTGCTTCCCGCCGGTGCCGACCAGGACGCCGACTGCGACACCCCGGTGACCGCCGACGGCCAGCTGTGCCAGGCCGGCACCGACGGCTGCGCCCTCCCCGAGCCGAGCCCGGCCGCAGCCGCCGGCCTGCGCCCCGGCGACACCCTCCTGGCGATCGACGGCGAGGCTCTGGAGCGCACCGCCTACGACAGCTGGGGGGCCGTGCAGGAGGCGATCCGCCGCAGCCCGGGCACGCCCCTGGACCTCACCATCGAGCGGAACGGTCGGACACGGGACCTCACGGTCACGCCGATCGCGAACACGGTGTACGCCGAGCCCGGCAGCGCGGAGACGACCACGGCCGGCTACGTCGGGGTCAGCCCGGCCATCGGCTTCGCCCGGCAGGACTGGAGCGCCGTCCCGAGCTACTTCGGCATGGTCGTATCGGGTTCCGTGGAGAAGCTCGTGCAGATGCCCGAGCGCGTGCCGCAGCTGTTCCGGGCGGCGTTCCTGGGCGAGGAACGCGATCCCAATGGCCCGATCGGCGTCGTCGGGGTGGGCCGGATCTCCGGTGAGGCGTTCGCCCTGCCGGCGTTGTCCGGCCTGGAGAAGCTGAGTTTCCTGCTCAGCCTGCTCGCCGGGGTGAACCTGGTGCTCTTCCTGTTCAACCTGTTGCCGATCTACCCGCTGGACGGTGGGCACGTCGCCGGGGCGCTCTACGAGAAGGCGCGGGCCACCGTCGCCCGCATGCGCGGGCGCCCGGACCCGGGTCCGTTCGACATCGCCCGCCTGATGCCCGTCGCCTACGTCGTGGCGGGGCTCTTCCTCGGGCTGTCGGTGCTGCTGTTCATCGCCGACATCGTCAACCCGATCACGCTGGGCTGACCTTCCTCCTGCGGTTGCCACCGCTGGGTAGCGCGACCGGGGATACTGGTCGTCATGGCGATCCCCGTCAGTCTCGGCATGCCGGCTGCACCCCCACCCGTTCTCGCTCCCCGTCGCAAGACCCGGCAGCTCGACGTGGGCGGTGTCGGGGTCGGCAGCGACTTCCCGGTGAGCGTGCAGTCGATGTGCACGACGAAGACCGCCGACGTCAACGCGACCCTGCAGCAGATCGCTGAGCTGACGGCCTCGGGCTGCCAGATCGTGCGCGTGGCCGTGCCGGACACCGACGACGCGGAGGCGCTGGCGATCATCGCCCGGAAGTCGCAGATCCCGGTCATCGCCGACATCCACTTCCAGCCGCGGTACGTCTTCGCCGCGATCGACGCGGGATGCGCCGCGGTCCGCGTGAACCCGGGCAACATCAAGAAGTTCGACGACAAGGTCGGCGAGATCGCCAGGGCGGCCAAGGACGCCGGCACGCCGATCCGCATCGGTGTCAACGCCGGGTCCCTCGACAAGCGGTTGCTGGCCAAGTACGGGAAGGCGACCCCCGAGGCGCTGGTGGAGTCCGCGCTCTGGGAGTGCTCGCTGTTCGAGGAGCACGATTTCCGGGACATCAAGATCTCGGTGAAGCACAACGACCCGGTGATCATGGTGCGCGCCTACGAGCTGCTGGCCGAGCAGTGCGACTACCCGCTGCACCTCGGCGTCACCGAGGCCGGGCCGGCATTCCAGGGCACGATCAAGTCGGCGGTGGCCTTCGGCGCGCTGCTGTCCCAGGGCATCGGCGACACCATCCGCGTCTCCCTCTCCGCCCCGCCGGTCGAGGAGGTCAAGGTCGGCAACCAGATCCTCGAGTCGCTCAACCTCAAGCAGCGCGGCCTCGAGATCGTCAGCTGTCCCTCGTGCGGGCGGGCGCAGGTGGACGTCTACAAGCTGGCCAACGAGGTCACGGCCGGGCTCGAGGGCATGGAGGTGCCGCTGCGGGTCGCCGTCATGGGCTGCGTCGTCAACGGTCCCGGGGAGGCCCGCGAGGCTGATCTCGGCGTGGCGTCGGGCAACGGCAAGGGGCAGATCTTCGTCAAGGGCGAGGTCGTCAAGACCGTCCCCGAGTCGATGATCGTGGAGACGCTGATCGAGGAGGCTCACCGCCTCGCCGCCACCCTGGCCCCCGCGGCCGACCAGGTCGCCGCCGGTACGCCCTCGGGCGCTCCGGTCGTCACCGTCTCCTGATCCGGCCGCCGAGCAGCCGGTCGAACGAGGACGGGGGGCGGCGTGCTGCGTTCGGTGCAAGCCCGGGTCCTGGACGCCGACGACGAGGGTGCGGTCCGTGACCTGCTGGCCACCGACCCGGTGGGCGCCTGCATGCTGGCCGGCCGGGTCGAGACCCACGGCACCGCGACGGCGTCCCTGGGTGCACCGCTCTGGGGGCTGCACACCGGGCGCCGGCTGGACGCGGTCTGCCTGGCCGGCGCGAACCTGATCCCGTTCGCCCGCCCGGGAACCGAGCAGGAGGCGGCGGCGTTCGCCGAGCGTGCCCGCCGGGCCGGGCGCCGCTGCTCCACGATCGTGGGACCCGCGGCATCGGTGGTGCCGCTGTGGGGGCTGCTGTCTCCCTCGTGGGGTCCGGCCCGGGAGGTGCGCGCCCGGCAGCCGCTGCTGGCGATCGAGGGCGCACCGGCGGTGCCCGCCGAGCCGCGGGTGCGCCCGGTACGGGTCAACGAGCTCGACACCCTGCTGCCCGCCGCGGTGGCGATGTTCACCGAGGAGGTCGGCGTCAGCCCGATGCGGGTCGACGGCGGCGCCGCTTACCGGGCCCGGGTGGCCGATCTGGTCCGGGCCGGGCAGTCGCTGGCCTGGATCGAGGACGGCCAGGTGCTGTTCAAGGCAGACGTCGGTGCCGTCTCGCGCGCGGCCTG
>JAOPWJ010000096.1 GCA_025965715.1 Blastococcus sp. | reverse complement strand
CCGCGGTGGTGACGGCCAGGTGCTGCGGACGGCGGCCCAGCGCGGCGTCGGCCCGACGGCGCCAGTCGGGCCCGTGCAGCCGCCGCATGAGGACGTCGTCGGCGTTGCCCGCCTGCACCCGCACGCTCACCCACCGGTCGACCGGCCGGACGGGATGGGTGATCCACCGCTGCCCCCGGACCAGGCGCGCGCCGGTGCCCATCACCCGCAGGGCGAGGTCGGAGTCTTCCCGGAAGGCGCGGGGGAAGCGCTCGTCGAAACCGCCGACCGCCGCGAGGGCGTCGCGGCGGTAGACGAGGTCGGCGGTGATCCAGCTGCTGTTGGCCAGCCCGGCGGTGCCGCGCTCCCAGTCGGTCGGTCGGCGGTCCTCGGGCAGCGGGACGCGGACGCGGCCCTGGCTGCCGGCGACGTCGGGCGCAAGGCCGGCCAGGTCGTCGGCGAGCAGCTCGTACCAGTCGGGATCGGGCACGACGTCGTCGTCGAGGAAGGCGATCCACTGCGTGTGGGCGGTGCGCCAGCCGAGGTTGCGGGCGCGGGCCGGTCCACCGCCGCCGGTGCGGACCACGCGAACCGGCGGCAGGCCGGGCCGGTCGGGACGCAGGGCGTCTCCCGAGGGCCGGTCGTCGACGAGGATCAGCTCAGCGGGGCGCGGGCCGGGGGCGGCGGCCAGTGCGTCGAGCAGGACGTCGAGCGATGGCCGACCGATGGTCGGCACCACGACCGTGCACGTTCCGAGCCGCACCGGAGCGACCTGCCCGGAGAGGGTGGGGCAGAAACACTACGGGCTTGAAGTTTCCGAGGACCGAGGTCCGGTGGTACCCGACACCGACCCGGTCCGATCCCGCGGCCGACCCCATTTTGACCGCTGTAGGCGGCCTCAGTGCCGGAAACGGGTAGCGGCCGACACCCGGGCGAGGGCGTCGGTGACCACGACGGCGTCGTCGCCGATCAGCGTGAGCAGGTGGGCGACGAGGTCATCATGGGTGTGCGCGGCCGCCTGCACCTTCTCGCGGCCGGCCGGGGTGAGGCGGGCGTGCAGGAGGCGCTTGTCGCGCCCGCCGCGCTCCCGCAGGACCAGCCCCTCGGCCACCAGCCGGTTGACCGTGTTGGTCACCCCGGGTCGGGACAGTCCGAGCGCCTCGGCCACCTCCCCCATCGTGGCCCGCTCGCCCGGCGCCTCGGCGAGCCGCCGCAGGGCCTCGAAGCCGGTCAGGGAGATGCCGTGCTGCCGGTGCAGGGCGGAGTCGACCCGCCTGGTGATGCGGTCGTGCACCTGCACGATGCGCAACCACGTCTCGGCGGCTCGGGGGATCGCACCGGGAATTTCGCTCGCGTCGCGAGGAACTCCGCGCGCCAGCGCGTCCTCGGACCGGGTCACTTCCCCATCGTCTCCCGGTTGGCGCTCAGGCGCTCCCGGACGAGAACATGGCGTGCCGCATCGCGTGCTGGCGGCCGGCGACCGACACCAGGCCCGCGATGCTGCCCACCAGCGCCACGGCGGCGGCCACCAGCAACCACAGCGGAACGGTGCCGCGCACGGCCGCCAGGACCTGTTCGGCGGCCACCTGGAGCTGCAGGTTGCTGACCACGGCGGAGCTGTCCCCGACGAGGTCCAGGCGGGCTGCGCCGATGGCCGTCCCGCTGGGGATCTGCACCTCGGCCCACACCGTGCCGTCGTCGCCCGCCACGGCGGAACCGAGGACCGCGCCGCCGGCGTGCAGCAGGATGGTGACCCGCTCGCCGGGCAGGAAACCGGCGGCCTGCAGGGTGACGGTGGACCCGGCGGCGACCCGCTCCCCCGAGGCGCCACTGGTCTCGCCGTCCGTGGAGGGGGCGGACGGGCCCGGCTGCCCGTCGCCCGTGGATGGCGTCGTCGTGGGCCCACCCGAGCCCGGCGCCGACGAGGCCGGCGCCGCGTCGTCGCCGTCGGTGCCCGCGGTGGGCGTGGGCGCCGGTGCCGAGGCACCCGGTCCGGGGCCGGGAGGTTCGGGGGCCGCGGCCGCGGTGATCGCGTCGCAGTCCTCCTGGGTCGGGCGGGTGAAGCTGTAGTGCTCGAGCTCGTCGACGTAGGTGGCTGCGGATCCGTCGCGCGACGTGTACTCCAGGCGCCCGTCGATCGTCTCCCCCCAGGCGACGTTCGCGGTGCGCAGGACGGCCGACTCCCCCGGTGCCAGTTCGGCCTCGTCCTCGCCCGCGGGCTCTCGCGTGGTGGCCAGCCGGACGACGTAGGGAACGGTGCCGGCCTGGACCTCCACCACCAGGCCGCCGGGCCGGCAGCTGGGGCCGTGCGTCACCTGGGCGTCGGGACGTGACGGGTCGTCGATGGCGGCGGCCGGCGCGGCGGCAGCGACGGCGGCGGCGAACAGCGCGACGAGGAAGCCGGTGGAGACGACGGACGGCATCGAGGGACGAGCCCTCCGGCGGCGCGGCGTGCGCTCGACGTGCTGCGCTACGCCGAGCCTGGTCCTGCTGATCGCGTGCTCCCCCGTCGATGTACTGCTGCGTGCACATAGTGGCGGAAGTGACGCTTCGTTGCTAGCCCGTTACAGGTTTCGACTGGCGTGTCGGCGCGGCGTGTCGAAAAAAACCGGTCGCCGTCGTCTCGCATTTCCGACGGCGTGCTCCGCGGGAGCGTTGGTCCGGCGCTCACTACGGTGTCCGCGTGAGCGCAGCAGCAGGCGCCGGTCGCCGCCGGCAGGACGAGGTCTACCGCGCCGGGGTGTACGGCCGCCGCCCGCGGGTGCCCGTCGCCGCCCGGGCGTTGCAGGCGCGGGCGAAGCAGGCGCTGAACGCCCGCGCCTACGCCTACGTGGCCGGTGGCGCCGGGAACGAGGTCACCCAGCGAGCCAACCGAAAGGCGTTCGACACGTGGGCGATCGTCCCCCGGGTGCTGCGGGACGTGAGCAGCCGCGACACCTCCGTCGAGCTGTTCGGCCGGACGTTGCCCGGACCGCTGCTGCTCGGGCCGGTCGGCGCCCTGGAGCTCGTGCACCGCGAGGCCGACCTGGCCGTCGCGCGGGCCGCGGCCGCCGAGGGCGTGCCGATGGTCTTCTCCAATCAGGCGTCGGTGTCGATGGAGGACTGCGCCGCGGCGATGGGCTCCGGACCTGACGCAGCGCCCCGGTGGTTCCAGCTGTACTGGTCGACGTCCGACGAGCTGGTGGAGAGCCTGGTCCGCCGGGCCGAGGCCGCCGGGTGCGACGCCCTGGTCGTCACGCTGGACACGACGATGCTCGGCTGGCGCCCGCGCGACCTCGACCTCGGGCACCTGCCGTTCGCGCTCGGCAAGGGAATCGCGCAGTACACCTCGGACCCGGTGTTCCGGCGGCTGGTCGAGGAGCGCGCGGCCGCCGCCGGGGCGCCGAAGGACCCTCAGCCGCGGCCGACGGTGTCCGCCGTCCGGGCGCTGATCGGCATGGCGCGGGCGTGGCCCGGCCCGCTGCTGGAGAACCTGCGGTCGCCGCTCCCCCGCGCCGCCGTGGAGACGTTCCTCGGCATCTACTCACGGCCCTCGATCACCTGGTCCGACCTCGCCTGGCTGCGCTCGCGGACGCGCTTGCCGATCCTTCTCAAGGGCGTGCTGCACCCGGACGACGCCCGGCGGGCGCTGGACGAGGGGGTGGACGGCATCGTCGTCAGCACCCACGGCGGGCGGCAGGTGGACCGCTCGATCTCCGCCCTCGACGCGCTGCCGGGAGTGGTCAACGCCGTCTTCGACCGCGCGCCGGTACTGCTGGACAGCGGCGTCCGCAGCGGAGCCGACGTGTTCACCGCCGTCGCCCTCGGCGCCCGCGCGGTGCTGCTGGGCCGCCCGTTCGTGTGGGGTCTGGCGCTCGCCGGCGAGCAGGGGGTCCGGCAGGTCATCTCCGACGTCCTGGGCGAGTTCGACCTCACGCTCGGGCTGACCGGCCACACCGCGGTCGACCAGCTCGGCCCCGACGTCCTGACCCGCGTCGGCTGAGCTGCGCTTTGCCGCCATCATGCAGCCCTGACCACTGCGCCGGTCGAGCTGGTGGTTCCCATGATCGCGGCGGTCAGCGCGAGGACACGCCGCACCTGGGTTGACGCCGGAATGTGATCTGGCGCACAGTGGGCGGCGGGGCGGGGGAGCCGGCTAAGAATGGCTATCCATCGCTGGATAGACCGACCAACGCGGCCAGACCGTCAGGACCGACCCCCCGCCCCCACTCCTCCTCAGCCTGCCGCCCGACCGGCCCCTGTGGGGGTCCTGCTCCCGCATCGGGGGTCCTGCAGCACCCCCGACGGTCGAACGACGCCCCCGGAGCGGCGCCGTCGGCCTGCTCAGCGAATGAGCGAGCCGGCCTCGGGCAGAGCCGGGGCGGTATGGCGCAACACCGTCGAGAAGTAGGACTGCGCGGCCGTCGTCGTCCCGACGTCCTCGCCCTCCACCTCGGACAGGAACCAGCGGTGCTCGAGGATCTCGTGGAACACCTCGGCGGGCGCCAGCCGGCCGAGCAGGTCGGCCGGAACCGAGTCCACGACCGGCTGGTAGGCCTCGTCGACCCAGCGGTGGCCGGCGACGGTGTCGGGCAGCTCCCCGCCGTCGCGCTGCTCGAGGCAGGCCCGGTAGCCGCGCAGGTCGCCGAGCAACCGGCGGGCCTGGTTCTCCTGCACCTCCAGACCGGAGAGCCGGAACAGCTCCCGGCGGTGGTTGTCGGGTTCGGCCACCTGCGTACGCACGCGGACGACGGCCTGCACGTCGGAGGTGACCAGCTCGATCTCCTCGGCGTCGAACCCGAGGTCGTTGAGCCGCTGCAGCCGCTCGGTCAGTCCGGAGGCCCGGTTGTCGGGATCGACGACCTCCTCGCGGACGAGTTCGTTCCACAGCGCGTCGTACTTCGCCCGCAACCCGAGGGCCGTCTCGACCGGGTCGACGCCGGCGGGCAGCAGCGCGCCCGCCTGGAGGTCGAGCAGCTCCGCACCGACGCGGTCGATGGCGATGTCGAGGTCGTCCAGCCGCTGCCCGTCCGAGAGCGTCGCGTGCCGCTCCACGGTCTCGGCGTCCACGAGGTAGGCGTCCATCGTTCCCGCGTCCGGCCGGAAGAGGGTGTTGGACAGGGAGCAGTCGCCCCAGAACACGCCGTTGAGGTGCAGCCGGACCAGCAGCTGGACCATCGTGTCGATCAGCGGTTCGACGGAGAGGTCGCCGCGCGGGGTCGAGAAGAGGTGCCGGTAGGAGACCGAGTAGTCGAGGTAGCGGGTGATCAGGATGGCCGGCTGGTCGTCGGGACGGTCCACGCAGATGCCCACGACGTCCACGGTGGGGAGGCCCTCGGCGGCGAAGTCGCCCAGCAGCGCGTACTCCTTGCGCGCCAGGGGCTCGACGATCTCCTTGAGCGCGTAGACGGTGCCCTCGCTGGCGACGAAACGGACGACGTGCCGCGAGATGCCCCGCTGCGGAACGGTCGTGAGGACGTCGTCGGGCCAGCTGGTCAGCGGCCGGTCCCACGGCAGCCCGAGAAGGCCGGCCGCCTCGGCGGCGGGCGGGCGGAAGATGAAGCGCACGTGGGACTCCGAGAGAACGGGGGTGAGACTTCCTCCATCGTCCCCGCGCATTGTTTCCTTGAGGCGTCGCCACGGCGACGACTCGTCATGACGTCTGTCTCGTTCGAGGACGTTTCTTAGCCGAAACCGACCGTGGCTGAGGGTGTGGTCACTTCTTTCGGGGTCTGCGGCAGGACCGTCTCGAAGTATGAGCGCGCCGCCGCCTTCGTTCCGACGTCGGTGCCCGCCTTCTCGGACAGGAACCACCGGTGCTCGAGGATCTCGTGGAAGATCTCGGCGGGCGCCAGCCGGCCGATCAGGTCGGCCGGGATCGCGTCGATGATCGGCTGGTAGACCTCGGACACCCAGCGGTGGCCCGCCACCGTCTCCGGCACCGAGCGGCCGTCCCGCTGCTCGAGATAGGCGCGGAAGCTCCGCAGGTCGTTGAGCAGCCGGCGGGCCTGCTGCTCCCCCACCTCCAGCCCGGTGAGCCGGAAGAACTCCCGCCGGTGCTGGCCGGTCTCGGCGACGCGGGTCCTGATCCGGAGCTTCACCCCGCCGTCCGGGATGGAGACCAGCTCCACCTCGTCGACGTCGAACCCGAGCTCGTTGAGCCGCTGCAGGCGATGGGCGATGCGGTAGCGCTGCTCGTCGGGATGGATGACCTCCTCGCGGGTCACCTCGTCCCACAGCCTGGCGTAGCGGTCGGGGAGGCGAGTGGCCATCTCGATGGGGTCGATGTCCGGGGGCAGCAGGCCGCCGGTCTCGAGGTCCATGAGCTCGGCGGCGACGCGTTCGGTGGCCAGCTGGACGTCGTAGAGGCGCTGGCCCTCCGACAGGCTCGAATGCCGCTCGACGGTCTCGGCATCGACCATGTAGGCGGAGATGGAGCCGGCGTCGGGACGGAACAAGGTGTTCGACAGCGAGCAGTCACCCCAGAAGACGCCGGCCAGGTGCAGGCGGACGAGCAGCTCGACGAGGGTGTCGATCAGCTGGTCGGCGGAGTGGTCGGCCCGCGGACTGGAGAACAGGTAGCGGTAGGACATCGAGTACTCGAGGTAGCGCGTGACCAGGATGGCCGGCAGGTCGTGCGGCCGGTCGACGCAGATGCCCAGCACCGAGACGGTCGGCAGGCCCTCCAACTCGAACTGGGTGAGCATCGCGTACTCGTGGCGGGCCAGGCGCTCGTCGATCTCCTTGAGCGCGTAGACGGTGCCGTCGGAGGTCACGAACCGGACGACGTGCCGGGAGATGCCTCGCTGGGGCACCTCGAGCAGGTGCTCGTCGGACCACTCCTCGAGGGGTTGATCCCATGGCAGGACCAGCAGCCCGGCGGCCTCGTCGGCGGGCGGGCGGAAGAGGAACCGCATCGGCGCTCCGAGTGGTGAGGTGTCGGCGTCAGTGTGACAGCCAGATGACCGCCGGCCGCATCTCGGCCGGGAACGAGTCGGCGGGCCACTGCCCGAGCTGACCTGCCGGGGTCACGTCTTCGCCTGGTTCGAGAGGTGTCACACCCCCGGCCGCGGCCGGCGAGGCCGCCTGCGCTGACGGGGGAAACGAATCTGCCGCGCCTCCCCCGTCGGGGCGGCGCGGCAGATCGGTGTCTCAACCAGACGTGCACCCGAAGGGATTCGAACCCCTAACCTTCTGATCCGTAGTCAGATGCTCTATCCGTTGAGCTACGGGTGCCGATATTCAGTTTGTCGTGCGCGGAGGCTCCGGGATTTGAACCCGGGATGGGGATTAACCCAAACCGCATTAGCACTGCGGCGCCATAGACCGGACTAGGCGAAGCCTCCCAGGGTTCGAGTTTCCTCGTAACCACCGAGAG
>JAOPWJ010000076.1 GCA_025965715.1 Blastococcus sp. | reverse complement strand
GTCGTCGGCGACGAGGAGCAGTTCGACCCGGCCGCCTACGGCATGGCCGCGTCCTACGACGCCGAGGGCAACTACCTCTACCCCGAGGGCTTCGACGCCGACACCGGCGAATGGCGCGAGGGCTTCGACGCCCAGCGCGAGGAGTGGGAGAAGGCCTACGCCGAGGCCCAGGCCCGCTTCGAGGCGCACCGCAAGCAGATCGCCGCGGCGAAGGAAGCCGACGCCGAGGCCGCTGCGGGTGGCAGCTACTCGAGCGACGGGGCCGTCGACTCGGTCGGCCCGGAGGTCTCCGGTGGCACGCTGGCCAGCGACGAGGCCCTGGCCGCGCTGCGGGCCAAGCTCGCCGGCGGCGAGTGAGGTAGCACCTCCGCTGTAGAACGAGGGAGGCCCAGGACCAGCGCGGTTCTGGGCCTCCCTCGTTCGAGCCACCTGTGCGCACGCACGACGAAGGCCCCGCAGACCTCGGTCCGCGGGGCCTTCGTCGACCTGCTACAGGCTGAGGATGATGGCGAACGCCGTGCGGGGGCGGCCACCGTTGCCCGCGAGGAAGCTCCAGGTGTGCCGGCCGGCCGGGGGGGCGGCGAACAGCCAGCGGAGGAAAGAGTTTGCCGGCTTGGGGGCCGTGCGCTGGAACTGCATCCGCTCGCGGACGGCGGCCAGGTCGGTGACGCGCACGCCGGCGGGGGAGCCGAGCCGGTGACGACCGGCGCCACGACGGGCGGCACGCGTCGAGGTGGATCCAGCTGCGGTGGAAACGGACATGGTCTGGTTCTGCCTCTCTCGGCGGGGGGAAGATCGCCACGGCGGACGTTATGGGCTGTTACCGGTGTGACTGGTGCGACGCGCCGGGCGCGAGGTGCGCGCGTTACCGCTCTGTGACCTGGATGGACTGGATCGCTACTGTGCGTGCATGCTGCGCATCGGACTCACCGGGGGGATCGGATCCGGTAAGAGCACCGTCTCCCGGATGCTGGCCGCCCGTGGCGCGGTCATCGTGGACGCCGACCTGATCGCCCGTGAGGTCGTCGCGCCCGGCACCCCGGGGCTCGCCGCCGTCGTCGAGGCGTTCGGACCGCAGGTGCGTGCCGCGGACGGGTCCCTCGACCGGCCGGCCCTCGCGACCGTCGTCTTCTCCGATCCGGAGGCCCGTCGCCGGCTCGACGGCATCGTCCATCCGCTCGTCCGGCACCGGACGGCGGAGCTGGTGGCGCAGGCGCCCGCCGACGCGGTCGTCGTCAACGATGTCCCGCTGCTCGTGGAGACCGATCAGGCGTCGTCCTACGACCTGGTCCTCGTCGTGGAGGCCGATCAGGAGACCCGGGTGACCCGGCTGGTCCAGCGCGGGCTTCACGAGGAGGACGCCCGGGCCCGCATCGCCGCCCAGGCCACCGACGAGCAGCGGCGTGCGGTCGCGGACGTGGTTCTCGACAACAGCGGCACCCCTGAGGAGCTGGCCGAACAGGTCGACCGCTTCTGGGCGGAGCAGGTCGGGTCCCGCCCGGACTGAGCGTTCGTGACCCCCAGGGGTCACAGTCGCGACGCGGACAGGGGGCGTCCGGGGGGCGCGCGAGCCGGCACCGGGCTCAGGGCCGTGGCCAGCGTCCCTGAGACCGTCCCGCCGGCTGTTCCCGCCGACCGGCTGGTCGGGGAGGCCGCCGACGGCCGAGTAGCCGTGCACCGGCGGTGGAGGGGCCGCCCGCACCGCGCGGTCGTGCTGGCCACCGTCCCCTCGGTGCCCGCGGTGATTCATTCCTCGCCCGCGGTGACGCGGGGCTCATCGAGCAGTACGTCGTCCCGCCTGCACCCGCGACCGCCACCTCGCGGAGGCGGCCGGCAGAACCCATGTCGGCGCGGGCCGCGGAAGCTGGCTCTGCCGGACCGGGCCTACGCGGTCGCGTGCCCCTACGAGTCGGGGCTCGTCGCGCCCAGCGCCGGATAGCTCAGCGCCCGGCGTCGCGGAGCGGGAGCCAGGCGAGGACGTCCTGGATCTGGACGTCCCAGTAGGCCCAGTCGTGCCCGCCCGGCCCGAAATCCGTCCGCACCGGCACCGACGCCGCCGCACACGCATCGGCGTACGCCCGGTTGTCGTCGATCAGCGCGTCCTCGGTGCCGCAACACATGTAGAGCGACGGCAGCCGGGCCGGGTCCGCCTGGCGGAGCAGCTCGTAGAGGTCGTCCGGCGTGCCGGCTACCTCCCGGTTCCCGAAGATGCGCTCGAACAGTCGTGGGTCCTCGGGCCGCCGCCGCCGGGTGACGATTCCCGTCACGTCGACGGCGCCGGACAAGTTGGCCGCGGCGGCGAACCGCTCCGGTTGCCGCAGCGCCCACTTGAAGGCGCCGTAGCCGCCCATCGAGAGGCCGGCGACGAAGGTGTCCTCGCGCCGGTCGGAGACGCGGAAGAGCGACTGCACGAGCTGGGGGAGTTCCTCGCTGAGGAATGTCCAGTAGCGGCCGCCGTAGGCCTGATCGGTGTAGAAGCTCCGGTGGACCTGCGGCATGACGACGGCCAGGCCGAGGGGGGCGACGTAACGCTCGATGGACGTGCGACGCAGCCAGATGGTGTCGTCGTCGCTGAGCCCGTGCAGGAGGTAGAGGACCGGCGGGAGCCCGTCGGTGGAGTGTCCCTCCATCCCGATCTGCGTGCTCGTCTGCTGGGGCAGCAGGACGGTCATCGACGTGCTGAGGCTCAGCGCCTCGGAGAAGAAGTCGCAGCGCAGGTGAACCATGTGCCGATCCTGCCGGGAGGGCCGCCCCGCGGCAGGTCGGGTCGCTGACCGGGTCGATGTCGCCGGCCGCCCGGTGGTGGTCGGACGTCGAGGCTGCCCGGGTGACCGGCGAGGCGGAGAACGAACAGGCGCCGGGACGCCGGGTGGGAGCGGTATGGGGTCGCAGTCCCGCGGGTGGCCCAGCCGGACCTTGGCGAAGTTCCAGATCGTCGTGGCGTTGTTGCCCCACGTCGACGTCGGCGGCTTCTCGTGGTGGCGGGTGCTTCGTCGGCCGGTCACTCCGGAAAGGCAAGAGCCCCGGATCGACTGATCCGGGGCTGAAGCTGGTGGGCGATACTGGGATCGAACCAGTGACCTCTTCCGTGTCAGGGAAGCGCGCTACCGCTGCGCCAATCGCCCTTCCCGGTCTTGCGACCGGTCCCTCCTCCGCGCTCGTGCTCCGCGGGGGAGACGAGGTGGAGACGGGATTTGAACCCGTGTAGACGGCTTTGCAGGCCGTTGCCTCGCCTCTCGGCCACTCCACCGCACACGGGCGCCGGTCTCGCGACCAGCGCCC
>JAOPWJ010000257.1 GCA_025965715.1 Blastococcus sp. | reverse complement strand
AGGAGCTGGTCGAGACGACGACGACGGTGAACGGGGAGCCGATCACCGTCGCCGTCCCGCCTCGGCTGCACGTGGCGGACTTCCTGCGCCAGCAGCTGGGGCTGACCGGCACCCACGTCGGCTGGCGCCTGGAAGAGCGGGCCCACTGGAACGCCCTGACCCAGTTCGGCGGCGGCATGGGCATGTAGCTGCGGTCCTTCTACGGCAACGTCATGTTCGCCATCGGCCCGAACAACGAGCTGGGCGGCCCGAACGACACCCCCTGCCACTTCGACATCCCGATGCGCGGCTGCAGCCTGTACCTGGACGACCAGCTGATCGTCGACGCCGGTGAGCTCACCGTCGCGGAGATGCGCCCGGCTGCCCGCCGATGACCGGGCTTGCACCGGACGTCCAGCGCGAGGAGCTGGTCGAGACGACGACGACGGTGAACGGGGAGCCGATCACCGTCGCCGTCCCGCCTCGGCTGCACGTGGCGGACTTCCTGCGTCAGCACCTCGGCCTGACCGGCACGCACGTGGGCTGCGAACAGGGCGCGTGCGGCATGTGCACGGTCGTGGTGGACGGCGAGGCGGTGAAGTCCTGCCTCATGTTCGCCGTCCAGCTCGACGGCCGGAACGTGCAGACCGTGGAGTCCCTCGCCGAGGACGACCAGCTCAACCCCCTGCAGCAGGCGTTCAAGGACGAACACGCGCTGCAGTGCGGGTTCTGCTCGCCCGGCTTCCTGATGACGGCGACCGCCCTGGCCAACCAGGGTGGCTGCCCGTCCCGCGAGGAGATCCGTGAGGAGATCGCCGGCGTGCTGTGCCGCTGCACCGGCTACGAGAACATCGTCACCGCCATCGAGCGCTGGTTCGCGGAGTCCCCGCAGCGCGCCGTCGACGACGACGCGACCGGACTGACCACCCCCACCGGCCCCTCGACGACGGGACGGCGACGATGACGACGCTGGAGCGCCCATCGGTGGCCGACGACACCGGCCCGGCCCCACGGCCCGGCGGGATCGGCGCATCGGTCCCGCGCAAGGAGGACGACCGGCTGCTGCGCGGCGACGGCCGGTTCACCGACGACGTCGAGCCCGCCCGCGTGCTGCACATGGCCGTGGCCCGGTGCCCGTACCCGCACGCCCGCATCGTCCGGGTCGACGCGACCGCCGCCCGGGCGCTGGACGGGGTCAAGCACGTGCTGACCGGCCCCGACGTGCGGGCGGCGACGGAGCCGCTCACCGTGCTGCGGCCGGTGCCCGGCGCTCCACAGCTACCGTACTACGCGCTGGCCCAGGACGTCGCCACCCACGAGGGGCAGCCGGTGGTGAGCGTGGTGGCCACCAGCCGGCACGTCGCCGAGGACGCCCTGGAGCTCCTGGACATCGAGTACGAGCCGCTGCCGCACGTCGTCGACGTGCTCGCGGCGCTGGAGCCGGGCGCCCCGGTGCTGCACCCCTCGGTGCTGGACTCGAACCTGATGGCGGCGAACTCCGACGGCAGCGGGGACCCCGAGGCCCGGATGCGGGAAGCGGCGCTCGTGGTCGAGGACCAGTTCCGGATCAACCGGGTGACCGCTCTGCCGATGGAGACGCGGGCCGTGGTGGCGGAGTGGCGTCCGGGGGCGCGCGAGCTCACGGTGCACGCCTCCACCCAGGTGCCGCATCTGATCCGCAAGCAGCTCGCGGCGTCCCTCCGGCTGCAGGAGAGCGACGTCCGCGCGGTCGCCTCCGACGTGGGCGGCGGGTTCGGCCTGAAGCTCGGGGTCTTCCCCGAGGACGTGCTGGCCTGCCTGCACGCGATGGCGCTGCGCCGGCCGGTCAAGTGGGTGGAGGACCGGGCGGAGCACTTCCGGGCGTCCACGCACGCCCGGGAGTCGGTGCACGACTTCCGGATCGCGGCCGACGCGGACGGCCGCATCATGGCCATGACCGACGTCTATGCCACCGACATGGGCGGCTGGAACTCCCCGTTCGGGTCGGCGCAGCTGTCCAGCGTCGTGATGAACGGGCCGTACCGGGTCGAGCACGGGTACGCCGAACGCCGGGTCACGCTCACCAACAAGACGCCGATCGGCGCCTACCGGGGGTACGGCCAGCCGGAGGTCAACTTCGCCTACGAGCTGCTGATGGACAGGCTCGCACGGCGGCTGGACCTCGACCCGGTCGAGCTGCGCGCGATGAACATGGTCAAGGCTGCCGACCTGCCGTGGAAGAACCCGACCGGCGCCGTCTACGACAGCGGCGACTACGAGAAGTGCCTGCGGATGGCGGCCGAGGCCATCGGCTGGGACGCGCACCGGGCAGCGGGACGCACGCCACGGGCCGACGGCCGGCTGATGGGGATCGGGTTCTCCTCCTTCGTCGAGCGCACCGGCTATGCCAGCGCCCGTTTCCTGGCCAGGCGCGGCTCGCAGTTCGGGGCGCACGAGAGCGTCACCCTGCGGGCCAACCGGTCCGGTGGCCTCGACCTCTACACCGGCGTCTCCACGATGGGGCAGAGCAGCGAGACGGCGTTCGCCCAGGTCATCAGCGACGTGTTCGGCATCGACTACGACGCCGTCCGGGTGCACGCCGGCGACACCGGCGCCTCGCCGCTGAACACCGGTGCGTTCGCCTCCCGCACGATGATCGCCGCCGCAGGCGCGTTGAAGGCGGCCTCGGAGGAGCTGGCGGAGAAGACCCTCCGGCTCGCCGCCTGGCGGCTGGAGTCCGATGCCGCCCTCCTGGAGATCACCGGTTCGGTGGTCCGGCGTCGCGACGACGAGACCGTGCAGGTCTCCCTCGCCGAGGTGTTCACCAGCGCCATCACCGGGCAGGGCATCCCACCGGGGGAGGAGCCCGGTATGGAGTCGACCTCGCACTTCGAGCCCTCCGACGCGGCCTACTCCTTCGGGACCGCGGCCGCGCTGGTGTCGGTGGACCCGGGCACCGGGGAGTTCACCGTCGAGCGGTTCGTCCTGGTTCACGACGCCGGCACGGTGGTGAACCAGAAGATCGTCGACGGGCAGGTACGGGGGGCGCTGGCGCAGGGCTTCGGTGCGGCACTGACCGAGGAACTGCGTTACGACCCCGACACGGGCCAGTTGGTCAACGGCTCGATGGTCGACTACTTCGTCCCCACGGCCGCCGACCTGCCGCCGATCGAGCTGCTGCACACCTCGGTGCCCTCCCCGGTGACCACGTTCGGGCTGCGCGGTGTGGGCGAGGCAGGCACCATCCCGCCCGGCGCGGCGGTCGCCAACGGCATCTGCGACGCACTCGCCGACTTCGGCGTCGAGCTGAACACCCTGCCGATCACGGCGGAGAGCATCTGGCGTGCGCTGTCCCGGCGGGCTGTGCAGGACGACCATGAAGGCACCCTCGCCCCCACCCCGGGCGACCTTCCCGATGGAGGCACTGGCTACTGATGACCACCGACCTGAGCATCGAGGCAGCGGACTGCGAGGACACCCAGGCGGCCAAGCCGGCGGGCTCCTCCCGGATCGGGCTGATCGTGCCGAGCTCGAACACGACGATGGAGACCGAGCTGCCGGAGCTCTTCCGCCGGCAGAGCGAGGCCACCGGGCACCGGTACACCTTCCACTCGGCCCGCGCGGGGATGAAGCTGGTCAACCGCGAGGAGCTCGCGGCCATGGTCGGCCAGGCCGCCGACTGTGCCGTCGCGGTGTCCGACGCCGACGTCGACGTGATCGCCTACGCCTGTCTGGTCGCGGTGATGGCCCAGGGACCGGGCGCGCACAAGGAGTCCGAGGCGGTCATCGCCGAGGCCGCCCGCACCAACGGGCACCCCGCCGAGGTCGTCAGCAGCGCCGGCGCCCTGGTCCGGACGTTGCAGGCGATCGGTGCGCACCGGGTCGCCATCGTCACCCCGTACATGGCCCCGCTGACCAAGCTGGTGCGGGAGTACATCGAGGGAGAGGGCATCGAGGTCGTCGACTCGGTGGCCCTGGAGGTGCCCGACAACCTCGCGGTGGGGCGGTTGGACCCCGAGCAGCTGCCGGCCATCGCCCGTGGGCTCAAGCGCGAGGGGGCCGAGGCGATCGTGCTCTCGGCCTGCGTGCAGATGCCGTCCCTGGCCGCGGTCCAGCGGGTCGAGGACGAACTGGGCCTCGCGGTGGTGACCGCCGCGACCGCCACGACGTACGAGGTGCTCACCGCACTCGGCCACCAGCCGGCCATCCCCGGGGCCGGCCGACTGCTCGCGGGGCCGCTGGGCTGAGGCGTCCGGCCCCCGGGGCCCGCCCGGGGGTCGGTAGCGTGGCGTCCATGAGAGGCGAGGCTCCCGGAGCGGGTGACCTCGGTCCCGCCCCGGACGTCGGGCTCGGGCAGAACGGCGGGCTGGCGCAGGACCTCGTGCTCGCGCAGGACGTCGGACTGTCCCGGAACGTGCGGGCGATCCAGGTGCTCTCCCGCGACCTGCTGACCCGGTCTCCCGGGGAGCGGATCCCGACCGCGGTGCAGTACCAGCAGCTGACCGGCGTCGGTTCCGGGACCGTGCAGAAGGCGCTGCGCACCCTGCAGGGCGTGGGTGCGGTGCGGCTGCAGCCCCGCGGCCACACCGGGACGTTCCTGGTCGACGTCGATCTCGCCCAACTCTGGGCGGTCGCCGCCCTCGGCGCCCCGACCGCCGTCCTGCCGCTGGCGACGTCGCCGGAGCTGATGGGGCTGGCCATGGCGCGGCGGACGGAGTTCAAGCGGCTGCGGATCCCCCTGCAGGTGCTCTACACCTACGGCTCGCGCCGCCGGATCGAGCTGGTCGAGCAGGGGGAAGCGGACTTCACCGTGCTCTCCAGTGCCGCGGCCGAGGATCTCGGGACCCATGACCCGAGCTGGCGCACCGTTCGGTTGGACCCGACCTGCTACTACTACGAGAACAGCTGGTTCGTCCTCGTCCGGCCGGGCCTCGACCCGGCCGCGATCGAGGCCGTGCACACCGTGGGCATCGACCGGTCCTCGCACGACCACACGGTGATCACCGAGTCCGAGTTCCCTGCGGACCTCGGCTACACCTACGTCGACGGCCACTTCCCCTTCATGACCGAACGGCTGGTCCTGGGGGAGATCGACGCCGTCGTGTGGCACCAGTCCTCCCTGGCCAGCCCGTTGACGGCGGTGGGCATCCGACCCGGTCGGCTGCGCCGCGCGGCCACGGTCGAGGCCGTCGCCCGGATGGGGACGGCCCAGATCGTCGTGCGGTCCTCCAGGGCGGAGCTGGGCCGGTTGTTCGACCTCCTCGACCCGGCGGCGCTGGCTGGGGTCCAGGCCAAGGTGCTGACCCAGGAAGTGCTGCCCTACTACTGAGGCACCGGCCGTGTCCTGCCCGCCGGGGGATTCCCCGGCCCGCGTTCGGAACACCCTTGACAGCCCTTCCTCCGCTGTTAACGTGCAGCAAGCAGTTCGCTGCATATTCATGCGGAGGTCGAGATCAGCGTTGCCACCGAGGACCCGGGCCGTGCGCCGGCCCTGAGCCCCCTGGAGCTGCGTGCGGTCGCGTGGCTGGAGGGGTTCTACGAGCTCGAGCACCTGCTGGTCACCCGCCGTTGGGTCGCGCAGCTGCGGGAGGACGCCAGTCCCGCATTGTTGTTCGCCGCCCTGGTGCACGACGCCGAACGCCACTTCCCCGGCGGTCCCAGTGGCACCCCCGACGCCCCCTTCGATGACCCGGACTACCTCTTCGCGCACTCCATCCGCTCCGCCGACGTCGTCGAGCAGTGGCTGCGGAGCGGCGACGTCGTCCCCGAGGAGGAGTTCGTCCAGCAGGTCCGCCGCCTGGTCCTCCGGCACGAGATCGGGGGCGGGGTGGAGGCCGACGTGCTGCAGGCCGCCGACTCGCTGTCCTTCCTGGAGACCCTGAGCTGGCTGACCGCCGAGTGGGTCACCTCCGGCCGTTACCCGCGTGCCCGGGCGGTCGAGAAGCTCCGCTGGTCCGTCGAGCGGATCCGGCTGCCGGAGGCCGTCGCAGCGGCGCTCCCGCTCTACGACAGGGCAGTCCTCGAACTCGACCAGTTCTCGACCGCAAGCAGTGCGAGCAGGCGCCGTCTCGCGGGCGATTCCCGATCTCTGCTCGGCCACCCGGCACAGCCATCCGGATCCGGAGGAACACGATGACCGACGGCGCCTTCCCCAATCCCTTCGACCTGCCCACGCCCGAGGGTGCGCAGGGGTGGGAGCGGATGTACCCGTACTACGCGACCTTCAGCGAGGACCGTCGGGACACCGAGGAGGAGAAGTTCTGGTTCTTCGACTCCATGCACTACCCGGAGCCCGTCTACCCGTTCGACCTGCTGATGCCCGAGCACACCTGGGTCGTGCTGAGCCAGAACACGACCCGGGTCTTCTCGATCCCGACCGCGATGGGCCTGGACCATCGCCTCGACAACGGCTACGTCTACGTCAGCCCGACCGCCATCAGCGACCCGGAGGAGATCGCCCGCCGGGCCCCGGTCTTCGGTGAGCGCGGCGGTCACTACTTCGAGAACTGGCAGGACCTCTACGACGGATGGGTGCGCAAGGCGCTCGACGTCACCGCCCGCCTCAAGGCGATCACCTTCACCCCGCTCGCGGACCTGGAGCCGCTGGAGTCGGTCAAGGCCGGCAACCACCTCAGCAGCGGGTACCGGCTGTACGAGTCGTACAACCGGCTGCTGGAGAACCACCAGGAGATGGACTACCTGCACTTCGACATGCTGGGGCTCGGGTACGGCGCGTACCTGACCCTGC
>JAOPWJ010000045.1 GCA_025965715.1 Blastococcus sp. | reverse complement strand
CGGCGCCGGCGGTGCGCGCATGTGGATGGAGGAGAAGATCGGCAAACGGATCAACGCCGAGCGCACCGAGGAGGCGCTCGAGCTCGATCCCGACGTCATCTCCACCGCCTGCCCGTTCTGCATCACGATGCTGTCGGACGCGCTGAACACGAAGAAGCAGAACGGCGAGGCCAAGGACCACGTCGAGGTCCTCGACGTCAGCCAGATCCTGCTGCGGTCGATGGCTGCCGTCGGCGCACCGGGCAGCGAGGCCGGCGCGGAGGTGGGCACCAAGGACGACGACGTGGCGGGCACCGGATCGGCGGCCACGGAACAGAACCCGAAAGGCTGATCGCCGGCCGGGGTAGAACAGCGCCGTGCTGCTTCAACTGCGGGTCACCGTGCCCTCCGACCGGACCACCGAGGTACGGGAGCTGTTCGAGCAGTGCCCGGGGACGGCGCACCTGGCCGTCCTGCCCGGGGCCTCGGTGGCACCGGCGGGTGATCTCGTGGTGGCCGACATCGCCCGAGAGTCGGCCGACGGCGTGGTCGCCGCCCTCAAGGAGCTCGGCATCGACCGCGACGGCGGCATCGTCCTGATGGCCGTGGACGCCGCCGTGTCCAGCGCCGCCCGCCGGGCCGAGGAGCGGGCGCCGGGGGATGCCGCGGACGCCGTGGTGTGGGAGCAGGTGATCCGGACGGTCGACGCCGACGCGCGGCTGTCGATCTCCTACCTCGGGTTCCTGACCATCGCGACGCTGCTTGCGGCGATCGCGATCATCAACGACTCGCCGATCCTCGTGATCGGCGCGATGGTGCTCGGCCCGGAGTTCTCCCCGCTGGCCGGGCTGGCGGTCGGCCTCGTCCATCGCCGGCCGCGGATCTTTCGCCACTCGGCGGTGTCGCTGGTCCTCGGCTTCGTGGTGGCGATCGCCGTCACGGCGCTGGTCGCGCTCGCCGGCCGGACGCTGGGCTGGTTCGGCACGGAGCTGCTCGACGCGGACCGCCCCGGCACCGGCTTCATCACCCAGCCGGACCGGTGGTCACTGCTCGTGGCGGTACTGGCCGGGATCGCCGGGGTGCTGTCCCTGACCTCCACCAAGAGCGGCGCGCTGGTCGGAGTGTTCATCTCGGTGACGACCGTTCCCGCCGCCGGCGACATGGCACTGTCGCTGGCGCTCGGCGGCTCGGACGAGTTCGCCGGTGCCGCGACCCAGCTCGGCGTCAACCTCGTCGGAATCCTCGTGGCGGCGACCGCCACGCTCACCATCCAGTACGCGCTGTGGCACAGCGTCCCCGGTGCGGCGCCCCGGATGGAGCGGGTCCGCCGCAGCCGCCAGCACGCCTGATCGTTGCGCCGGCCAACCACCCGGTCACCCGGCGCCCCCTCGGGATGGAGGACCATGCGACGGTGACCCGCTCCGCCTCCACCACCACTGCACCGAGCCACCGCCGGGGGCTGGCGCTGATCGGCGTCGCGATCGTCCTCACCGGCCTGAACCTGCGCACGGCGGTCAACAGCGTCGGTCCGGTGCTGGAGGAGATCGAGCAGGGCCTGGGCCTCTCCAGCGGGCTGGCCGGCCTGGTCACCTCGATGCCGGTGCTCTGCTTCGCCGTCCTCGGTTTCGCCGGGCCGGCGCTGTCGGCCCGGTTCCGCGACGCCCACGTGCTCGCCGGTGCGTTGCTGGCCATGACCGGCGGGCTCGTGCTGCGGGGCGTCGCGGAGTCGTTCTGGGTGTTCGTGGTCGGCACCGTGCTGGCGATGACCGGCGGCGCACTCGGCAACGTCCTGCTTCCCAGCCTGGTCAAGCGCTACTTCCCGCACCGCACCGGCCTGATGGTGGGTGCGTACAGCACCGCGCTCAGCATCGGCGGGACGGCGGCCTCCGTGGCCACCCAGCCGATCGCCGCGTCGGCCGGTCCCGACGGCTGGCGGTGGGCGCTGGGCATCTGGGCCGCCCTGGCGCTCGTGGGCTCTCTCGCGTGGCTCCTGGTGCCCGCCACGGCCGGGGGGTCGCGCGGAAACCACGTCGCCGTCCAGATGCGGTCGCTGGTGCACAGCCGGACCGCCGTGGCCCTGACCGTCTTCTTCGGCATCCAGGCGACCCAGGCCTACGTCATCGTCGGCTGGTCGGCGCAGTACCTGCGGGACGCCGGCCTGAGCGCAGCCACCGCGGGCCTGCTGCTGGGCCTCAACACCCTGATCGGCATTCCCTTCAGCATGCTCGTGCCGACCCTGACCGTGCGGCCCCGGCTCCAGTGGCCGATGCTGCTCGCCTTCATGGGCTGCTACGCCGTCGGCTGGATCGGACTGTGGGCGGCGCCCCTCGCCGCTCCCTGGCTGTGGATGGCCGTGCTCGGCCTCGGACTGGGCACGTTCCCGATGGTGCTCACCCTGATCCCGCTACGCGCCCGGACCGCGGAGACGACCGCGGCGCTGGCCACCGTCGTCCAGGGCTGGGGCTACTTCCTGGCCGCCGCGGGCCCGTTCCTCGTGGGCGTGCTGCGCGGCGTCACGGGGGGCTACACGGGCATGTTCGTGCTGGTCCTGAGCGGCGTCGTCGGCCTGACGGTCCTCGGCCGGGTGGTCACGCGCCCGCGTTACGTCGACGACGAGGTGGACCGGTCCGTCCCGGGCTGGTCGTCAGCCGGACGCGCCAGCGACGTCCTCGAGACGGCGGGAGCCGAGGCGCCGGTGAACGTAGGGGTCAGGACGGCGGACGACGGGTCTCCGCGCGGGTGAAGCTGCGGAACGAGCGGGACGGCGTCGGCCCGCGCTGGTCCTGGTAGCGGGAGCCGTAGACCGCCGAGCCGTACGGGTGCTCGGCCGGCGTGGTCAACCGAAAGAGGCACAGCTGGCCGATCTTCATGCCGGGCCACAGCGTGATCGGCAGGTTCGCCACGTTCGACAGCTCCAGCGTGATGTGCCCGGAGAATCCGGGATCGACGAAGCCCGCCGTCGAGTGCGTCAGCAGGCCCAGCCGGCCGAGCGAGCTCTTGCCCTCGAGCCTCGCCGCGAGGTCGTCGGGGATGCTCACGACCTCCAGCGTCGAGCCGAGCACGAACTCGCCCGGGTGCAGGACGAACGGGTCGTCACCCTCGGGCTCCACGAGGGAGGTCAGGTCGTCCTGCTGCTCCGCCGGGTCGATGTGGGTGTACCGCGCGTTGTTGAAGACGCGGAAGAACCGGTCCAGCCGGACGTCGATGCTCGAGGGCTGCACGAGCGCCTTGTCGTAGGGGTCGATGCCGAGCCGGCCCTCGGCGATGGCGGCCGTGATGTCGCGGTCGGACAGCAGCATGCCGCGGAGTCTAGGGAGTGACCCTCCGCAACAGGTTCGCGCCCAGCTACGACTGCCCGTTCACCCCGCGGTCCTCGTCGAGGAACGGTTCTCCGACGGGTTTCCCACCGACTCGCAGGCCGTTCCGGTCCTGACCGGGTACTCGCCGGCCGACGGCGTCGTCGGGCACCTCACGAACGAGCGGCTGCGCTGACCGACGCCCGGGAGGGCAACCGGCTGCCGAGAAGCGGGCGCGCGCCGTGTATCGTCGTCGCGACTGCTCAGCCGGCCGCCAGGCCGGCGCCCGCGGAGCAAGAAGCCGCAGCTCAGAGCGTCAATGCGGGTGTAGTTCAATGGTAGAACATCAGCTTCCCAAGCTGACAGTGCGAGTTCGATTCTCGTCACCCGCTCCATCGATCGTCTCCACAGGTCGGGGGCATCCCCCGCGGGCCTCTGGCGCGTCCGGGTGCCACCTCATCGGCCGGTCGCCCCGTCGTTGCACTGCCGCACTACTCGCCGCGGAGGTCCGATCGACCGCGGAGTCCTGACACCCAGCGGGTGAGGCGGCTCAGGACTGCGCGAGGCGCTCCCTGGTGGGCGCGTTCCGCCGGCGTCGAGTCACGGCGAGCACGTACGACGCGATCGCGATGCCCATCGCGGTGAGCCAGATCGCCGTCTCGTACTGCGCGGGGTACAGCGTGCCGCGCAGATAATGGGCGGTGAAACTGCCCTGGTACGGCGTCCTGCCGCCCTTCTCCAGCAGCCATTTCTCGAGAGTGGTGACGGGGCAGGTGAAATCGGTGAGCGTGACGTAGAACGAGTAGACGGTCACCCCGACGGACGGCCAGATCAGCGGGAACCGGTAGAGCGCGAGAAAGCCGCCGATCACCATGTACACCAGGAATGCCATGTGCAGGATCGCGACGACCGTCGCCACCACAAGGGCTGCCACGCTGCGGGACGATACCTCGCGGATCGGCGGGATCGAGCCCGAGACGGAATCGTCCTCCGACCGCTTGAATGCCCCCGTGGCGCAGTTGTCGACGAGGACGGCGCAGCAACGCCGCGTCCGGACGACGAGCGCACGGTTTCTCGGACTGCTGTGCCTGGCGGTGGTGCTGGCCCGTGCGACGTACGTCCCCCGGCCGCTGCGCAACGACGAGGGCGGCTATCTCCTCTTGGCACGGCAGTGGCACACCGGCGGGCCATTCTTGTACGGCGACTACTTCGTCGACCGCCCGCCGCTGATCATGCTGCTCTTCCGGATCGCGGCCCTCACCGGGTGGGACCAGGCGATCCGGGTCCTGGCCATTCCGTTCGTCGTCGTCTTCGTCCTCGCCGGTTGGCAGGCCGGCCGCCTCCTCGGCGGCCCGGCCGGTGGCCGATGGGCGGCACTCGTCGCCGCAGGCGCGATGTGCGCCCCCGGTCTGGCCGCGGACCAGGCGGACGGCGAACTCTTCGGCGCGGTGTTCGTGATGGTGTCCATCGCCCTGGCGCTCTCGGCGTGGCATGAGGAGTCCCCCGGGCGGCGGATCCGGTGGGCCGCAGGTGCCGGTGCCGCCGCCGCGGCGGCACCCCTCATCAAGCAGAACCTGCTGGAGGGCGCCCTGTTCGTCGTCGCCCTCGTGGTGTTCTCGACGTGGGGGCGGGGCAAGGTGACCGCGCCCCAGGCGGTCCCCCTGGCGGCGGGTGCCGCGCTCGGCGCGCTGGTGCCGTGTGCGTCGTTCCTCGGATGGCTGGCGTTCGCCGGGATCCAGCCGGCCGACGCCTGGCGCGATCTGGTGTCCTTCCGGGCGGCCGCGTTCGACGCCATCTGGTCGAGCAGTCCGCATGCGTCCACCGCCAGGGGGATACAGCTGCTCGTGCTGGGAGTGGTGGGCGGGTTGCTGCCGATCACGCTGGTGTGGCTGTGCTGGGCACGACGCTCCTTGCCTCGGGCGGCTGCGCAACGCCGCGCGACCACCACGCTGCTGGTGTTCGGGCTGGCGGCCATCGCGGCCGGAGGCAGCTTCTGGCCGTCGTACCTGCTGCAGCTGGCACCCGCGTGCGTCCTCGCCGCCGGAGCGCTCGCGCCCGCGACCTCCGCGGCGGGCGCGTGGATGCGGGCCTCCGCCCGGACCGTCGTGGCCGCCGCCGCTCTGGGGACGGTCACGTCCGTGGTGGTGCACGCGGCCGTCCCGTCCGCCTGGTACAGCCAGCGGATCGGGGAGTGGCTCGCCGACTCCAAGGCGCCGGCCGACACGGCGTTCGTGGCCTATGGGCTCCCCTCGGTGCTCGAGACCGCCGACATGGCCTCGCCCTACCCCTATCTCTGGAGCGTTCCCATGCGCACCCTCGACCCCGGGCAGGCGCGGCTGCGGGAGACCCTCGCCGGTCCCGAGGCGCCCGCCTGGCTCGTGGACGTCACCGGACTCGACGCCTGGCACATCGACGAGGGGGCGAGGCTCCGGACGCTGATCGGGCACCGTTACCGGGTCGTCGCCGAGATCTGCGGGCACCGGGTGTGGCTGCGTCAGGACCTGACCCGGGAACTGGCGGCACCGCCGCCCTGCTGATCGAGGGCTGGGAAGCCGGCCACGACCGGGCGGGCCTGCAGCGGGGGCACGGCGGCCCGCCTGAGCGCCGCCGCCTTGGCTCCGTAGTCGATCCCGGTCACCACCGTCCACAGCACGGTTGCGAGGACGACCACGGCCAGGACCTCGGTCCACCCCGGCGCCGCCAGCGCGAGCACGATCAACGCCGTCTGGGTGACCGTCTTCACCTTGCCCCCGCGACTGGCCGGGATGACCCCGTGGCGGAGGACGGTCAAGCGCAGCGCGGTGATGGCCACCTCGCGGGCGAGGACGATCACGGTGGCCCACCAGGGGATGAGATCCAGCCCGGACAGGCACAGGAGCGCCGTGGCGACCAGGGCCTTGTCCGCGATCGGATCGGCGAGCGCACCGAAGTCGGTGCACTGGCCCCGGCGGCGGGCGAGCCAGCCGTCCGCCAGGTCCGTGACGGACGCCGCCGAGAACAGGATCAGCCCGCTCAGCCGCCCCCCGGGGCTGTCCCCGGCGCTGACGAGCACCCCGCCCAGGAAGGGGACGGCGAGGAGGCGCAGGCAGGTGAGGACGTTCGGCAGCGTCCAGGCCATCGCCGGAAGACCGTGGATCATCGGGCGAACACCATCAGGTTGTAGTGGCAGCCCGCGCCGCGCCCCCGCGCCACGTGCGCGAGGAAGTAGTCCGACATGGCCGGATGCTCGTAGATCGCCTGCTCGGTCGGGTAGGCGCCGACGAAGCGCCGGGCGTCGCGGCTGGCCAGCACGAGGACGTCCGGGGAACGGCGGTGCACCAGCTCCGCACGCTGCCCGGGCGACAGCCGACCCGTCTTCTGGATCAGCGGCTCGTTGAGGAAGAAGTCGTCGACGACGGGGCGCCCCTCGGCTCGGGCCGGCACCAGTCCGGCGTCGGAGATGGCGAAGGACGTGTCCCCCGGAGTCGTGCGCAGCCACGCGAGCGCCGACTCCCTGGCGCCGACCCGGCAGTCCATGTACCGCTCCTGCATGTCATGCACGCTCCGCACGTCGCCCGGGGGCAACACGAGGAGAACGGCGCCGGCGGCGGCGCCCAGCACCGCCGCTCCTACCCTGCCCCCGCCACGGGGAATCGACGAGGCGACACGGCCCACGACGACCGCGGCCAACAGGGCGACGAGCGGCCAGACCGGCTGGAAGAACCGGCTGTAGGCGTTGGCGCTGTCCAGCGTGCCGATCGAGCCGGCCACATAGACCAGGGGCGGAACCGCGAGCAGGCGCCCCCTTCCGGTCATGAGGAGGGCGCCGACCGCGGCCAGCGCGGAGGGGAGCCATGCCTGGTCGAGGAACTTGGCGAGGACGGTCCATCCCTCCCCGGCTCCGGACTTGTAGAGCACGGAGTTGGGCAGGAGGTGCCCGTAGATCCCCAGGCGGACGACCTCCAGCACGATCTGGGAACAGACCGGGACGCCACCGAGCACCGCCACCCGGAACAGCGCCCGGCGCCGTGTCGCTGCGCGGAACACTCCCCGCGCCTCCCCGAACGCCACGAGGGCCGCCGCGACGGCGATCCCCTCGGGGCGCAACCACGGCAGTACGGCCAGAACCGCGGCCGCGCGCCACAACCGGCCGCCGTCGGGCCGGGCCACCTCGAGCGTGCCCACGGTGACGGCCAGGGCCACCAGCAGCGTCTCGAGGCCCCCGACGGCCCACAGGGCGAAGGGGGCGCTGCACGCGGTCAGCAACGAGGCGATGCGGGCTGCGTACTCGCCGACGACCGGCCGGCCCATGACGTAGACCAGCACCACGCAGGCCAGCCCGCCGGCGACGCCCAGCACGCGCGCGGCACCGGGCGCGGACCAGCCGGCGGCGGAGACCAGCGCCTCCACCGCCACGAGGAGCGGGTTGCTCGCCCCCTCGACCCGCGGACCACCCGGATTCCAGACGAACCCATAGCCGGCCGCCAGGTTCTCCGCGTAACGGACCGAGATCCAGGCGTCGTCGGTGGTGAACCCCCGCAACAGCCAGCACAGGGCGAGATGGATGAGGGCGGACAGCCCGACGACCGCCCCTCCGGCCGACGCCCATGCCGGCCGCGAGCGCCCCTGCGCGGACTCCGTCGTCTCGACCGGTACGCTGAGGGTCCTCACGGCACTCCGCATCTGCAGATTCGACGGCGAGTCGGCGACGACGCGTGCTGGCCGACGATCTAGGAAAAGTTAGCCGTATATGGATGAACCCGCCGGTCGCGCCGTCCCTTGGGGCGCCTACGGCCTGGCCATGGCGGTTGCGCTCGCCACGAGCATCGCGGCGGTCGCCTGCGCCCTGGTCCTGAACCTCCCTCTCCGGGACCCGGACGGATTCCTCGGGCCCACCTACGTCCGCCTCCCGCTCATCGTGGCCGCGATGCTGGCCGTGGACGTCGTGCCCCGCGCCGTGGTCCGCATGCGCTCACTGCGGACACTTCCCGAGCTCGTGCTCCAGGTCGCCCGCGACCGCTGGCCCTGGCGGCGCCTCCTCCCGGCGTTGATCGGGCTGGCCGCCTTCTACGTGACGTACGTCTCGTACCGAAACCTGAAGCACTTCCTTCCGCTCCTCCGGCCGACCCTGGTCGACGACGAGCTCCGCGCACTGGACTCAGCGCTCACCGGGGGGACGCCGCCCGCCCAGTACCTCCACGAACTGCTCGGCATCGGTGTCGCCGCGCACGTGCTGTCGTGGATCTATCTCGCCTTCCTGGTGTTCGTTCCGGCGTCGCTGGCGCTGGCTCTCGTCTCGAGGGGCCGGTCCGGCGACGCGAGCTGGTACGTCACGGCCCTGTGCCTCAACTGGGCCCTCGGTACCGCCAGCTACTACATCCTGCCGTCGATGGGGCCGATCTACTCCGAGCCCGACGTCTTCCGGATGCTGCCCGACACGGGGACCTGGCAGCTCCAGGTGAGCCTGCTCGAGTCACGCTCGCTGGTCGTCACCGACCCGGGGGGGACCGACCGTGTCCAGAGCATCGCCGCCTTCGCGTCCCTGCACGTCTCGATCGTGCTCACCGCCGCTCTCATCGCACAGCTCGTGCTCTCCTCCCTCGTCGTGCGGACGTCGCTGTGGACCTACTTCGGGCTGACCGCGATAGCGACGATCTACTTCGGCTGGCACTACGTCGCCGACGACGTCGCCGGAGTCGCCATCGCCTTGGCCTCCGTCGCCCTCGCCGGGTGGGGAACAGGGCGCTTCCGTCGACCGGCGGCAGCCGTGCAGGAAACGGTGGAAGCCGACGCCGGCCGTCGCGGGGCGCCTCTCGCGCAACTCCGGCGGCGTGTCCAGGGCTTCCGGTAGGTCGGAGAGGCCTGGCGCTCGTCCGTGCCGCCGCGACCGGATCAGGTCGGCGGCTCGCAGGGGAACACGTAGCGCCGGTAGGACAGGAAGCGGAAGAGACTGCCGAGCGCCAGGCCGACGCCGTTGGCCGCGATGTTGTCGGCCGTCGGGGTCGCGAGGCCGAGGACGTAGCGGGAGAACGCCAGACAGGCCAGCGCGATGCCGAGGGCGACGCCGCTGAGCGCCAGATACAGCGTGTACTCGCGGGCGAGCCGGCCGCGCGGGCGGTCGCGGTAGGTCCAGAGCCGGTTGCCGACATAGGCCACGGTCGTGCCGGCGATGAGCGAGATCGTCTTCGCGACGAGCGGCTGGTCGGCCAGCAGGCCGTGCCCGCCCATGAACACGAGGGCGTTGTATCCCCCGACGTCGACGGCCAGGCCGAAGGCGCCCACCACGGCGAACCGGGACGCCTCTCGCCCGAGGGCTCGGCCACGTTCTCGCAGATCGACCGTCGGCGGACTCACAGGGGCAACCTACGGAAGATGGCCCGGGGCGTGTGCCGGAGCGCGCTCATGACCAGCCGGAAGGCGGGTGGGACCCAGATCGTGTCCCTGCGCCGCCGCACCCCGGCCAGCACGGCGCGTGCCACGGCTTCCGGTGTCGTGCTCAGCGGCGCGGCGGGCAGGTGCGCGGTCATCCTGGTCGTGACGAACCCCGGCCGGACGACCAGGACGTGCGCACCGGAGCCCCGGAGGGCGTCGCCCATCCCGGTGGCGAACGCGTCGAGCCCCGCCTTGGCCGAGCCGTAGACGAAGTTGGAGCGCCTCGGGCGTTCGGCCGCGACGCTGGAGAGGACGACGAGGACCCCGTGGCCCTGCCGCCGGAGCGCCTCGGCCACCGGGACGGCCACGGACACAGCGGCCGTGTAGTTGACGGTGGCGATCTCGACGGCGTGATCGGCGTCGGCCTCTGCCCGCTCCTGGTCCCCGAGGATCCCGAACGCCAGGACGACGATGTCGATGTCGCCGCCGGCGAACGCCCGCTCCACCACGGTGGCGTGGGAGGCCCGCTCCGCGGCGTCGAACTCCAGGACGGTGACGTCGAGAGTCGTCGGCCCGGCCAGCTCGGTCAGGCGCTCCCCGGCCGTTCGGAGCGCCGCCAGGTCCCGGCCCGCGAGTACGACGCGGCGGGTCCGGTCCCGGACGAGCTGTTCGGCGATGGCGAGGCCGATCTCCGACGTGCCGCCGAGCAGCAGCAGGGATTGCGGTGAGCCGAGCGCGTTGATCACAGTGCCAGCCTCCGGGACAGGTCGGAGGAGAAGACGTGCTCCGGGTCCAGCCGGTCCCGGGCGGCCCGCCATTCGTCCAGCCGTGGATACATCAGGGGCAGGAGCTCGGGCCGCAGCCTCGAGTCCTTGGCGAGGTAGACCCGCCCTCCGGCCCCCACGACCAGCTCGTCGAGCGCGTCCAGCAGGGCAGCGAGCCCCGGCGTCCGGGTCGGGACGTCCAGGGCGAGCGTCCAGCCCGGCAGCGGGAAGGACAACGGGCCGGGATCTGCCGGCCCGAACCGCTTCAGCACGGCCAGGAAGGACGGTGCCCGGGCCGCGCTCAGGCGTTCGACAGCCGCCCGGAGGGCATCCTCCTGCCCGAACGGCACCACGAACTGGTACTGGAGGAAGCCGTCCGGGCCGTAGACGCGGTTCCACTCCAGAACCCCGTCCAGCGGGTGGAAGAAGGTGGCCAGCGGCTGGAGCTGGCCGCGGCGTTCGCGCGGCGCCTTCCGGAACCACATCTCGTTGAACGCGCGCACCGTGCTGCGGCGCAGCAGACCGCTCGGCACGATCCCGGGCAGGGTTGCGACCGGCCGGGGTCCGAAGACCAGCGGATCGGCCTGCCGTCGACGCGGGAGCGCCGACCGCGGCGCGTGTTCGCCGCGGGTGAGGACCGCCCGTCCCAGGCGGCCGCCGCGGGCCAGCAGGTCGATCCAGGCGACCGAGTAGCGGTACTGGGCGTCGGTGCGGGTGAGGCGGTCGAGGAGGTCGTCGAGGTCGGCGGCGCGTTCGGTGTCGACCGACATGGACGAGGTCTCCACGGGCAGCAGCTGCACCGCGGCGCGGAGCACCACTCCGGTCAGGCCCATCCCACCGGCGGTGGCCCAGAAGCCATCGGGCTCCGTCTCCGGGGCGAGGCGGCGCACCTGCCCGTCCGCGGTGAGCAGGTCGATCCATCGGACGTGTTGGGCGAAACTGCCCTCGCGGTGGTGGTTCTTGCCATGGATGTCGGCGGCGATGGCGCCGCCCACGGTCACGAACCGGGTGCCCGGGGACACGGGAGGGAACCAGCCGAAGGGCAGCACGAGCCGCATCAGCCGATCCAGGCTCAGGCCCCCGTCGCACTCGACGAGCCCCTGCTCCACGTCCAACGACCGGACGCCGTCCAGCGGGGTCAGGTCGAGGACCGTTCCCCCGGCGTTCTGGGCGGCGTCCCCGTAGCTGCGCCCGAGCCCGCGGCCGATCACGCCACGCGGCGGCGCGGCTGCGACGGCGGCCGCCGCGGCGGTGTCCCCGGCGACCGGCACGATCCACGCCGCCGTCCGTGCCGTTCCTCCCCAGCCGGCGAGGAGCTGCCGTACACCCGGGTCCCGCGCCCCGGCCTCAGACACCCAGGGCACCGCAGGTGAAGACGAGGAACCACACCAGGCCGATGACCTGCAGCCCGCGGTCGCTGAGCACGATGTCCTCCGGCGCGCCCGCGGCGCCTCGGTCGATGGTCAGGGCATAACGCAGGACGCCCACGACGAAGGGCGCCACCGAGAACGCCAGCCACGGTACCGAGGCATCCGCGATGGAGGACGGAGACACCTCGAACGCCCAGAGGCAGTACGTCGTGACGAGGACCGCCGCCGCGATGGACCAGACGAAGCGCAGGTAGCTCGCGGAGTATGCCTCCAGGCAGGGCCGCATCTTCGGACCCTCCTCACCGAGGTTGACCAGCTCGGAGTACCGCTTCCCGGCAACGATGTAGAGAGACGCGAAGGAGGCGACCGCCAGGAACCACGGCGACAACGTCAGGCCGGCGGCGAGGCCGCCGGCCATGGCCCGCAACAGGAAGCCGACGGCCACCACCGCGAGGTCGACCACCGGCTCGTGCTTGAGCCAACGGCTGTACAGGCTGGTGATGACCGCGTAGCTGCCGATGCACATGGCCAGCGTGTAGAAGCCACCCAGGACAGGGATGAGCACCGCGGCGAGCAACAGGGCGACACCGGTGACCTTCGCGAGGGTCAGCGGCAGATCACCGCGGGCGATGGGGCGGTAGCGCTTGGTCGGGTGGAGACGGTCGGCATTCACGTCACCCACGTCGTTGAGCACGTACGTGCCCGACGAGGCGAGGATGAAGGCGGCGAGGGCAACGGCGGTGTCCAGCAGGACGTCGGGGCGGAAGATGACGCCCGCGGCCAGCGGTGCCGCGACCACGAGGCCGTTCTTGAGCCACTGACGCACCCGCAGAGCCTCGACGAGCGCCCGGGCCACGGACGTCGGAGTGGTGACCCGATCTGCCGTGGTTGCGCTGAACGCGTCCTGCGCGGGTCTCATGTCCGCCACCTCTTCCCCCTCGCCGCGAACCCCTGTCCGCGGTCGTGCCGGCCGTCGGCCAGCTCCCAGCATGGATGCGGAATCGGGAAGTTGCTGGCTGAGACCATCCCCGCCGTCGCCTCCGCGGCAGCCACGGCGAGGCGGCGGGACAATGCGCCCGTGCCTTCCGCAACGCCCTACGCACTGACCGCGACCCGGCCCCGGGCGCGTCTGGTCAGCCTGCTGGGCAGGCGGTTCCGTCCGGTCGGGCTCGACGGTGTCCTCGGCGATCTCGACCGTTCCGGCGAGCCGTGCACGGTGCCGGGGGAGGCCGCCGGGCCGGGATTCACGTGGGACGCACGCGACCGCGACGACGAGTCGTGGTGGCCGCAGGGCGTGGCGGCCGTCGCGTCCCGCGACGCGCTGATCGTCAGCTGGTACTCGAAAAGCGGCCGGTTCGGCACCCCTGGCTCGCGGATCACGGTCGTCGACCGGCGGCACCGCGACGGCATCCGTTACCGGCACGTCCTGTTGGTGGCTCCGCGCCGTCCGCTGGGTGTCCTCACCGTGGGCGCCGTTCCGGTGCACGCGGGCGGCATTGCCGTCCGCGACGACCTCCTCTACGTCGCCGACACCCTCTTCGGGGTGCGCCTGTTCCGCCTCGGCGACGTGATGCGCGTCCGTCGACGCGGGCTCACCGGCCGGTTCGGCGCGCGCGGACACGACTACGTGCTGCCGCAGCTCGCGGCGCTCCGAGCTCCGCTCCGGGTTCCGCTCCGGTCCGGGCAACGCCGACTGCGCTTCTCGTTCCTGTCCATCGGGGAGCTCGACGGGCGGCCGAACCTGGTGGTGGGCGAGTACCGGCGCGCGGGCCGAGCCGCCGACCATGCACCCCGGCTGGCCCGCTATCCGCTGGATCCGGGAACCGGCCTGCCGGCGGTCGGCTCCCGGGGCAGGACCGCTGCGCCGGAGGTCTACGAGAATCAACCGAACCGGATGCAGGGAGCGGTCGTCCACGGATCCACGTGGTTCCTCACAGCGAGCGCCGGCAAAGGCGTGGCGGGCGACCTCTACGTCGGCGCTCCCGGCGCGTGGGTCCGCCACCGGGGTGTGCTGCCCACCGGGCCCGAGGACCTGGACTGGTCCCGTCCCGGGGAAGAACTCTGGTGCGTCACCGAGTGGCCCGGTCACCGCTGGGTCTTTCCGATCCGGACGAGCGGCTGGGAGCGACCGCCGGATGCCGGGGACGCCGGGGCATGACCTAGGGCCTGCTGGTCACCGCGCCCTGCGCGTCGTGGATCGTGCCCACGCGGTCGAGCAGCTCGCTGAGCTTGTCGGCCATCATCGGCCGGGCGAAGTGGTAGCCCTGCGCGATGTCGCAGCCCAGCTCGCGCAAGGCTTCGACGTGCTCGATCCCCTCGACACCCTCGGCCACCACGGTCAGGCCCAGGTTGTGCCCGAGGTCGATAGCCGTCCGCACCAGGACGGCGTCCTGCTGCGTGGTGCACATGCCGAGCACGAACGACCGGTCGATCTTCAGCTCGTCGAGGGGCTGCCGACGCAGGGACGCCATCGAGCTGTAGCCGGTGCCGAAGTCGTCGATCGAGAGCTTGACGCCCAGGTCGTGGAGCCGCTGCAGGACCTCCATGCAGCGCGCCGCGTCGCCCATGACGGCGCTCTCGGTGACCTCGAGCCGCAGCAGGGTCGCCGGTACGCGGTGCTCGGTGAGCATCCGCTGCACGAGGTCGGGAAGGCCCGCGTCGAGCAGGCAACGGGTGGACAGATTGACCGCCACGGGAACGGCGTGACCGGCGTCCAGCCAGCGGCGCATCTGATCCAGCGCCAGCCCGAGCACCCGCTCGGTGAGCCGCAGGATGATGCCCGTGCCCTCGGCGACCGGGATGAACTCGTCCGGCGGGATCAGCCCGAGCAGCGGGTGCTGCCAGCGCAGCAGCGCCTCGACGCCCTCGATCCGCTCGCCGTGCAGGGTGTACTTGGGCTGGTAGTTCAGGAAGAGCTCGTCGTCGCCGTCGAGAGCGCGGCGGAGGTCGCCGAGCACGGTGAGGCGCGAGGGAGCGGCGACGTGCTCCTCGGGCGTGAAGACGACGGCGCCGGCCTTGTGCTCCTTGGCGACGTACATGGCGATGTCGGCGTTGCGCAGCAGCTCCTCGGTGTCGGTCCCGTGCCAGGGCGACAGGACGATCCCGATGCTCGCCTCGACGTCCAGGACCACCCCGTCGACGTCGAAGGCCCGGTGCAGCGCCTCGCTGAGCCGCTCGGCGATCGCGCGGGCCTCCTCCTCACCCTGCACCGACGGCAGGAGGACGGCGAACTCGTCGCCGCCCAGTCGGGCCACCGTGTCACCGTCGCGGAGGACGGACTGCAGCCGCGGTCCGACCTGGCACAGCAGCTTGTCGCCGTAGGTGTGCCCCAGGGTGTCGTTGATCTCCTTGAACCGGTCGAGGTCGATCAGCAGGAGCGACACCTCGCCGGACGTCCGGCTCGCGGCCGACAGGCTCTGCGCGAGGCGGTCGCGGAGGAGCACCCAGTTCGGCAGGCCGGTCAGCGAGTCGTGCGTGGACTGGTGCCGGTCCCGCTCGGCGGAGGACCGCAGCGCCTCGGTCTGTCGCTGCAATCGCCGTGAGGCCGACGCGATCAGGCGGAAGACGACCCCGTAGAAGATCGCCAGGCCGACCACGAGCGTGATGGTCAGCGTCCGGACGTCGGTGGCGACGGCGGCCGCCACGGGTGCGTACGGCAGATACAGCTCCATCGCGCCGTCGGGCGACGCGGAGCCCGCGTACTGGACGGGCACGTAGACCTCGAGGAAGACGCGCTCGCCGTCCTCGCTGCCGGTGCCGTCGTCGTCCGAGTGCGAGAAGCCGGAGACGACCTCGCCGGACAGGACGTCGTCCAGCTCGTCGGACTCCGACACGGAGCCGATCTTGTCGTTCTCGTCGGAGTACACGATCGTCCGGTCGCGGTTGAAGATGTTGAGCTCCACCGGGTCCAGGTCGTCGAGCTCCCCGCCGCCCTGCAGGTTGTTCCTGGCTGCGTCGACCGCCGCGTCCACCGCGGCGAGGCGCGTGCCGTCGAAGCCGTTCGCCAGGTCACCGGGCGTCAACTGGGGCTGCAGGCCCAGGCGGACCGTCACGATCGCGGTCCACTCGGCCTGTTCGCGAGCGCGCTCGGCGACGGCGGTGCTGAGGACGGAGGCGAGCACCATGCCCACCGCGATCGTGAGCAGCAGGCTGATGACGCCGAAGCGCGCCAGCAGACTGGTGTTCCGCAATCGGCGGAGAAGGGTCATGCGTCCAGATCGGGCGCTTCGTTCCCTTTCTTGAATGCCGGTCCGGCGGCCCCCTCGGAGGGATGACCAACCGCCGGCGGCAGAACCGACCGCCCAGCCCATTACCCATGACCAGTCAAGGATCACGCTGCGTGCGGACACGCACAACCTCATGTCCGAAACGGGTCCGTATCCCCCCGTAACGGCGTGACCGGGTCCTTGGTCCCTATGGCGGCGGCACGAGGCCCGCGACGATCCCCCGCATGAGTGAGTCCCGTCCTTCGCGGGAGCCGGAGCCGGCACCGGACACGGAGCCGACGACCGGCCTGTCCGCCGGGGGCAGCGCGCGTGAGAAGTCCCCGGGCGTCGAGCCACTCCGGCTCTCGCCCCTCCTGCCCCGACGCCAGAACCCGTGGCTGCTCGTGGAGGTGGACGGTTCCTCCGCCGCGCACGGCGCCCTCGTCTGGGCCCTGCGCGAGGCGGCCCGTCGCGAGGCGACCGTGGTCGCCGTGACGGTCCTCGACGAGCCGGACGGGAGTCCGCTGACCGGCGTCGGCCGGGTGCCGGCCCGTGCCCACCGGGCCGCGCACGACCAGCTCCAGGCCCGGCTGCTGCGGGCCATCGGCGAGACCGGCGTGCACGGCCGGTCACGGACGGCAGTGCTGGACCGGCCCGTCTTCGAGGCACTGACCGCGGCCACCCGCGGCGCCGACCTCGTGATCGTGGGGGCGCGCGGAAAGACGGTCCTACGCCAGGCGGTCCCCCGCCCGCCTGCCCGCCGACTCGCCCGTGGCGCCTGACGGCGCCCGCTCTCCGCACCCCCCCGTCCCGGGAGCCCTTTCCGCTCCCGTCCAGGGGTCCTACCGTCGGGCCGTGACCCCGCCCGACGATCCGGGCCCTTCCCGGATCGTGTCCGTCCCGGTCCAGGCCGCGCCATCCGGGCCCGCGCCATCCGGGCCCGCGCCCTCCGAGCCCGCACCATCCGAGCCCGCACCGGGCGGTGGGCGTGCAGCGACCCCCGAGCTGGCTGCTGCGGTCATGGCCGCAGCCTCCGGCAGTCAGCTCGAGGCGACGCTGCACGACATCGTGCAGGCCGCGGTGCGCCACGTCGACGCCACGTACGGGGCCATGGGCGTGCTCACGGCCGACGGACGCAAGCTGGACCGCTTCGTCATCGTCGGCATGGACGACGCCGACCGGGAACGCATCGGCCGGCTGCCCACCGGGCACGGCATCCTGGGTCTGCTCGTGGCCGAGCCGACGACCCTGCGCCTGGACGACCTGAGGCAGCACCCCGCCTCCTCCGGCTTCCCCGACGGACATCCGCCGATGAAGTCCTTCCTCGGCGTGCCCGTGCGGGTCGGCGAGTCGGTGTTCGGCAACCTCTACCTCACCGAGAAGCGCTCCGGGGGTCCCTTCACCCAGGCCGACGTCGAGGTCGCCCAGGCCCTGGCCGGCGTGGCCGGACTCGCCATCGACAACGCACGCCTGGCCGAGTGGGCCGAGACGCGGCGGCGGTGGGAGGAGGCCGCGGTGGAGATGGCCACCGCGCTGCTGTCGGGCGCCGAGCCCGAACAGGTGCTGCACGCCGTCTCCACGCGGGTCGCCGACCTCACCGGGGCAGACATGGCCGGAGTGCTCGCGCCCAGCAGCTCCGACGACGAGTCGTTGATGATCGTGGCCGCCGTCGGCGAGGGCGCCGAGGAGGTCGAAGGCGTCCGGGTGCCGTTGCGCGGGACGTACGTGGGGACCACGTACCGGGCGGGCGTCCCCCGGCTGATCGAGGACATCAGCACCATGCCGGTGGTGGGCCGGCGGGCGGTGACCGTCGTGGAGCTCACGGCAGGATTCGGGCCGGCACTGGTGGCCCCGCTGGGCAGCGCCCCGGATCGGAGCCTGATCGTGATCCTTCGGGCGGCCGGGAAGGAGCCCTTCCAGAACAACGACCTCCAGCTCCTGTCCGCCTTCGCGGCGCAGGCGTCGGTGGCGCTCGAACTGGCCCGCGCGCAGCAACGGGAACGGCTGCTGCAGGTCCAGGCGGACCGCGACCGCATCGCCCGCGACCTGCACGACCACGTCGTGCAGCGAATCTTCGCCGCGGCTCTGTCCCTCGACCGGCTCGGCCGGTCACTGGGCCCCGAGCAGGCCGACGTGGCGGCCGGGCTCTCCCGCAGCGTCGACGACCTGCACGGCACGATCGTCCGCATCAGGACGTCGATCTTCGAGCTGCACGAGACCGAGGACACCTCGACGGCGGCGCTGCCCCGACGGCTGGGAGAGGTCGTCCGGTCGGTCACCGAGGGACACGAACTCCGGCCCGAACTGCGCATCCGGTGCGAGCGCGACGAGTTGCCGGCAGACCTGGTCCTGGACCTGGCGGCCGTCGTCCGTGAGCTGGTGACCAACGTCGTGCGCCATGCGGAGGCGCGTCGGATCACGGTGTCGATCGCCGTCGACCGGGAGGTCTGCGTCGTGGTCACCGACGACGGCCGGGGTCTGCCGCCGGCTCTGGTGCGCAGCGGGCTGGCGAACCTGGCAACGCGGGCGGAGCGGCGGGCGGGGACGCTGACCTGCCGGTCGGACGGGTCGGGAACCGAGATCCGATGGGCGGTTCCGGCGCCGGCGTGAGCCGGTCACTCCGCGGAGCCGTCCCGCAGCTCCGTGGCCAGGATCGCGGCCTGGGTGCGCCGCTCGAGTCCCAGCTTGGCCAGCAGATGGCTGGTGTAGTTCTTCACCGTCTTCTCGGCCAGACCCATGCGCTGGCCGATCTGGCGGTTGGTCAGCCCCTCGCCGATGAGTCCCAGCACCGTGCGTTCCTGATCGGTCAGGAGGGCCAGCCGGTCGCTGCCGGCCGCCCGGGCCGATTGGGCGCGCGCGTTCGGCGGGACGACGTCGTCGAAGCATGTCCCGCCGGCGGCGACGGTGCGCACGGCGGACACCAGCGCCGGCCCACGTACCTGCTTGAGCACGAACCCCGAGGCGCCTGCCCGGATCGCCGCCTCGAGCGCGGCCTGCTCGGAGTAGCTGGTCAGCACCATGCAGCGCAGCCCCGGCACGCGCAGTCGCAGCGCCCGGCACAGTTCGGCACCGTCCCCGTCGGGGAGTCGCATGTCGATGACGACCACGTCCGGCCGGACCGCGGGCACCCGGGCCAGTGCCTCGGCGACCGAACCGGCCTCCCCCGCGACCGTGATGCCCGGATCGTCCTCGAGGACCTCGGCGACGCCCCGCCGCACGACCTCGTGGTCGTCGACCAGGAACACGCGCACGGGCTGGGCAGGCTGCACGAACCGGCTCCCTCCCGCCACGCTGGGCCAGGGTGCATCGAGCGTAGGGCCTGCCGCCGGCCCGCGCAGTCAGTTCGGCAGCAGCAGGGCCGCGTAAAGCGTGAGCCCAGGCCCGAAGGCCATCGCCACGACCGGTCCGTCGACGTCGCCGAGCTCCTCGAGCACCAGCAGCACCGTGGCCGACGAGCAGTTGCCGTGCTCGGCCAGCACCCGGCGGGAGGCCCTGAGCTGCTCCTCGGCCAAGGCCAGCTCGTCGCGGACGACGTCGAGGATGCGCGGACCACCGGGATGGACCGCCCACCCGGCGACGTCCTCCACGCGCAGCCCAGCGCCGGTCAGCAACTCGTCCACGACGTCGCCGACGTGGCGGGCCAGCACCTCCGGCACGCGCGGGGACAGTCCCATGCGGAAGCCCAGGTCGGTCACGTCCCAGGTCATGTGGTCGGCGGTCGAGGGGTCGGTGCGCGCGACGATGCCGGCCAGGCGCCGACCCCCGGCCGCGCCCGGCTGCACCACCACGGCCGCCGCCGCGTCGGAGAAGAGCGCGTGGGCCACCACCTGCTCGAGGTCGGGCTGGGCGGGCTGGACGTGCAGGCTGGTCAGCTCGCAGCACAGCATGACCGCCGGGCGGGACCGCGCGGCGACGAAGTCACCGACCGCTGCCAGACCCGGGATCGCCGCGTAGCACCCCATGTGGCCGATCAGGAGCCGCTGCAGTCCCGGCGGCATGCCGAGGTCACTGGCCAGCCGGATGTCCAGCCCGGGTGTGGCGTACCCCGTGCACGTGACGACGGCGAACAGGCCGACGTCCCCGGGGGCGAGACCGGCCGCGTCGAGGGCTCCCGCGACCGCCTGCTTACCCAGGGGGAGCGCCTCCTCGACGTAGCGCTGCATGCGGGCGCCGGTGCTCCACTGGCTGAGGTCCTCGTCGAGCGGGTTGGCGACCGCGTGTCGGCGACGGACACCCGCCCCGGCGAAGATCCGGCGGGCGGCGCGCACACCCTCGTAGTGCCGGGCGAAGTAGCCCTCCCATGCGGCCTCCTGGTCCAGCGTGGCCGGCAGGGCGGAACCCGCCCCCGTCAGCACCGCCTCGCTCATGGGGTCCGGTCCTGGGCGCGCGGGCTGGGCCTCATGTCCCGACGGTACGACGGGGTCCGCCCCGGCGCCGCCCGTCGCCAGGTCAGCGTTTGCGCCCGTAACCGGCGAAGACCACCGCGGTGGAGCGGATCGGCTTCATCCGGACGCCCGCCCGGCGACCCAGCCGCCAGGCGATCGCGTCCCGGATCGACGGGCGCAGCCCCACCAGACGGAGGTCCAGACCCAGCTCGTCGGCGGCGGCAAGCAGCCGCTCGCGGTCGACGAACAGCGCCGGGTCGTGCAGGCCGGGCGGGGGCCCGCCCGGCAACCGTTCCAGGAGGTGGATGTTGATCCACACCGACAACCGGCCGGATGCCAGCCCGTCGATGACCAGGGTCCCGCCGGGTCGCAGCAGGCGGGCGCACTCGGCGAGGACGCCGACATCGTCCTCGACGTGCTCGAGGATCTCCCCCGCGACGACGACGTCGGCACAGGCGTCGGCCAGCGGCACCCGCAGGACGGAGCCGCGCACGGCGAGGACCCCGTGGTCGCGGGCCAGCTCGAGCCCGGGCAGACCGATGTCCACGCCGACGTGTCGATAGCCGAGCCGGGCCACGTGCGGCGCCATCAGCCCGCCCCCGCACGCCAGATCGACGAGGACCGCGCCGGAGCGGACCGCCGGCGGGATGTGGTCCGCCCGGGAGGCGGCCAGCCAGTGCAGCGCCGCGAACTCACCGGAGGGCTGCCACCAGTGGTCGACCAGCGCGTCGTACTGCGCCGGGTCGTTGCGGACCAGCCGCCCCCCGATCATGGGGCCCCGACCACCCGTCGGGGCTCCGGAGTGGTCACCGCGCCATGATCGCCGGTGTCCACCGCTCCCCGCACCCGTTCACCGGAGGTTCTCCGTGTCCGTCACCGTCGTCGGCAGCCTGAACGAGGACGTCCTCGTCACCGTGGGGCGGTTGCCTGGCCGGGGGGAGACCGTCATCGGCACCTCCGCGGTGGTCGCGCCGGGTGGCAAAGGCGCCAACCAGGCCGCGGCGGCCGGACTGCTCGGCCCCGGGGTGCACATGGTCGGCCGGGTGGGGGCCGATCCGGCCGGCGACCGCCAGCTGGCCGCGTTGGCGGACTCGCGGGTGAACGTGACGCTGGTCGAGCGGACGCCGGGCGTGCCGACGGGCAGCGCCACCATCGCGGTCGAGGAGGGCAGCGGCGAGAACCTCATCGTCGTCGTTCCCGGCGCGAACGCCGAGCTGCGCCCGGAGGACGCCGACACCCACTCGGTCCGTCGGGCCGCCGTCGTGCTGCTCCAGCTGGAGATCCCGCTGGCCACGGTCGAGGCGGCGGCGCGGGCCGCGACGGGCACCGTCGTCCTGACACCGGCGCCGCCCCAGCCGCTCCCGGCCGGACTGCTGGCCCGGGTCGACGTGCTGGTGCCCAATGAGCACGAACTGGCCCAGCTGGCCGGCGTTCTCCCGGCCGAGCGCTCGACCGCCGACCTGGCCGAGCTCGCGCGGTCAGTGGCGTCCTGCTCGGTCGTGGTGACCCTGGGCGCCCGCGGGGCGCTGGTCGTGCCCGAGACGGGGCCGGTGCTGGTGCAGGCACCGCCCCGCGTCACGCCGGTGGACACCACGGGGGCCGGCGACTGCTTCTGCGGCGCGCTCGCCCAGGCGCTGGCCCGCGGGGCGGACCTGCTCGAGGCGGTCCGCTACGCGGTCTGCGCCGCGGCCCTGTCGACCACCGGCCCGGGGGCCCGCGGCGCGCTGCCGGACGACGGCGCCGTCCGGGCACTGCTGCCGCAGGTCCCCGCCGCAGAACCGGTGCGCTGACCAGCGATCACCGCCGGCGGTTGCCGCCGGGAGCGCCCGGGCACAGGGCACAGGACACCGACGGATCGAGGAGGACCCGCAATGACCGAGGCTCAGCGAACGCCGCACACGGCCGAGCGCGCGGAGGGCGACCCGCCCGGGGACGAGGAAACGGGTGGCCGTACGCCGCACCCGGAAGAACCGGCCGAGGGGAAGGACGTCGGCGGCGGGGGGGCCGACACCCCGGACTCCTGATCGCGCGCCGTCGTCCGCCATACTGATGGTGAGAATCATTATCAGTAACGGAGGGCTCCCGTCGTGCCGCGCGTCCGCATCCCCGCCTGGGCAGCACTGGCCGGGCTGGCGCTGTTCGGCCTCCCCGCCTGCTCCAGCGGCGGGGGCAGCGGGCCGGCCGTCTCCGAGGGCAACGCCGAGGCCTGCCCCACCGACGTGGTGGACGTCGTGGTCTCCGTGAGCCAGTGGAGCGACCTGGTGCGCGACCTGGGCGGGGACTGCGTCAACGTCACGACCGTCGTATCCTCCGGCGCCGTGGACCCGCACGACTTCGAGCCCGCCACCGCCGACCTCGCCGCCTTCTCGGCCGCCGAGATGGTGGTCCTCAACGGCGCCCACTACGACGAGTGGGCCGCCGACGCCGTCGCCGCACTGGATCCGCAGCCTTCCGTGGTCGACGCCGCCGAGGTGGCCGGCGTGTCCGCCCAGGGCAGCGACCCGCACCTGTGGGCCGACCCGGAGATCGTCCCGGAGATGGCCGCGGCCGTGACCGCGGCGCTGGTCGACCTCACCGGCGACCGGGCCGGCTACTTCCAGAAGCGCCAGGGGGTCTGGCAAGGCGACGTGCAGCAGTACGTGGACGCCGTCGACGAGCTGCGGACGCTGGCGGAGGGGCGGACGTACGCCGCGACCGAGGGCGTCTACAACCGCATGGCCGACGCCGTGGGGCTCACCGACGTCACGCCGGCGGGCTACCAGCGGTCGGCCGGCAACGCGAGCGACCCGGCGCCCGGAGACCTGGCCGCCTTCGAGGCGGTGCTCGCCGACGGCTCGGCCGACGTGCTGCTCTACAACACCCAGACCAGCGGCAGCGTGCCGGACCAGCTGCGTGACGCCGCCGAGACGGCCGGCGTGCCGGTGGTCGAGGTGACGGAATCTCCGCGGGACGCCACCGCGTCCTTCGTCGAGTGGCAGTACGGGCAGATCCGGCAGCTCACCGACGCCCTCAGCAGGACCCAGTGACTCGGCAGGACCCGGTGACTCAGCGGGACCCGGCCAGGTCGACCGACGAGCGCCCCCCGGCTCTCGTCCTGGAGGGCGTGAGCGTGGCGCGCGGCGGCCGGACCGTCTGGTCGCAGGGCACGTTCACCGTCCGGGCCGGCGCGGTCGTCGGTGTGATCGGCCCCAACGGCGCCGGCAAGACGACGATGTTCCAGGTGGCGCTGGGCCTGCTGCCCGCCGCCTCGGGCCGGATCGAGGTCCTCGGTGCGGCGCCGCGCCGCGGCAACCGCCGGATCGGCTACGTGCCGCAGAACTACACCGCCGCTCTGGGCGAGGCCATCCGCTGCCGCGACCTGGTCACCCTCGGACTGACCGGCGGCCGATTCGGCCTGCGCCGCACCTCACCGGCCGAGCGCGCACGGGTGGACGACGCGCTGCGCCGTGTGGGCGCCGTGGAGTACGCCGAGCGCCGGATGTCGGAGCTCTCGGGCGGACAGCAGCAGCGGGTGGCCATCGCCCAGGCGATCGTGGACGACGCCGACCTCCTGCTGCTCGACGAGCCGCTGGCCAACCTCGACCTGCGCAACCAGCAGGAGATCGTCCGCCTCCTCGGCGACCTGCACCGCGACCGCGACGTCACGATCATGGTGGTCGCGCACGACCTGAACCCGCTGCTACCCGTGCTGACCGACGCCGTCTACCTCCTCGACGGCCACCCGCACCATGGCGAGATCGGCGAGGTCGTGCAGGAGGAGCTCCTCACCCACCTCTACGGAACGCCGGTCGGCGTCGTCCGCACCGCGCAGGGCGACCTGTTCACCCGGGCGGCCTGGCCCGACCCGCACCGCGGGGCCTTCGAGTGACGGCCGCGCTGGCCGCCGTGGAGTTCCAGTCCAACTGGTTCCAGGTGCTGCAGAGCCCTTTCCTGCGCAACGCACTGATCGGCGGCTCGCTGGTCGCGATCGCCGCGGGGCTGCTCGGCTACTTCGTCATCACCAGGCAGAACGCCTTCGCCGCCCACGCCCTGGCCCACATCGGCTTCCCGGGTGCCACCGGCGCCCTCCTGATCGGGGCGCCGGTCACCCTTGGGCTCGCCGTCTTCTGCGTCGGAGGCGGACTGCTGATCGGGCTCTTCGGCCGCAAGGTGGCCGACCGCGAGATGGCGACCGGCACGATCCTCGCCCTCGCCACAGCGCTCGGCGTCCTGTTCGCCTCCCTGGCCAGCGCGAACGCCAGCACGACGACGTCGGTGCTGTTCGGCAACCTGCTGGCGGTCACGACCGACCAACTGATGATCTTCGGCGCGTTCACCGCCGCCGTGGTGCTCACCCTCGCCGTCCTCGCGCGGCCCCTCGTGTTCGCCTCGGTGGATCCGGCCGTCGCCGAGGCCCGGGGGGTGCCGGTGCGGGCGCTGGGTCTCGCGTTCGTGGTGCTGCTCGCCCTCACGATCACCATGGCCGTGCAGGTGGTCGGCACGCTGCTGCTCTTCGCCCTCGTGGTGACGCCGGCCGCGACGGCGCTGCGCCTCACCGCGCGCCCCGCACGGGTCGCGGCGTTCGCGGTCGGGCTCGCACTGGGGTCGGTCTGGGGCGGTCTCGTGCTGTCGACCATGGTCAACCTGCCGCCCAGCTTCTTCATCGTCGGCCTCGCCGTCCTCGCGTGGGGAACGGTGCTCGCCATCGCCGGGCGGGGCTCGCGGCGAGGTGCCGCACCGGCCCTCGTGGACCCCCCGCACCCCCACTGACCTGGGCGGAGGTGAGGCAACTCTCACCGTATGTGCACAGGATCACCGGTTCGGGGCTGTCTCCGGCGGCCCGGACAGGGGGAGGCTGATCGCATGGAGGACACGCAGCACGACGCACGAGTAACCACCGACTCCTCGGCCCCCGGCGCGGAGGAGTCCCCGAGCCAGGAGACCGCGGTGACGACCGTGGCCCGGCTCCTGGCCAACCCCCGCCGCATCCGCCGGAACTGAGAGCGGGCTGCCCGTCCCCGCCCGCCGCGCAGGCGGGGCGCGCACCCGTGAAAGGTGGCCGCGCAGCTCCGATCGTCACTGTGCGTCGTCACTTCGGTACCATCGACCCCCGGCGCCCCGCGCAGCACGGGCGCCTCTCGTCACCCAGAGCGACGTCCCTCGGCGTGCCGCGAACCGCTCCGTCACGTCAAGGTGCACCATCGCTCTCGTGACCTCCGCGCTGTCTCTCGCCGCCCCCGACGACGTCCTCGCTGCCGTGGACGCTCTGGAAGCTGCAGGCGCCGGGGCCCCCGTTCGCCGCAGCCGCGCCGAGCGGCAGGCGATCGTCCTGGACACCGCCGAACGGCTCTTCTCCGGCCGCAGCTCGCGCAGCGTCGGGATGGACGAGCTGGTCCGCGAGACCGGCCTGGGCAAGATGACCGTCTACCGGCTCTTCAAGAGCAAGGACGACCTGGTCGGCGCCTACCTCGCGCGTAAGGCCGCCACGGTCCTGTCGTTCATCGACGCGGAGCTGGTCCGGCTGCAGGGCAACCCGCGCGCCGCGCTGCTGTCGGTCGTCGACGCCGTCGAGCGTGACGTCACCCGAACCGGCTTCCGCGGCTGCCCCTTCAACAACGTGAGCAGTGAGTACGACGACCCGCGGCACCCCGCCCGCAGCGCGGCCGCCGACTACAAGTTCGAGCTGTACAGCCGGCTCGAGCGGCTCGCCGACCAGATCGTGCCGGGCGCCGGTGAGGACCTCGCCGCGCAGATCCACCTGATCATCGACGGCATGTACCTCTCGGGTGGGCTGCTCGGCCCCGACGGTCCCGCAGCGCACGGTCGGCAGCTGGCCGAGCGGCTCATCACCATGGCCGCCGACCGCGCCTGAGGCTGCGGGGCGCCCGCGCTGCCCCGAGGATGAGCCGGTGGCAGACGACCGGACCCGATCCGACCTCGACGACACGCTCGTGGCGGGGCTGGGCAAGCTCTCCGAGGCCCTCGAGACCGTCGAGCACGCCCGGGGGCTGCTGTACGGCTTCCACCAGCTCACCGGCAAGGCCGACCTGGCGCTGCAGGACGCCGTCGAGCTCCTGCGGAAGGCCGGCGCCACGGCGCTGGCCGACGACCTCGACCGGGACCTGGTCGGCCGCAACGTCATCGCCGACCGCTGGACCTTCCAGATCGTCGAGGACTACGACGCCAACTACTGGACGACGTTCCGGGACTTCGACGCGCGGGCCCGCCACGAGTTGGCCGACGGGGACCGGCACGTCTACGAGGCCAGGATGAAACAGACCGAGCGCACGAAGGGCCATCCGGCCCACGAGGCCGGCCCGGCACTCGAGGACTGAGCAGGGGACGGCCCGTGGCCGTGGTGTCGCCCGGAGGGTGACAATGCGGCGATGACCATGCCTGACGAGGACGACGCCGGCTCCGACCGCGAGGCCCGACCGTTGGGGGCCGAGGTGGCGCCGCCGGCCGATCCGGAATCCCAGGGTGGCGAGCCCGGCCCGGCCAGCGGCATCGCCGGCCCGAGCTATCCCCCGGCCGAGACGGAACCCGACGCGCGCTGACCTCGGAATCACCTGCACGGAAGGGTCCGGGGCAGCACACTCGGGGGCGTGACGACTTCCGAGCCCCGACCCGCCGGCATCCCCGGTACCGACCCGACCCGCGGCCCCCTCGTGGGCGACCCTGCCGGGCCCGCCGGCACAGCCGACCCGCGCCCCCCGGGCAACGGCCCGGCAACGGCTCCGGACACCGCCCAACACGGTCGCGGCGCCGGCCGCGCCCTGGGGCGGACGGTCGCCCTGGCGCTGCTCATCTTCGTGACCGTCGTGCTCGTCCTCTTCGTCATGTTCAACACCCAGACCGTCGACATCAGCCTGGTCTTCACCGACGTCGAGGCGCCGCTCGTCCTGGCGCTGCTCATCGCCGCGGTGCTGGGCGGGCTCCTGGTCGGTCTCGCCGACGCGCTGATGACCGTGCGCCGCCGCAGGAACCGCTGAGCCGACCGGCCCGCTGCCCTGGGCGTGTCACCTGCGCTGTAGTTGCCCGTTGCTACTGGTGGGTAATACCTTTGTTACCGGCGAGTAGCCCTCGTCGGCACGACAAGGCCGTCCACCGGCACGGAGCACGGGAGCCCAGCACATGAGCCACTACACCGCCAACCTGCGGGACCTCGAGTTCAACCTCTTCGAGTTCCTGGACACCAAGGACCGGTTCGGGACGGGACCGTTCGAGCAGATGGACGCCCAGACGGCCCGCGGCGTGCTGGGCGAGATCCGCCGGCTGGCGGAGGGCCCGATCGCCGCGTCCTTCGTCGACGCCGACCGCAACCCGCCGGTGTTCGACCCGGTCACGCACTCGGTCGCGCTGCCCGAGTCGTTCAAGAAGTCGGTCAAGGCCATCGAGGACGGCGAGTGGTACCGCCTCGACCTGCCCGTTCACCTCGGCGGCTTCGGCGCACCCCACGTGCTCACCTGGGGCGCCTTCGAGATGATCCTGGGCGCCAATCCGGCCGTGTTCATGTACGGCTCGGGTGCCGCCTTCGCCGCGATCCTCGACGAGCTGGGCACGCCCGACCAGAAGCGCCTGGCCGAGCTCATGCTCGCCCACCACTGGGGCGCCACGATGGTGCTCACCGAGCCCGACGCGGGCTCCGACGTCGGCGCCGGCACGACCAGGGCCGTGCAGCAACCCGACGGCTCATGGCACATCCACGGGGTGAAGCGCTTCATCACCTCGGCCGAGCACGACCTGAGCGACAACATCATCCACCTGGTGCTGGCCCGCCCCGAGGGCGCGAAGGCCGGCACGAAGGGCCTGTCGCTGTTCGTCGTCCCCAAGTTCCACGTGGACCTGGGAACCGGGGCGCTGGGCGAGCGCAACGGCGCCTACGTCACCAACGTCGAGAAGAAGATGGGCCTCAAGGTCTCCACCACCTGCGAGGTGACCTTCGGCGACGGCCCGGTGCCCGCCCAGGGCTGGCTCGTCGGCGAGGTGCACGACGGCATCGCGCAGATGTTCAAGGTCATCGAGCACGCGCGCATGTTCGTGGGCGCCAAGGCCATCGCCACCCTGTCGGCCGGCTATCAGGTCGCGCTGGACTACGCCAAGACCCGCGTCCAGGGCGCCGACCTCACGGCGACGTCCAAGGACGCCCCCCGGGTGACCATCACCCACCACCCCGACGTCCGCCGCTCGCTGATGCTGCAGAAGTCCTACGCCGAGGGCATGCGGGCGCTCTACCTCTACGCCGCCAGCTTCCGCGACCAGATCACCGAGGCCGAGGCCGCCGGTGAGGGGCACAGCGAGAAGGCGAAGCTGGCCGAGCGGGTCAACGACCTGCTGCTGCCGATCGTCAAGGGCTTCGGCTCCGAGCGCGCCACCCAGCTGCTCACCGCCGAGTCGCTGCAGACCCTCGGCGGCTCCGGTTACCTGCAGGACTACCCGATCGAGCAGTACATCCGGGACTCCAAGATCGACACCCTCTACGAGGGGACGACGGCGATCCAGGGCCAGGACTTCTTCTTCCGCAAGATCGTCAAGGACGGCGGGGTCGCCCTGACCTGGCTGGCCGAGCAGATCCAGTCCACGATCGACGCCGAGGTCGGCAACGGCCGGCTCAAAGAGGAGCGGGCACTGCTCGCCACGGCGCTGTCCGACGTCCAGGGGATGCTGACCGCGATGTTCGGCCACCTCTCCGGCGCGCCGGAGGACATGACCGCCCTCTACAAGGTCGCCCAGAACACCAGCCGACTGCTGCTGGCCACCGGTGACCTGGTGACGGCCTGGCTGCTGGTCCGCCAGGCGGAGGTGGCCCTGGCCGCCCTGTCCGGCGAGGTGAGGAGTGCGGACCGGCACTTCTACGAGGGGAAGCTGGCCGCCGCGCGGTTCTTCACGACGCAGGTCCTGCCGCACCTGTCGTCGGAGCGGTCGATCGTCGAGAACACGGACAACGCCCTCATGGAGATCGACGAGGCCGCCTTCTGAGAGGCGACCCCGCCCTCCCCGCCGACGGTGAGGCGGCCGTCGTCGTTCCGGTCGCCGTCGTTTCCCCCGGCGGACGGCGGGCATGGCTCGGTCAGCCATCCAGAGCACGGGAGGACCGACCATGACCGACCCGCCGGGCAGCGACCGCATCCAGCAGGACATCCCGACGTCCTCGGCGACCGGGGACGGCAGCGACACGGGGTCGTCGTTCGAGGACGTGCCGCTGACCCGCGAGGAGGGGATCGAGCGCGACGCCGAGCACGGCGACGACCTGCCCGCCCGGGCGGACGGCGATGTCGCCCGCGGCCCCGGTGCGGGCGCCTCCGGCGAGGTATCCAGTCCTAGGCAACCATCAGGGGGGACAGACGCATGAGCGAGTCCGACCGAACCGGCTACCGAGAGTCGCCTGACACCACGGACGGACCGGTGGGCCGACCTCAGGAGGGCGACGGCGACCGGCTCCAGGACGCCGGCGCGCCGGCCGACGAGGACGCCACGACGCTCACCACCGACGACGAGGCGCAGACCGAGGACTCCCTGGCGCGCCCTGGCAACGCTTCCGACTGAGGACGGTCGGGAGCGGGGACCGCGGGGGCGGGGAGGACCCCGCCGGCAGGTACAGCGGGATCTGCACGGTGCGGACCGGTGGCGCTGCCACGCAACGTGTCGCGATCAGCGGCGCGGCGCGCCCTCCGGGGTCAGATGTGCCTGGGCGCGCTGCTCTATCCACGTCGTGGAGATGTCGAAGGCCCGGAATTCGTCGCTGCCCACGAGCTCCGTGAGATAGGCGATCGTCGTCTGGATGCCCTGTACGTCCATGCCCGCGAGCGCGTCCAGCATCCGGCTGATCGCCTGCTGCCGGTTCGGCGCCAGGGTGACGAGCTTGCCGAGCAGGGAGTCGTAGAAGGGGGGGACGACGTAACCGGAGAAGCAGTGGGTGTCGAGCCGGATCCCGTCTCCCGTGGGCGCCGACCACCGCGTGATCCGGCCTGGCGACGGGCGGAAGCCCTCCGCGGCCGACTCGGCCGTGACCCGGCACTCGATCGCATGGCCGGTGATCGTGACGTCCTCCTGGGTGACCGGCAGGGGACTGCCCCCGGCGATCTGCAACTGCAGCTGCACCAGGTCGAGCCCGGTCACCGCCTCCGTCACGGGGTGCTCCACTTGGATCCGGGTGTTCATCTCCAGGAAGTGGTACTCCTGGCGCTGCCGGTCGTACACGAACTCGACGGTGCCGGCGTTCTCGTACCCCACACCCGCGGCCAGCCGGACCGCCGCCGTACGCATCGAGTTCCTGACCTCGTCGGGGAGGTCGGGCGCGGGGGCTTCCTCGACCACCTTCTGATAGCGGCGCTGCAGGGAGCAGTCCCGGTCACCGAGGTGGATGGTGTGCCCGTGCCGGTCGGCAAGCACTTGGACCTCGACATGCCGGGCGCGTTCGATGTAGCGCTCGATGAACAGGCTGCCGTCGCCGAATGCGGCTTCCGCCTCGGCCGCCGCACCCGACAGCGCGGCGTCCAGCTGGCTCTCCTCACGCACGATTCGGATGCCTCGGCCACCGCCCCCCGCGGCTGCCTTGATCAGCACGGGCAGGCCGATCTCGGCTATGGCTGCCCGCGCCTCCGAGACGTCTCGCACTTGCGGCGACCCCGGAACCAGCGGTACTCCCAGCCGGGCCGCGGTGGCACGGGCCGCCAGCTTGTTGCCCATCGCGCGGATGACGTCGCCGGGCGGGCCGACGAAGGTGAGGCCGGCGTCCCTGCAGGCGTCGGCGAAGTCCGCGTTCTCGGCCAGGAACCCGTATCCCGGGTGGACGGCGTCAGCACCGGTGCCCATCGCGGCGGTGAGGATCGCCGCCTGGTTGAGGTAGCTGTCCTCCGAGCGAGGGGGCCCGATACACACCGCCCGGTCGCTCTCCCGAACGGCCAGACTGTCCCGGTCCGCCTGCGAGTACGCGACCACCGACTCGATGCCCAGCTCCCGGCAGGCTCGGACGATGCGGACGGCGATCTCGCCCCGGTTGGCAACCAGGACTCTGCGCAGCATCACGTCGCCTTCGTCGAGAGCCCGAACAGCTCGACCGCGTTGTCCAAGAGGATCTTCCGTCGAGAACTCGCCTTGAGCTCCAGGTTCTCGAAGTCGGCCATCCAGCGCTCCACGGTCATCACCGGCCAGTCGCTGCCGAACAACACGCGGTCGGAGATCAACGAGTCGGCATACCGGACGACCTCCGGCGCGAGATACTTCGGGGCCCAGCCCGACAGGTCGAGGTAGACGTTGGTCTTGTGCCAGACCATGGCCAAGCTTTCAAGGTGCCACGGCCACGCCGGGTGGGCCGCGATGATCTTCAGCTCCGGAAGTTCCGCAGCGACATCATCGATGTAGGGAACGGGACGGGCGTACTCGAGCTTGTACCCACCCCCACCCGGAGTACCGGCACCAGCTCCGGGAAAGCCGGCGTGGAACATCACCACGAGGCCCAGTTCGGCACAGGTCTCCCAGATGGGAAAGAACCGACGGTCGTTCGGCAGGAACTTCTGCCGGCTCGGGTTCAGCTCGCCGACTCCGTAGATGCCGAACTCGGCGTGACAGCGCCGGATCTCGTCCACAGCGGCTCGACCCTTCCATGGGTCGATCCCGGCGAAGGCCAAGAAGACATCCGGGTGGTCGGACTGCGCCTTGCCGAGTAGGTCGTTCGGCGCCGGCTTGAGACCCGACGTCGTCTCGGAATCGGAGTTCAGAATGACGGCCATCATCTTGCGGTCCCGGTAGGCGTCCGCCTGCGCGCTGAACGAGACGACCTCCTGCTCCCGCTTGAAGTGCTTGGCCATCTGCGACCGGCGAGAGCCCATCGCCGCGAGGAACTCCTCGGTCTGGGGATGGGTGTGGACGTCGATCGCGACGAGATCCGCCGGAATGCTCATGCCCTCGGTCCTTCCGCTGGAGTCATCGTCGGATCTCGATCGCCGAGGAGCCGCGTCGCACGTACACACCTGTCACCGTGCGGCTGTTGTCCACCGCCCGGATCACGTCCTGGATCGAGCGCCGGTGGCCCCTGTAGTCGGCATACGTCTGCGGGATCCGCTCCCCGCCCTCGAGGTCGAGCGGACCGGCACCCACCCCGGCGAACACCCGTGTCAGCAGTTCCTCGTCGGACAACTCCGCCCCGTACGTCGTCCGGACCTCCTCGAGCCCGGGCTCGCGCGCCGTGCCCGCCACCACTTCTCTCGCCCTCGGCCGGCTCAGGATGTCCGCGCGGAGGTCGGGATCCATGACCTCAGCAGCCTCCTTGCCCCACACCCCCGTCGCGTACTGGATGATCTCGTCGGTCACGTGCTTGTACCGGGCCCCGGTCATGACGTTGATGGCCGCCTGACTTCCGACGAACTGGGCGAGCGGCGTCACCATGATCGGGTAGCCGAGGTCGGCACGGACCCGAGCTGCCTCGTCCAGCGTTTCGGGCAGTCGATGTTCCATGCCGAGTCCCGCGAGCTGGAATCGGAGGTTCGAGAGCATCCCTCCCGGCACCTGGTGCTCATAGATCGCCGCGTCGAAGACGCGCGATGCACCGGCCGGGAGGTCCTCGCGGCGCCGCACCCGCTCCAGGTGCTCCCTCACCGGCTCCAGGCGCTGGAGGTCGACATCGACGGAATATCCCCTGGCGGTGAGGTTGCGAACCAGGTCGAACACCGACGGCTGGGAGTCCCCGTCGGCCAGCGGCGGCACGGAAGCGTGCAGCACGCGGATGCCGTAGTCCGCCGCCAGCAAGGAGATGTAGGGCGCCAGCCCGTTGGTGCAGTGCGCGTGAAACTCGAGCGGGACGTCGCCCACGGCCGCCACCACCGCCGGGATCACCTGGTGGGCCGCCTCCACCGTCATGAGGCCGCCGACGTCCTTCAGGCAGATCCGGTAAGGATTGCGGGAGGCGGCCTCGCGCGCCTTGTCGGCGAAGTACTCGACGGTGTGCCGGGGGGACACGGAGTAGACGAGGTTGAGAATCGTCTGGATGCCGTGCTCCGACATCATCCTGACGGTCTCGTCCAGCTCGTCGAAGTCGTTCCAGGGGTCCGACGCCCGCGTCGTCCGGATACCCATTCCGGCGAGCTTCTCCAGCATGAGGTGCTGGGTGCTGCGAGGGATCGGCGACAGCCGCGATGCCACGCTGCCATGGATGCGCAGGGGGGTTCGGCGGGCCCTCTCCGTGCCGGCCCGCAACCAGACCCAGGGGTCTTCTTTGAGATCGCGGACCATCCGGGCGAACTGCGGCCCCGGCGTGACGAATTCGATCGCCTCGAAGCCGGCGGAGTCCAGGTCCTCCATCGCCGGCAGCATGGCGCCGGTGCGCATCCGGTAGGCCCACAGGCTCTGCTGCCCGTCCCGCAACGTGGTGTCGACGATCTTCACCTCGTCCATGGCCAGCCCCTCGTCGCCGGGTGCCTGGGCGGCAGGTGACGGGTCACCGGGCGACCGGTGCCGCGTCCGGTGCGACCCGGTAGAGGGCCTGGTCGTACTCGACGAGTTCCCGGTCGTGACCGAGGACCTCCGTGACGACTCCGGACACGCCCGCCGGCACCGCGGTGAACACCTTCATCGCCTCGATGAGCGCCACCGTGGTTCCGGGATCGACGTGATCCCCGACCTGCACGAACGGCGGGTCGCTGGGGCTGGGTGCGCGATAGAAGATGCCGAGCAGCGGCGTCCGGATCTCCAGTTCGGTCTCCGCGGCCCCGTCGGCAACGGCGGGCGCGGGGCCGCCGTCGGCCGGGCGCCCGGCTGCCGCCGGAACGACGGCCACG
>JAOPWJ010000248.1 GCA_025965715.1 Blastococcus sp. | reverse complement strand
GCTGCTTGACCACGCTGCTGCCGACGGTGAGGTGCCGGATCTCGTCGACGCCCGCGGCGCGCTCGATCTCGGCGGCCGCCGGGTCGAGCAGCCGCCACTTGCGCTCGCTCAGCTCGGCGGCCGGGGCGAGCACGCCCTCCACGAGGACCGTCAGCACGATGACGCCACCGATGAAGTCCGCATCGTCGCGGCCGAGCTTGAGGCCGAACTCCTCCAGCGGCACGAGGACGGCGTCCCGGTCGGAGCCGGCGACCCGCTCGATGGTGGCGGCCAACTCCTCCTCGGCGACGCCGAGCTCGAGCAGGTGGCCGCGGAACACCGAGGAGTGGCGGGCCTCGTCGATCAGCTGGGTGGCGAAGAACTCCATCGTGTCGAGGTCCGGCGCGTGCAGCACCAGGTAGGACAGCGCGCGGGTCGCCTTCTCCTCGGCGATCGAGCGGAACGCGAACTCCTCGACGAGCGCGTTCCGCAGCGGGCCGGGCTCACGCATCCAGGCCGGCACCGGCGTCTCGGGCCGGTGGCCGCGGTGCGCGAGGCCACGCAGCGTGCCCTGCGCGACGGCGCGGAGCCAGTACTCGACGGTGCAGGTCTGCGGGGTGAGCTCGAGGGACAGCTCGAGGGACATGGCGCCCTCGAGCAGGCCCGGGGCCCGGTCGAGGTCGGCCTCGGCCGGGGTGGCGTCGACGAGCGGGGCGATTGCGGTCACGGGTCCTCCAGATGTTGCCCGTCCGGCGACGGGAGTGGTCCGTCTCAGGGGCAGGAGGAGGAGGGGGGCGGGGGAGATACAGCGCCGGGCCGGTATCTGCGCCCTCGGTCCCGGGCTCTATGCGACGTGTCGACAGTGCGCATCCTGGGTGCCGTGGCGCGGATGGTGCTGCAGTTGCCCGACGCCGTCCAGCGCCGGGGGTGCACCGCGGTCGTGGACCTGGCGCCGGACACGGCGCGCGACGAGCGGCGTTGCCCCGTCGTACTCGTCCACGGCTACGGCGGCACCGACGCGTGCTGGTCGACCGTCCGCCCGGCCCTCGCCGCGGCCGGCTTCGGGCACGTGGTGGTGCTGCGCTACGGCTCGGTCACCACGCATCCAGGGGCGGTGGCCGCGGAACTGGCGCGCCTCGCCCTGGACGCGCTCGCCCTCTCGGGGGCGCCCGGGGTGCACCTCGTCGGGCACAGCCTGGGCGGGCTGCTCGTGCGCTCCGCCGTCGATACCTACGCGGAGCTGGCCGCATCGGTCGTCAGCGCGGTCACCATCAGCACCCCGCATGGCGGCGTCCCACTGGCCCGCATCGCGCCCGGCACCTGCGCCCGGTTGATGCACCGCCGCGAGCGCCCGGCGACCGCGCTGTCCCCGCGCGCACGGTGGCTGGCCTACTACTCCGACCGCGACCGCGTCGTCTCACCGGAGTCGGCGCGACTGGACGATCCCGGGCACCGGGCCCGGAACCGGCTGATCCCCGGCTGCGGCCACCTGACGATCTGCCATGACCCCTCGTTGGCGCGGTCGCTGGTCACCGACCTGATGGCCGCCGAGACCGACCTCCCCGCGCCCTTGCCTTCTCCCGTCGAGTGCCCGGTAGCGCTCGCCGCCGCCTGACCTCGACCACTCCTCCTCCCCCTGGAGCACCCGTGACTCCTTCCATGCCCGTCCTCTCCGGCGGGGACGCCGTCCCCGGTGCCCGGGAGTTCCGGACCGCCATGGCGGCGTTCGCCACCGGCGTCACGGTGGTGACGACGACGGCGCCGGACGGCGAGCGGTACGGCATGACCGTCAACGCCTTCTCCTCCGTGTCACTGGATCCGCTGTTGCTGCTGGTCTGCCTGCGTGCCGACAGCCGCGGGCTGGATCTCATCCACGGCTCGGGCGTCTTCACGACCAACGTCCTCACCGAGGAGCAGCAGGACCTCTCACGGTGGTTCGCCGACGGCCGCCGGCCGGCGGACTCCTCGGTGTTCGACGGCATCCCCGTCGGGCTCGGGGCGACCGGCTGCCCGGTGCTCCTGGGCGCCGCGGCGTCCTTCGACTGCCGCCTGCACGGCCTGCTCGTTGCCGGCGACCACGTCGTCGTGACCGGGTCGGTCGTCGCGCTCACCCACCGCCCGGACGCCCGCCCCCTGCTGTTCCATGCCGGTGGCTACGGCAGCCTGGCCGGCGAGCCCGCTCCGGCGCACCCCCATCTTCGGGTCGTCCCCGACTGATCAACCGATCCAGGAAAGGCCCCCGGGCGAACCCGGGGGCCTCTCCTGTGTTCGGGGGCGTTCCTTCGATCGGGGCCTTCCGCTGATCGGAGCCTTCCGCTGATCGACGCTAGGCGGCGTTGGTCAGCCGCAGCAGGGCCCACATCGCACCCGGCCGGATGCCGCCCTGGAAGGCGACGTACTCCGGCTCGACCTCGTCCAGGCCCCACTTGTCCTTGTACGCCAGCTGATCGGCGGCGGGGTAGATGCGTCGTCCGTGCTGGGCCAGGAAGCCGATGATCCGGTCGGCTCCCCGGCTGGCCGCCGCCACCCGGTGCTCCGCCGCCAGCGAGGTGAACGGCGTGAAGCCGAAGTGCAGGTGACCGGCCGACTCCCGCTGGAACGCCGCGACGGCGGTGCTCACGATCAGCTCCAGGGCACCGGGAGGCGCGTCCGGACGGCGCCGCGAGAGGTCGTGCAGCCAACCTGCCCGCGCCCCGTACACCGGCGAGAAGCTGACGTAGGCCAGCGCCCGGCCGTCGGCATCCCGGGCGAGGAAGAGGCGCCGCCGCTCCTGGGCCGGGCCGCCCCGCTCCCCCACCATGAAGGTGAGCTCCTTGACGAGGGCGCCCTTCGCGCGCAGCCACACCCGGTCGATGTCGTCGAGGTCGGCGGCGACGTCGACCAGAGGCTCTTCCGCCACCGTCACCCCCGCGCGACCCGCCCGCGAGATCTTGTTGCGCAGCTGCATGTGCTTCTTGCCCCGCAGCTCGAACCCGGGCAGCGCGCGGGCGTAGTCGGCGCCGAGCTGGTTCACCGTGAACCCGTGCCGGGCGTAGAGCTCGGCGTCCTCGCGCATCAGCTGGACGCCGACGATCCGCCGCCCGCTGCGCGCGGCGAACTCGAGGAACGCCCGCAGCAGCGGGGCCCGGTCGTCGGGCGGGGCGAACGGGCCGCCGAACTGGACGACGGTCCGCCGTCCCGCCAGCCGGTAGGCGACGACGCCGTCGATGCCGGGAACGGTGAAGTGCTCCGTCCCCTCGTTGAGAGCCAGGAATGCCGAGGGGTTCTCGGCGTGCCGGGCCAGGACGGCGTCCACGGCGTCCACGGCGTCCACGTCGTCCACGGCCGGGAAGCCGCCCGGACCCACGGCGCGCTCAGACGGGGACGACGGGACGGTCGCCGTCCGGAGCCGGCGCCGGTGAGCCGGCCGCGGAGCGGGCCGGGGACGCGTCGAGGTGCTCATAGCGGGTCACGAACTCCTGGTAGGCGGGGTGGGTCGCCGGCTCGAAGGACACTCCGAGTGGCTTGAGGACGTTGCCGAAGATCGCCCGGTCGCCGAAGAGGTGGATCGGCAGCGCGAGCAGCGCCCATTCCGGGCCGACGACCAGGCACCACAGGCCGGCGACCGCGGCCGCCGACAGCAGGCTGTGCATGGCGTTGTAGAGCAGGTAGTAGACCGTCGGGACCGGGCCGCCCCGGGCACGGCGGTAGGCCACCGCGCCCGGGAGGTAGCCGATCAGGTCGATGTAGACGAACAGCCCGACGAACACCGGCCAGCGGAGGTCGCCGAGGTGCAGCACGGCGAGCAGCACCGCGCCGGCCAGGGCGACGCCGTACTCGGCGCGCAGGAGGCGGTACGTGGTCCGGGTGAAGAAGAGGTTGTGCGAGTCCATGACCGGTCCTCTACAGGGCGAGGTGGGCGCCGCCGAGGTACCGGGCCAGGGGTCCGGCCGCGGCGGCCCGCGACGGCGGGTGGAAGGCCAGTGCGCGGGTCGCGCCGAGCAGGTAGGCCACCTCCGCCGACGAGATGTAGGCCATTCCGCCGGCGAGTGCCGAGGCGGACATGACGACGCGCTCGATGACGCGCTCGGTGGCGAACCGGACGAACAGCGACCGGGCCAGCAGCCCGTCGTCGTCGCCGGTGGTGGCCGCCTCCAGCGCCACCCGCTCGAGCGAGGCGGCCGCCGTCTCGAGCTCGATGGCGAGACCCACGCGGTCCTCCTCGGATCCGCGGCCGCCGGTGAGCACCCGCTCGGCGAGATTGCTGGCCGCGCCCAGGTAGGACGCGGCCACGAGCAGCTCGAACCAGACGAAGCCGCGCGACTGCACCGGGTCCATCGAGTCGGTGTCCCGCGGGTAGAAGACCAGGGCGTCGTCGATGAAGACGTCGGTCAGCGTGACCTGGTCGCTCTCCGCGGCGGCCAGCGCGGTGCTCTGCCAGAACGGCGCCCGGGTGATGCCGGGGGCGTCGGCCGGAACGAGCACCACCGCCATGCGGGAGTCGCCGGTCGCAGGGTCGGTCACGGCGACGCTGGCGCTCATCAGGTTCATCGACCAGGTGAGGCTGCACGGCTTCTTGGTGCCGGTGACGACGATTCCACCGGGCGCGGGCACCGCCCTCATGGTCGGGGTGAGGATGTGCTGGTCGGTGCGGCCCTCAGCGAAGCCGGAGCTGAGCAGCCAGTCGTTCTCGGCGATCGCGGTGAGCATCGCCCATTCGAGGCCGTTGCCTTGCGCGGTGAGCTCGACCAGGGAGGCCACGGAGAAGTGGTGCATGGTGCTGGCCACGGCCAGCGACGGCGACCGGCTGCCGACCGCCCGCTGGACGCGAACGGCGTCGAGCAGGCTCGCGCCCTTGCCGCCGTACTCCTTCGGCACGATCAGCGAGGGGCCGCCGTGCTCCCGGAACAGGTCCAGGACGCCGGAGCGCGGCTTCTCCCACTCCAGCAGCGGGACGTCGGCCAGGGCCTTGTCCAGGCCGGGCAGGAACTCGTCGAGGGCGCCGCGCTCGACCTGGAGGAAGTTCACGCCGCGCTCCCCACCGGCACGGCGACGTCCGAGGACACCAGCTGCGCGCCCCCCATCAGGCCGTCGACGATCGACACGGTGTTGTCGATGAGCGTCCGGGCCGCGATCGGCTCGAGGGCGTCGGCCAGGCTCGGGATGCCCATGTCGAGCCGGGCGGCGAAGGTGATGGCGGTGCCGCCCTCGGCCTCGGTGACCGCCCAGGAGCCGTCGAACAGGTCGATGTCGCCGTCGATCTGCGTGAACGCAATGGTCAGGGCGTCCCGGTCGAAGCGGTCCTCCTCGGTCCAGCGGAGCACCCCGGCCCGGAAGGTCACCTCCCAGCTGGACACGGTGACGTCGTCGGACACCTCGGTGACGAGCACGCTCCGGACGCTGTCGCTCAGCACCGGATAGCGGCTGAAATCGGACAGGGTGCGGTACACGTCGGCCGCGGTCTGGCCGGGGACGTGCAGGTCGACGCGGACGATGCGCATGTCGTTCTCTCCTCGAGAGGGGTCGGGGCTCGGGTCGTGGTCAGGCAGCCGCGGGAACGGCTCGGGTGAGGTGTCGGGCGGCCCCGGCCAGGGCACGGGCCAGCCGGTCGAGGTCCGCGGCGTCGAGGACCGCCGGCGGGGTGAGCCGCAGGACGGCGCTGGAGTTGAGCGAGTACGAGGGGATGACGCCTTCGTCGAGCAGGCCGATGAGGAACTCGGTGGCCACGTCGGGTGAGACGAACTCGACGCCGATGAGCAGGCCCTCGCCGCGGACGTCGACGACCAGGTGCGGGCAGTGGCGGGTGACCGCCTCCCGGGCCATCTCCTGGATCCGCGCGCCCAGTTCACGGGTGCGCTCGAGGATGCCCTCGTCGTTGATCACCCGGATGGTCGCGGTGACCGCGGCGGCGGCCAGCGGGCTGCCGGCGAACGTCGAGGAGTGCAGCAGCGGGTCGGCGTCCAGCCGCGCGAAGACCTCCGGGGTGGCGACGACGCCGCCGACGGGCATGACGCCGCCGCCGAGGATCTTGCCGGTGAGCAGCACGTCCGGCGTGACCCCGGCGAGGTCGGCGCCCCACCATGCACCCAACCGGCCCATGCCGGACTGGATCTCGTCGAGGACCATCAGCGCGCCGGTCTCGTCGCAGGCGGACCGGACGGCGCGCAGGTAACCCGGCGGCGGCACCCGCACCCCGCCTTCGGCCTGCACGGGCTCCAGGACGACGACGGAGTCGCCGGTCAGGTGCCGGCGCAGCGCCTCGACGTCGCCGAACGGCACGAAGCGGACGTCGGGCAGCAGCGGCGCGAACGGCTCCCGGTACTGCGGCCGACCGGTGACCGACAGCGCGCCCAGCGTCTTGCCGTGGAAGCCGTTGTGCATGGCGATCACCGACGACTTGCCGGCGAGTCGGGCGAGCTTGAGCCCGACCTCGGTGGCCTCGGCGCCGGAGTTGGTCAGGAAGACCTTTCCCAGGCCGGCCGGGGCGATCGACGCCAGCTGCTCGGCGGCCTCGGCGAGCTCCGGGTTGAGGAACAGCCGGGTGGCCAGTGGATTGCGCTCGAGCTGGGCGCGTACCGCGGCCACGACCGCGGGGTGGCAGTGGCCGAGCAGGAAGACGCCGTAGCCCCCGCAGTCGAGGTAGTCGACGCCGTCGCTGCCCCGCACGGTGGCGCCGGAGGCGGACAGCTCGACCGGGGCGTTGGTCAGCCGGGCCAGCCGGCCGAGGGTCTTGTTGACGTGCTTGCGGTACCGGCCGAGAACGAGGTCGCGGTGCTCGTCGCGCACGGACCCAGCGGTCATGCCGCACACGCCGCGCGGCTCGCGTAGCCGGTCTCCTCGGCCCAGTACCGGAGGCTGGCGCGCAGCGACTCGGCCTGGTCGGGCAGCGGGCGCATCCCGAGCTCCTCGAGCTCGGCCAGGCTGCTCGGCTTGGTCTCCCCCGAGCGGAGGTAGGTCGTGAAGAACTCGAGCATCCGCACGACCGTGCGGCGGATCTTGCCGGGCAGTGCCTCCAGGAAGACCGGGCCGATCAGGCGGTCGAACAGGTCCGGCGGCACGAACTTCGGGTGATCGACCCGCACGCCGTACTCGCGGGCCACCCCGAGGACGACGGCCACCGCCTCGTCGAGCCGCAGCGACCGCTCACCCGCGGTGATCCAGTACTCCCCGGAGCGGACCTGCCGCTCCACGGTGCAGGCGATGGCGTCGGCCACGACGTCGGCCGGCACGAAGTCGATCGGCCAGCTCTTGTCGAAGGGGATCATCGGCACGATGCCGGCGAGGACGCCCCCGGCCACCTGGTGCAGGCCCTGGAACTCGGCGATAGCGCCGGTCGCGGAGTCGCCGATCACGACCGACGGCCGCAGGATCACGTGCGGCACGCCACTGGTGCGCACCACCTCCTCGGCGGTGGCCTTGGACTCGGCGTAGCCGACCGCGGTGCGGCCGCGGTCGCCGTCCACGGTCGTCCCGATGAACGCGGTGCTCACGTGGTAGAGCACTGCGTCCGCCTCGGCGGCGAAGGCGACCATGTGCTCGGTCCCGATGATGTTGGTCGCCTGCAGGGAGCCGTCGGTGCGGTTGAAGTCGGTCACCGCGGCGCAGTGGACGACGGCGTCGACCGAGGCGGCCAGCTCCCGGTAGGTGGCGACGTCGAGCCCGAGCAGCTGCTGGGAGACGTCGCCGGTCACCGACCGCACCGAGGGGCCGGTCACCGGGCGGCGGTGCACCAGGCAGATCACGTCCATGTCGGGGAGGCGGTCGAGCAGGGCGCGGCCGACGACACCGGAGGCGCCGGTCAGCAGGACGGTGCGGCGGGGAGTCGACGGGCCGCGGGGCTCGAGGATCTCGACGGTCATGGGGTTCTCCTGGGCGGGGTGCGGGAGGGGCGTTGGAGGCCGTTGGAACGTGGCGGCTGGCGTCGCGCTCACTCGCGGAAAGGACGCGTGGGGACGCCGATCGGATACGAATTCGGACGGCGTTTCGCCTCAGGCGTCGGCGGGCCGGTGCTCTCCGCTGGAAAGGCTGCGCTGGTATGCCTTCGTCGTCCGGTAGAGGTGGGTCACGACCTCGGCGTAGGACCGCCACACACCCGTCTCGTAGTAGGGCAGCCCCACCTCCCGGCAGTACGCCATCGTGATGGGCCGGGCCTTGCGGAGGGAGTTCCGCGGCATGGCGGGGAACAGGTGGTGCTCGATCTGGTAGTTGAGGCCGCCGTAGAGGAAATCGGTCAGGTAGCTCGAGCGGATGTTCCGCGAGGTGACGACCTGGCGGGTCAGCCAGTCCCACTCCTCGTCGGGCATCTGGATGGGCATGCCCTTGTGGTTGGGGGCGAAGACCGAGCCGATGTAGAGGCCGAAGAGGGCGTTCATCGCGAGGACGAACAGGATCGCCTTGGCCACGGGCAGCACCCAGAAGACGACGCCGAAGTAGGCAGCGAGGTGCACCGCGATGAGGGTCCCCTCGACGCGGGTCAGCCGCGGCAGCCGGCGCCGGATCGCCTTGATGCTCTCGGTCCGGAGGCCGATCCCCTCGGTCACCAGCAGCGGGTAGAACAGCACGTGCTGGTGACGGACGATGAACTGCTTGGCCCGGCCGTGGCGGGAGTACCCCTGCTCGGGGATGAAGATCGAGCGCCGGCGGGTGATGTCGGAGTCCTTCTCCAGGTGGTTCGGGTTGCTGTGGTGCTTGTTGTGGTGGCCGACCCACCAGCCGTAGCTGAAGCCCATGAGCAGGTTGCCGTGGA
>JAOPWJ010000246.1 GCA_025965715.1 Blastococcus sp. | reverse complement strand
CGTGGCTCATCCAGACCGACTGCTCGACCGGCAACGTCCCGAAGAGCCGGCCCTGCGTGGTGACGGTCAGGGGCGTACCGCCGTACTCCCGGTCGCCGGTGTGGGCCACTGCTCCGCCGAGGCTCTGTGCCATGGCCTGGAAGCCGTAGCAGATGCCGAACGCCGGGACGCCGGCCTCGAACAGCGCCGGGTCGATCTGCGGGGCGCCGGGAGCGTAGACGCTCGACGGCCCACCGGAGAGCACGATGGCCGCGGGCTTGCGGGCCAGCACCGCCTCAACCGGGACGTCGGAGGGCACGATCTCGGAGTAGACCCCCGCCTCGCGGATCCGCCGGGCGATCAGCTGGGCGTACTGGGCGCCGAAGTCGATGACGAGGACGGTCGGGAAGTCCATCAGCCCGCCCGACCGCCGCTCTGCTGATCCCCGGGCGCCCCTCCCCCGATGACCAGATCGACCCGCTGGAACTCCTTGAGGTCGCGGTAGCCGGTCTTCGCCATGGTGCGAGCGAGCGCCCCGAACAGGTTGGTGCGCCCGTCGGCCGCCTCGGCGGGCCCGAGCAGGACCTGCTCGAGCGTGCCGGCCGGCGGCAGCGCCGGTGAGATGCCGCCCCGCGGCAGCCGCGGGTGCGCGGCCACCGAATCCCACCAGACGCCGCCCCCCGGCGCCTCGGCGGCGATGCGAAGCGGCTCACCGATCTGGACGGCGTCGGCGCCGCAGGCCAGGGCACGGGCGATCGCGCCGCTGGTCTCGATCCGGCCGTTGGCGATGACGTGGACGTACCGGCCACCGGTCTCGTCGAGGTACTCGCGGCGGGCGGCGGCGGCGTCGGCGATGGCGCTGGCCAGCGGCACCCGGATGCCCATGACGGCGTCACCGGTGGAGAAGCTGTCGGCGCCCACGCCGACGATGACCCCGGCCGCGCCGGTGCGCATGAGGTGCAGCGCGGTCTGGTAGTTGGCGGCGCCGCCCACGATCACCGGCACGTCGAGGTCGGCGATGAACTCCTTGAGGTTGAGCGCGCCGCCCTGCGTCGTCACGTGCTCGGCCGAGACGATCGTGCCCTGGATGACCAGCAGGTCAACGCCTGCCGCAAGGGCGGCGGGTGCGTACTGGAGCGTGTGCTGCGGCGAGACGCGCACCGCCGTCGTTCCGCCGGCGTCACTCATCTCCTTGATCCGTGCGGTGATCAGGTCCGGCTTGACCGGCTCGCAGTAGATCTCCTGCAGCAGAGCCACCGGGGGGGCGCCGTCGCCGCCCGCCTCCCGCAGCCGGCGGTACTGGCTCGTCGGGTCGTCGTAGCGGGTCCACAGCCCCTCGGCGTTGAGAACGCCCAGGCCGCCGGCCTCGCCGACGGCGATCGCGGTCGCGGGACTCATCACGGCGTCCGAGGGACTGGTCACCAGCGGGATGCCGAACCGGAAGGCGTCGATCTGCCAGGCGGTCGAGACGTCGTCGACGTCCCGGGTGCGCCGGGACGGGACTATCGAGACCTCGTCGAGGTCGTAGCCCTCGCTGGCGAAGCGGTTGAGCCCGATCTCCACGGTGTCGCGCGAGTACATGTCAGCGGCCCCTGTAGTTGGGAGCTTCGACGGTCATCTGGATGTCATGGGGATGGCTCTCGACCAGCCCTGCGGACGTGATCCGGGTCAGCTGACCGCGCTCCTTCAGATCGGCGATCGTCGCGGCGCCCGCGTAACCCATGGATGCCTGGAGACCGCCGACCAGCTGGTGGGCCACCGTGGCCAGCGCACCCCGGTAGGGCACCTGCCCCTCGATGCCCTCGGGGACGAGCTTGTCGTCGGAGAGGACGTCGTCGGCGAAGTAGCGGTCGCGACTGAACGACTGGTTCCCGCGCTTCTGCATCGCGCCGAGCGATCCCATTCCGCGGTAGGTCTTGTACTGCTTGCCGTTCGTGAAGACCAGCTCACCCGGAGCCTCCTCGACGCCGGCGAACAGGCCCCCGATCATCACCGTGTCGGCGCCGGCGACCAGGGCCTTGGCGATGTCCCCTGAGTACTGCAGACCACCGTCGGCGATCACGGGCACGCCCGCCGGTCCCGCGGCGAGCGACGCTTCGTAGATCGCGGTGATCTGGGGGACGCCGACCCCGGCCACCACGCGGGTGGTGCAGATGGAGCCCGGCCCGACACCGACCTTGACCGCGTCGGCGCCGGCGTCGACGAGCGCCTGCGCGCCCGCCCGGGTGGCGATGTTGCCGCCGACGACCTCGACGCCGCTGTCCCCACCGAAGTCCTTCTTCACGCGGACGACCATGTCGAGGACCGCACGCTGGTGGCCGTGCGCGGTGTCGACGACGAGCACGTCCACGCCGGCGTCGACGAGCAACCCGGCCCGCTTGTAAGCGTCCTCCCCCACTCCCAGTGCCGCGCCGACGACGAGCCGGCCGTCGGCGTCCTTGGTGGAGTGGGGGAACTGGTCGCGCTTGACGAAGTCCTTGACCGTGATCAACCCGCGGAGCCGGCCGGCGGCGTCGACCAGGGGCAGCTTCTCGATCTTGTGCTCACGCAGCAGGGCGAGGGCGGTATCGGGGTCGACGCCCACGGGCGCGGTCACCAGCGGCATCGGCGTCATCACGTCGCGGACGAGCCGGTTCTGGTCGGTCTCGAAGCGCATGTCGCGGTTGGTCACGATGCCCACGAGCACGCCGTCGTGGTCGACCACGGGGGCGCCGGAGATGCGGTACCGGGCCGAGAGGGCGTCCACCTCGGCGAGGGAGTTCTCGGGCGAGCACGTCACGGGGTTGGTGACCATGCCGGCCTCCGACCGCTTCACCAGGTCGACCTGGCCGGCCTGCTCCTCGGCGGCGAGGTTGCGGTGCAGGACGCCGACGCCGCCGACGCGGGCCATGGCGATCGCCATCCGCGCCTCGGTCACCGTGTCCATGGCGCTGGAGAGCAGCGGGACGGCGATCCGGATGCGGCGGGTCAGCCGGCTGCTGGTGTCGACCTCCGCGGGAACGACGTCCGAGGCGCCGGGAATGAGCAGGACGTCGTCGTAGGTCAGACCGAGCGGAGCGAACTTCGCCGGCAGCTCGGGGACCTGGTCGTCGGGCTGCATGTCTGCCGCCACCCCTTACGAAGATTGGGTCGAACTCGGCCGGCACCCCTTGCCGGGCGCAGGAAGACCGGCTCCGATCCTAGGCGGCGTGCCGGAGCGGCGGTGTTCTGGCTGCTGGGCCGTTACCGTGGAGGGGTGACTCCGTTCGACGACGCGACCGGTCCCGACTTCGGGCCCGCCGACAACCCCGGTAATCCTCCGCTGACGATGGAGGAGCGGGCGGGCGTCCTCGACGACCTGGCCGAGCTCGAGGTCTTCCGCACTCTGCTGGAGCCGACCGGCATCAAGGGCATCGTGGTGGACTGTCCCGACTGCGACGAGGAACACCACGTCGACTGGGCGCTGATGCAGGCCAACCTGCGCCAGCTGCTCGACGAAGGGCAGACCGGGCGACACGAGCCGCCGTTCGACCCGGACCCCGACGACTACGTCAGCTGGGACTACGCCAGTGGATACGCCGACGGGGTCGCCGCCATGGCCGAGCGCGACGAGCCCACGGGCGGCAGCGGCGGCGGCAGGCACGCCCGCGACGACTGAACGAGGGGCCCCGCTGGACCGTCGTCACCGGACCACTCGGTGCTGGAAGACGGCGGCGGCCGGGTCCTGGCCGGTGAGTCCGGCGGCCGGACCACTCAGGTCATGACTCCTCGGCGGAATCCGATCGCAACCGCCTCGGCGCGGTCCTTGGCGCCCAGCTTGCGGAACAGCCGGCGGGCATGGGTCTTGATGGTGTCCTCGGACAGGTACAGCTCCCGGCCGATCTGGGCGTTGCTCTTGCCCTGGCTCATGCCGGTGAGCACCTGCATCTCGCGCATGGAGAGGCTGGCCGTCGGCGTCGCCTCGCGCACGGTCGAGCGCACCGTGGTGGGTGCGGAGCCGGCCAGCGGGGCGGCACCGCTCCACGCGGGCACGCCACCCATCGGCGCGGGCTGCTGCGGCATACGAGCGCCTTCGGGGCGCAGCCCGACCCGCGAGAGCCCCAGGCCCATCTCGATGGCGCTGGCGTCCCAGCGGAGGTAGCCGCGGGCGCCGAAGGCGACGGCTGCACGCACCGACTCGGCGTCGTCGGGAGCGCCGAGCACCAGCACCGGCAGGCCGGGGTGGGCGCGCAGCGCCTGCGTCGCGGCGGTGAGGCCGGTGTCGACGGCGCGCTGGGTGCCGACCAGGAGGACGTCCGGACGGCGGGTGGTCAGCCGGGACATCAGCGAGGCGGCGTCGGCAACTACCTCGACGCGGCCGACGAACGGCAGCGCGACGAGACGGGAGGCGACGTCGTCCCGGACCCGCCGGCGCTCGTCGTACACCCACACGGTGGTGGCACCGTTGCCGGGCCCGCGCATCCTGTCGTCGATCAACGCTAGCTCCTCGCTGTCCCGGCGTCTTCTCGCCGGAGTCCGAAACGGCCGGGCTACGCCCGGCCGAACCGCTCGGGCGGGGCTCCGGGACAAGGGAGCCACCGCCTCCGCGCAGGTCGCACCGGCGTTCCCGGACGAATCCCCCTCCCGGGCGACGGTGTGACCTGGAACCACCATGCGGGCCGCGGACGGGTGACAACAGCACCCCTCACCCGGGGGGGTGAGCGGCACTTTCCCCGAAAAGTTGCGAACCCGCCGTGTTTGACGTGGCATGGCGTCGGGCACCGGGGCCATGCAGCAGCCGGACGCCCCCTCCGGCTCGCGTGAGCCCTGGAGGAGACATGGCCGACATTCGCAGGCTCCCGACTCCCGTCGCCGAGGTCTGGGACTGGCAGCTCCACGGCGCCTGCCGTGGGGAGAACACGTCCCTCTTCTTCCACCCCGACGGTGAACGGGGCCCCGCCCGGGCCCGGCGGCAGACCGCCGCCAAGGCCGTGTGCGCGAAGTGCCCCGTCATCGATGCCTGCCTCAAGCACGCGCTGTCGGTCCGCGAGCCCTACGGGGTCTGGGGCGGCATGAGCGAGGAGGAGCGCGCCCGGCTGATCGCCGCTGAGCCCGCCGCCGTCGCCGCCGGAGTCTGAGAGCAGGCACCTTCCCCTCCCCCACCCCTCGCGGGTCGAGGCGGGAGCCGGGAGGGGGCCACACACGCCGAAGAGGGCGGGTCCGGAGAAATCCGGGCCCGCCCTCTTCGTCTGTCCCGCTGGCGTCCTGGCTCACCATCGGGGGTCCTGGCTCACCATCCACGGTGAGCCAGGACCCCCGATGATCAGGTCACCTGATCATCGGGGGGTCAGCTCAGTGGCTGTGGCCGTGCCCGCCGTGCGAATGGCGCCCGGAACCGGCGTGCTCGTGCTCCTCCTCGGCGGGCTTGTCCACCACGGCGGAGTCGGTGGTGAGGATCATCGCGGCGATCGAGGCCGCGTTGCCGAGCGCGGCCTTGGTCACCTTGACCGGGTCGATGACTCCCTGGGCGGCGAGGTCGCCGTACTCACCGGTGGCGGCGTTGAAGCCCTGCCCGGCACCCAGCTCCCGCACCTTGTTGACGACGACACGGCCCTCGAAGCCGGCGTTCTCCGCGATGCGGGCGAGCGGGGCGTCCAGCGCGGAGCGCACGGCCCGGGCACCGGTGAGCTCATCGCCGGAGAGGTCGAGCGCGTCGATGGCCGCGGCGGTGTGCACCAACGCGGACCCACCGCCGGGGATGACGCCCTCCTCGACCGCGGCGCGCGTCGCGGCGATGGCGTCCTCGATGCGGTGCTTGCGCTCCTTGAGCTCGACCTCCGTGGCCGCGCCGACGCGGATGACACCGATGCCGCCGGCCAGCTTGGCCAGGCGCTCCTGGAGCTTCTCGCGGTCCCAGTCGGAGTCGGTGGCCTCGATCTCGCGGCGGATCTGCGACACGCGGTCGCCGATGGCCTCCGTCGTGCCACCGCCGTCCACGATCGTGGTGTCTTCCTTGGTGACGGTGACGCGCCGGGCGGTGCCGAGCACCTCGAGGCCGACCTGGTCGAGCTTGAGGCCGACGTCCTCGCTGACGACCTGGCCGCCGGTGACGACCGCGAGGTCGGTCATGAAGGCCTTGCGCCGGTCACCGAAGAACGGCGACTTCACCGCGGCGACCTTGATCGTCTTGCGGATGGAGTTGACGACGAGGGTCGACAGCGCCTCGCCCTCGACGTCCTCGGCGACGATCAGCAGCGGCCGGCCGCCGGTCGAGAGCACCTTCTCCAGCAGTGGCAGCAGGTCGGCCAGCGCGCCGACCTTGCCGCTGACGAGGAGCACGAGGGCGTCCTCGAGGACGGCCTCCATCCCCTCGGGGTCGGTGACGAAGTAGGGCGAGAGGTAGCCCTTGTCGAACTGCAGGCCCTCCGTGACGTCCAGCTCGGTGGACATCGTGTTGCTCTCCTCGACGGTGATGACACCGTCCTTGCCGACGCGCTCGAACGCCTCGCCGATCAGGTCGCCGACCTCGGCGTCCTGCGCGGAGATGGTGGCGACGCCGGCGATCGCGGTGCGCTCCGACACCGGGGTGGCGGCCTTGTCGAGCTCGGCGTGGACGGCGTCGACGGCGGCGCGCATGCCGCGGCCCACCGCCATCGGGTCGGCACCGGCGGCGACGTTGCGCATGCCCTCGTGCACCAGCGCCTGGGCGAGCACCGTCGCGGTGGTGGTGCCGTCGCCGGCGACGTCGTTGGTCTTGGTGGCCACGTTCTTGGCCAGCTGCGCGCCCAGGTTCTCGTACGGGTCGTCGAGGTCGATCTCACGGGCGATGGTCACGCCGTCGTTGGTGATCGTCGGGGCGCCGAACTTCTTGTCGATGACGACGTTGCGGCCGCGCGGGCCGAGAGTCACCTTGACCGTGTCGGCCAGCTTGTCGACGCCGCGCTCCAGTGCGCGCCGGGCGTCCTCGTTGAACTTGATGATCTTGGCCATGCCGGGACCTCTCGTAGAGGAAATTCAGGGGTGGGACGACGACCGCCCCGGGACCCGAGGAGTTCGGGTCGCCCGGGGCGGTCGGTTCAGTGCTGGTGGAGCGAGTGACGCGAGGTCACTTCTCCACGACGGCGTGCAGGTCGCGGGCGGAGAGCACGAGGTACTCCTCGCCGCCGTACTTGATCTCGGTACCGCCGTACTTGGAGTAGATGACGACGT
>JAOPWJ010000222.1 GCA_025965715.1 Blastococcus sp. | reverse complement strand
CGCTGGCGCCGGCCCCGGCCCCGGCCCCGGCCCCGGCCCCGCAGAGCCAGCTGGATCGGACGAGGCAGACCCTGCAAGCGTGGCTGCTGCAGCTGCGCGAACGGGCCGCGGCCGCGGATAGCAACGGGCACGGCAACGGGCACGGCAACGGGCACGGGCACGGGCACGGCGACAGGGACGACGACTGAGTGCCCCGTGCCGGGCCGCACGGCATTCGGCTGCACCCAGCACTCCGCTAGCGTCCCCGGGGTGAAGGGCGTCCGGCTCACCCACATCGGCGGTCCCACGATGCTCATCGAGGCCGGTGGATGGCGGATCCTGACCGATCCCACCTTCGATCCGCCGGGCCGGCGTTACACGCTCACCATCGGCGCCCGCGGCAGGAAGCTGACCGGGCCCGCGGTGTCCGCCGCCGACGTGCTGCCGGTGCATGCAGTGTTGCTCAGCCACGACACCCACCCGGACAACCTGGACGACGCCGGCCGCGCGCTGCTCGCCTCGGCGGACGTCGTCCTCACCAACCCGGCGGCCGCCGCCCGGCTCGGGTCCGGTGCCCGGGGGCTGCACCCGTGGAAGAGGACGGAACTCACCGCCCCGGACCGGCCGGCCATCACCGTGACCGCCACCCCGGGCCGCCACGGCCCGCCGCTGAGCCGGTGGCTCACCGGTGCCGTCACCGGCTTCGCCCTGCAGTGGTCCAGGGAGGATGGCGACGCCCTGTGGATCTCGGGGGACACGGTGCCGACCGCGGGCGTCCGTTCGGTGGCCGATCGCCTGCACGTCGCCACCGCGGTGCTGCACCTGGGTGCGGTCCGCTTCCCGGTGAGCGGCCCCGTCCGGTACTCCATGACGGCGCGCGAGGCCGTGGACCTGTGCCGCCTGCTGCGGCCGCGCACCGTCGTCCCCGTGCACTACGAGGGCTGGACCCACTTCCGCGAAGGCCGTGCCGGGATCGAGCGGGCGTTCGCCCGGGCGCCCGCCGAGATCCGAAACTGCATCCGCTGGCCCGGGCTCGGCGTGCCGATCGAGACCGCGGCCTGACGGCCACCTCAGCCCCCGCGGTCCACCTCAGCCCCCGCGGTCCGCCTCAGGCCCCGCGGTCCGCCTCAGGCCCCGCGGTCCGCCTCAGGCCCCGCGGTCGACCTCAGCCCCCGCGTTGCACCTCCGCCTGCACCACCCCGCGCAGTGCGGTGAGCAGCGCCTCGTCCGAGGCGTCACCGCGGTCGAGCGCCGCACGAGCCGGCCCGGACAGCAGCCCCCCGTCCACCGTCTCCAGCCAGGTCACGTCGCCGCCGACCCGCCGTCCCACCCGGACGCTGCCGCCCTCCGGTCGGATCACGTACTCCTCGCTGTCCAGCCTGATCGTCACGTCGTCGCTCATGTCAGGCCCCTACCCGGGGCGCGGTCGGTTCCACGCACCCGCGGGCGCGAGAAGATCGACCGCGTGGACGAGGGTGTTGCGAGGCGGTGATCACGGCACAGGACGCCGACTACCTGAGGTGGATCGTCGCCGAGACCCGGGCCGCCGAGGCGAGCTGACGCCGGGGCGGCGCCCACCCTGTGGAGCCGTGTCGGTGGGTGGCCGCCCGCCGGTCGGCGCGCCGCCCGCTGCCCGGCGGCGACGGCTCCGGTCCGGCAACCGGTCTGACGCGGCACCCGGCGCCGAGCGCACTACCCTGGCTAGACGTGGCCGCTGACTTCTTCGTCGTCCTCGACGAACTCAATACGACCCTGAAGTCGATCGAGGCCGTCCTGCGCGTCGACGACTTGCGCAGGGAGATCTCCGAACTGGAACACCAGGCCGCCGCACCCGACCTCTGGGACGACGTGGAGGCCGCCCAGGCCCTCACCTCGCGGCTGTCCTACCTGCAGGGCGACCTGCGGCGGGTCGAGGAGCTGCGAAGCCGGCTCGACGACGTCGCCCTCATGCACGAGATGGCGGTCGACGAGGGCGACGACGCGACACTCGGCGAGACCGAGCGCGAGCTGGCCAGCATCCGCACCGTCATCGACGAGCTCGAAGTGCGCACCCTGCTGTCCGGCGAGTACGACTCCCGCGAGGCGCTGGTCACCATCCGCTCGGAGGCCGGCGGCGTGGACGCCGCCGACTTCGCCGAGATGCTGATGCGGATGTACCTGCGCTGGGCCGAGCGGCACAAGTACCCCACCGAGGTCTACGATGTCTCCTACGCCGAGGAGGCCGGCATCAAGTCCGCCACCTTCGCGGTGAAGGTGCCCTACGCCTACGGCACCCTCTCGGTCGAGCAGGGCACCCACCGGCTGGTGCGCATCTCGCCGTTCGACAACCAGGGGCGGCGGCAGACCTCGTTCGCCGGGGTCGAGGTGCTGCCGGTCGTCGAGCAGACCGACCACGTCGAGATCCCGGAGAACGAGATCCGGGTCGACGTCTTCCGCTCGTCGGGGCCCGGTGGGCAGAGCTTCAACACCACCGACTCCTCCGTCCGCATGACCCACATCCCCACCGGCATCGTGGTGTACTGCCAGAACGAGAAGTCCCAGATCCAGAAC
>JAOPWJ010000216.1 GCA_025965715.1 Blastococcus sp. | reverse complement strand
GCAGGTCGATGCCGTCGAGCAGCACCCCGCCGGCGACCGGGTCGACCAGTCGGACCAGCAGGCCGGCGAGGGTCGACTTGCCGGAGCCGGTGGGCCCGACGACCGCGATCGTGCTGCCCGCGGGGATGTCGAAGGTCACGCCGTCCAGGGTCGGCCGGGAGGCACCGTCGAAGGTGAAGCCCACGTCCTGCACGGCCATGCCGGCGCCGCCCGCGGCGGCCGGCGCGGCCTCGGAGCCGTACGGGGTCTCACCGGTCGCGTCCAGCACGGGCGTGACCCGGTCGAACCCGGCCAGCGCCCGCGGGAGGTCGGCGAGCACCCAGCCGATGGCGCGGATCGGCAGGGCAAGCAGGGTGAACAGATAGGCGATGGCGACCAGCTCGCCCGCGTCGGTGGCGCCGTCGGCCACGCGGACCGCGCCGATGAGCAGGACGGCGAGCGTGCCCAGGCTCGGCAGCGCCTCCATCATCGGGTCGAACAGCCCCCGGACCCGGCCGACCGCGATCAGGCTGTCGCGCAGCTGCTCGGCGCGGGCGGCGAACCGCTCGGTCTCGACGTCCTCCCGCCCCAGGGTCTTGACGACCAGGGCGGCGTCGAAGCTCTCGTGCGCGATCTCGCTGACCTCGGCGCGCAGCTGCTGGGCGCGCTGCATCCGCGGCGACATCACCTGCGAGTAGAAGACGTTGACGGCGAACACCAGCGGGAAGACGACCAGGCCGACCAGTCCGAGCAGCGGATCGGTGAGCACGAGGGCGACCGAGGTGATCGCGATCATGACCAGCGCACCGACGGCGAAGGGCAGCGGCGCCACGAAGAACCAGGCGGCCTCGACGTCGGAGTTGGCGTTGGACAGCAGTTGAACGGTCGGGTGCCGCTGGTGCCAGGACAGCGGGAGCCGCAGGTACTGGCCGGTGACGCGCCGGCGGTACTCGGCCATCAGCCGGTAGCTCATGATGCCGGCGAACACGCGCCGCCCGAGGATGCCGACGATCTTGAGGACCGCGACGACCATGATCGCGGCGACCGCCAGGCCCAACGCGGCGGCGGTGGTGACGCCGTCGGCGAAGGAGGGCAGCAGCACGCGGTCGGTGATCTCGCCGATCACCCAGGCGCTCAGCACCGTCATGGCGCCGTACAGGCTGCTGGCGAGGACGGCGAGGGTGAACATGCCCGGTTGCTCGACGATCGCCCGGCGGATGTGGCGCATGCCGCGGCGCACGACGGCGTCTCGACGGCGGGACACAGATCTCCTCAGGGGTCGAGCGGGGGTATCCGGATACTACGCGGTTTCCTTAGTCCAGCTAATCGATCGCGGGACCGGCCGGTGCGCTGGCCCGCCGTCCGGGCTGCTGGGTGCGAGCGGCCGCAGAGACGGCGCCCGCGTCGAGATCACCTGAAGACGATCATGGAGCTCGGGTGGCGACACGCCGTGGGTGAGCGGGGTGTCGCCACCCGCACTTCATGATCGTTTCCGGGTTCAGGCCCGGATGGGGATACCCGCCCCGGCGAGGGCGGCCTTGACGTCGCCGACCCGCAGCTGGCCGAAGTGGAAGACGCTGGCCGCCAGGACCGCGTCCGCGCCGGCCTCCACCGCGGGCAGGAAGTGCTCGACCGCCCCGGCGCCCCCGCTGGCGACGACCGGCACCCGCACCTCGCGGCGCACGGCCCGGATCAGCTCGGTGTCGAAGCCGGCACGGGTGCCGTCGGCGTCCATCGAGTTGAGCAGGATCTCCCCGGCGCCCAACTCGGCAGCCTGGGCCGCCCACTCGACGGCGTCGCGGCCCGTGCCCCGCCGTCCGCCGTGCGTGGTGATCTCGAAGCCGGAGTCGGTGACCGCGCCGTCCTGGCAGCGCCGCGCGTCCAGCGACAGCACGAGCACCTGGTTGCCGAAGCGGTCGGCGATCTCGGCGATCAGCTCCGGCCGCGCGACCGCGGCGGTGTTCACACCCACCTTGTCCGCGCCGGCCCGCAGCAGCCGGTCGACGTCGTCGGCGCTGCGCACCCCGCCGCCGACGGTGAGCGGGATGAACACGCTCTCGGCAGTCCGGCTGACGATGTCCAAGGTGGTCGCGCGGTCGCCGGAGCTCGCGGTGATGTCGAGGAACGTGAGCTCGTCGGCGCCCTCGGCGTCGTAGACCCGGGCCATCTCGACGGGGTCGCCGGCGTCGCGCAGGTCGACGAAGTTCACGCCCTTGACCACCCGCCCCGCGTCGACGTCCAGGCAGGGGATGACCCGCACCGCCACGCTCATGTCCCCGCTCCGCGACCGTCGGTGCTCACGCCCCGGTCCCCCGCACCGCGTCGGCCTCGATCTCGACCAGCATCGCGGGGTCGATCAGCGCGGCGACCTGCACCATCGTCGTGGCCGGCCGGATGTCGCCGAACACCTCGCCGTGGGCGCGGCCGACCTCTTCCCAGCCGGAGATGTCGGTGAGGAAGATGCGGGTGCGGACGACGTCGTTGATCGAGAAGCCCGCCCGCTGGAGCGACTCGGCGATGATCTCCAACGCCCGGCGGGTCTGCGCGGCGGCGTCGCCCGGGTGCACGACCGAACCGTCGATCGTGGACGTCGTGCCGCTGACCCACGCCGCATCCCCCCGGACGACGACGCGGCTGTAGCCGACGATCGACTCCCAGGGCGCACCGGAGCCGAAGCGGAGCACGCTCATGCGGTCTCCTCCGTCACCTGCAGCGCCTCGGCCAGCGTGAACGCGCCCGCGTAGAGCGCCTTGCCGACGATGGCGCCCTCGACGCCGATCGGGGTGAGCCCGGCGAGCGCCCGGATGTCGTCCAGCGAGCTCACGCCCCCCGACGCGATCACCGGGCGGGCCGTCGCGGCGCAGACCTCACGGAGCAGCTCGAGATTGGGGCCGCGCAGCGTGCCGTCCTTGGTGATGTCGGTGACCACGTAGCGGGCACAGCCCTCGGCGTCGAGGCGGGCGAGGGTCTCGTAGAGCTCGCCGCCTTCACGGGTCCAGCCGCGCGCGGCCAGCCGGGTGCCCCGCACGTCCAGACCGACGGCGATCCGGTCGCCGTACTCGGCGATCGCCTCCGCGCACCACTCCGGCGACTCGAGCGCCGCGGTGCCGAGGTTCACCCGCCGGCAGCCGGTGGCCAGCGCGATCGCCAGCGAGGCGTCGTCCCGGATGCCGCCCGACAGCTCCACGTCCACGTCGAGCTTTCCCACGACACGGGCCAGCAGCTCGCGGTTCGACCCACGGCCGAAGGCGGCGTCGAGGTCGACCAGGTGCACCCACTCGGCGCCGTCCCGCTGCCAGGCCAGCGCCGCCTCCAGCGGGTCGCCGTAGGAGGTCTCGCTGCCGGCCTCCCCCTGTACGAGGCGGACGGCCTGTCCAGCGGCGACGTCGACGGCGGGGAGCAACTGAAGCTTCGGCACGACGTACACCCTAGGGACCGCGGTCGGCGGTGCTCAGCCCCCTGCGCCGAGGGGCCGCTCGAAGCCGGGCGGGAGAGGTCGACGCGCCGGAGGCCGGCGACCGACGCGCGTCCCAGCGCCGGCAGCGATCGCCGGCAGGCCGCCTGCGCACCCGTCGAGCTGATCAGCACTGTCAGGCCATGCGCTGCCGGGAGGCCGTGGGGCCAGGTCGCGCCGGGCGGCCAACCCGGCGTGCGCGAGGCGACCCCCGGGCTCGGCGAACGCGGCGACGCCGTCGGCAGCGGTCAGGCCTTGCTCCGAGCCGGCGACCAGCGCCGCGTACACGCCGGAAGACAGGCGTTCGCGGGCCAGCCGCTGGGCCTCGGCGACCGACTCGAACCAGGGATTCCCCACCCGAAGGCCTCCCCTCAGCCGGCCCCGGGCACAGTAACGGGATGGAGTGCTGGCATGGATTTCGCTGACGTCGTCCGCCACCGGCGCATGGTCCGCGACTACGACGCCGACCGGCCGGTTCCGGCGGAGGTGCGCGAGCGGCTGCTCGAGAACGCCATCCGGGCGCCGTCTGCGGGGTTCAGCCAGGGCTGGGCGTTCCTGGTGCTGGAGAGCCCCGAGGACAGGGAGCGCTTCTGGACGGCGACCACGGACGGCCGAACGCCGGACGGGTGGCTCGTCCGGATGCGCCGCGCGCCGCTGCTGATCGTGCCGCTCTCCAACAAGGCGGCCTACCTGGACCGCTACGCCGAGCCGGACAAGGGCTGGACCGACCGGGACGAGTCGCGCTGGCCGGTGCCCTACTGGGACGTCGACGCCGGCATGGCGGCCCTGCTGATCCTGCTGACCGCGGTCGACGAGGGCCTCGGCGCCTGCTTCTTCGGCGTGCCGCCCGAGCGCATCCCGGCGTTCCGAACAGCGTTCGGCGTGCCCGAGGACCACCGGCCGGTCGGGTGCGTGTCGGTCGGCTATCCGGGCGCCGGTGACCAGCGCTCACCCTCGCTGAAGCGCGGCCGACGGAGCGTCGAGGAGGTGGTGCACCGTGGCCGCTGGTGACGGGCGGGCGGTGCTGGTGACAGGCGCGTCGCGCGGGATCGGGCGCTCGATCGCGTCGGCGTTCGCCGAGCGCGGGGACCGGGTGGCGCTGCACTGGGGGCGCTCCCGCGACCGGGCCGAGCGGGTGCTGGCCGAGCTGCCGGGAAAGGGGCACGTGCTGGTGCAGGCGGACATGGCCGACGCCGACGGGGTCGGCGCGATGGTCGACCGGGCGGCCGGTGAGCTGGGCGGTCTGGACGTGCTGGTCAACAACGCCGGCGTCTTCACCGTGCACCCGCCGCTGACGACGGCGTACGAGGCCTGGCAGGCCGCCTGGGCTCGGACGCTCGCCGTGAATCTGGTGGGTGCCGCCAACGCCACGTTCCGGGCGGTACCGCACCTGATCGCCGGCGGCGGCGGAGCGGTGGTGTGCGTGAGCAGCAGAGGGGCGTTCCGCGGCGAGCCGAACAACCCGGCCTACGGGGCCTCGAAGGCGGGCCTGAACGCCTTCGCCCAGTCGATGGCCCTGGCGCTCGCGCCGCACAACATCTCCGTCACCTGCGTGGCGCCGGGATTCGTGCAGACCGAAATGGCGCGCGAGGTGCTCGACGGCCCGGGCGGGGACGCCGTGCGCGCCCAGTCGCCGTTCGGCCGGGTGGCCCGCCCCGAGGAGGTGGCGTCGGCGGTGCTGTGGCTCGCCTCCCCCGAGGCCCGCTTCTCCAGCGGAACGGTCGTCGACGTCAACGGAGCCTCCTACCTGCGCAGCTAGGGACGCCAGCGTCCGAGCACACGCCGGCGGGACGACCCGCGAGACCCGTCTGCGGCTGCCCCTGACGCGCGGGGCGGCGGAGGCCTGGAACTGCTGCTGCTCGTCGCTCCGGGCCGTCGCGGCTTCTGGGGGGTCACGCGGGTGCGGCGGAGCGAGGTCGCGGACCAGCCGTGGTGGCGGCAGCCGCCCGTTCGGCTGCAGTGCGCACTCAACCGAGGTCGGTCGTCGCAGCCACCAGCACGAGGTCGGCACCGTGCGAGCCGGCCGCGTCCACTCCCTGCGGGCGCGGAGTGAACCCGGGCAGTCCGTCGAGGCCGTTGCTGCCATCGATGGCCCGCAGCCGCACCGCGCCGTCCCCCTCCACGGAGAACCGGGCCTGCAGCCCCTCGGCCGGTGGGGCGTGGAAGACCACCCACATCCGGTCCCTGCCCAGCGCCCCGTCCGGAACGGCTCGCCCGGCCACGCGGGCGCGGACGACGGTGCCGCCGTCGACGGTCAGGTCCAGCGCGAGCAAGCGGACCGCACGCTGCGGCGTCACGCGGACGGTGATCTCCCGCCGTCCGCCCACCACGGTGTCGGACACCGGCGTGACCACCGGGGCGGGCAGGTCGGCGATTCCGGCGGGACCCGTCGCGACGTCCTGTCCGGCCAGGTAGGGGTAGTCGGCCGGCATCCGTCCGCGCCGGTCGACGTAGCCGGCGGTGTAGGTGCCCGGGGACTTCTCCGTGCTCACCCACGAGGCCTGACCGCGGTCGGCGTCCAGGACGTAGGCGAGCTGGCTGGGCACCGGATGGGCCTCGTCGAACCCGTCCACCATCAGACCGGCGGCGGTACAGGCGACGGCGACGAACAGCGCGGTGACCGGCACCGCGGCGTCGCCCAGCCACCCACCTCGCGGGCGCTCCCGGTCGGGCCCGGTGAACAGCAGCTCGAAGGCCGGCAGCAGTGCGAGGGCGAGGAGCGTGATCAGCGCGGCCGGGGCGGCGCCGGTGCGCAGGCCCAGCGCCGGGAAGAACAGGAAGACGGTGGGCGCGAGCACGAGGACGGCGACCCCGCCGCTGAGCAGGGCGGCGAGGCCGTACACGACCCGGGACGACGTCAGGGCCGCGCTGGCACCCAGCGCCGCCCCGGCCAGCGCCGGCAGGGCGACCAGGTAGGAGCCACCGGGGGCGTACTGCGCGAGGACGGCGGCCAGCACGGCCAGCCAGACGACGCCACCGACGGCCGGGGCCGTGGGGCCCAGCCACCGGCGCACGAGGGCATACCAGAGCAGCACCACGGCGAGCACCAGCGCAACGGCGGCCAGCCGGTATCCGCCGGGGCGCCAGGGATCGATCATCGAGGCGTAGCCCGGTCGGACGGCGATCAGCAGCCACCACAGACCCTGGACGGCGAACGGGGCGGCCACGAGGGGGACGACGGTCAGCACCACGCCGGCCGCCGTCCGCCGCGTCGAGCTGAGCCCGCGACGACGGACGGCGAGCACGAGCAGCGCTGTCGCGGCCAGCGCCGCCCCGGCCAGCGGCCAGACCAGCGTGCCGGAATAGCGGACCAGCCGGCCGAGCAACGGGAAGTAGGTGGCGTCGTCCTCCGCCGGACTCGCCAGCGGAGCGAGATCCCGGGTGCCGAGGTGCCGTGTCATGGCCAGGGCGTTGTCGCCCATGGCCTGCAGGGTCCGCTGGTCCAGGCGCGCGGGGGTGTCCTGCGCAGTGTGGTAGGCGGCCGCGCCTTCGATGAAGGCGGTGTTGAGCCCGGTGAACTCGCCGTCGGCGAGCAGCACGCTGAAGTCGGTGTCGTTGGGCAGCGCGCGGTACACCTCCACGGCGACGCTGCTCGCCACCGGGTGCGGCGCCGCCTCCGCGAATGCGTCGGCCAGGTCGGCGTTGCCCTCCGACGTCTCGAACATGACCGGCGGGCCGGTGGTGCCCCGGGCCTCGAAGTTGAGGACCACTCCGCCCGCGCCGGCCAGCGGATGGGAGAAGGCGAAGGCCTCCGCCCCACAGAGGCATGCCTCCTCGGCGTCGGTGAGGACGACGACGACGTCATTGCGCAACCGGGGCCCCACGGTGAGCGCGCGCACCGACTCGAGCAGGGTCGCGACGCCGGCGGCGTCGTCGGCCGCGCCCGGTCCGGTCTCGACCGAGTCGTGGTGGGCCATGAGGAACAGCCGACCCGTCGAGTCGGAGCCCGGCAGCACTCCGACGACGTTCTCCACCCGCGCCATCCGGGTCTCGCCGGACCGGGTCTGGCGCGCGCCGACGCCGTGCTGCACGCGGGTGTCGAGTCCCAGGTCGGCGAGCGTCTGGACGAGCCCGTCGACCACCCGCCGGTCGGCCTCGCTGCCGGCGGTGTGCCTCTCCTGGGCGATCTGCTCCACGTGCGCGTAGGCGCGGGTGGCGCTGAAATCCTGCGCCGGCGCGTCGGCGGAGGCGGCCGCCGGGGGCTGCAGGGCCGCGACGCTCCAGCCGGTCAGGCCGAGCAGGAACGCGAGGACGACGAGGCCTGCGGCCCGGCCGGCCCGTCCTCCACCGGAGGAACACCGCTCGGCGGGCACGTCGGCCTCCTGGATGCGCCGGTACAGGACGGCGTCACCCTAGGGGCGGGGCCGTCGTCCCGGGCGCAGGTCAGGAGAGTGTCTGCAACCAGTTGGTCAGGAGCTGGGCTCCGGCGTCCCCGCTCTTCTCGGGGTGGAACTGCGTCGCGGACAACGCGCCGTTCTCGACGGCGGCGACGAACCGGTCACCGTGCTCGGACCACGTCACGAGCGGCTTGGCCAGCGCGCTCGGCGGCCCGTCGGCGGCCAATGGGAAGTTCCGGACGCCGTAGCTGTGCACGAAGTAGAAGCGCTGGTCGGACAGGCCGTCGAACAGCCGGGTGTCCTGGGGCGTCTCCACCGTGTTCCAGCCCATGTGCGGCAGGATCGGCGCCTCGAGCTGCTCGACCACGCCGGGCCACTCGCCACACCCCTCCGCGTCCCGGCCGTGCTCGAGCCCGCGCTCGAAGAGGATCTGCATGCCGACGCAGATGCCCAGGACCGGCCGTCCCCCAGCCAGCCGCCGGCCGATGATCTTCGGCCCGTCGACGGCGCGGAGGCCGGCCATGCAGGAGGCGAAGGCGCCGACGCCGGGAACGACGAGGCCGTCGGCGTCGAGGGCGGCGTCGAAGTCAGCGGTCACCGTGACGTCCGCGCCGACCCGGGCCAGCGCCCGCTGGGCCGAGTGCAGGTTTCCCGACCCGTAGTCGAGGAGGACGACGTTCTTCACGGCTGCCACGGTACCGATCAGCGATGAGCCGGCCGCAGGTGTTCCCGGCCGTTCGCCTCCAGGCGCGGGTTCGGTCCCGACCTCGAGCTTTGACCCGCTCAGTCGGTAGCGGGCGGGAGCTTTCGCTCGCCGGCTGGGCCGCCTCCAGGGTCACGACCTGAACGCTCCGCCGTCGGCGCCGGTACACGACGCCGGGTGTGAGCTGGGGCGACGGCTCTGCGTTGACCGATTCACGCTGCGGCCAAGCCCGTCAGATCGGCGTGTCGCCGTCCCGGGGCAGGACGGTGAGCTCCGGCCATTGCTGCAGCCACCGGGTCGCCTTGGCCTCGTAGACCTCCCGGGGCGCGGGGCTGCGCGGGTTGGGCCGCACCACCATGGCGAAGAGGTCGTCGTAGCCGTAGGGCGCGTAGACCTGCGGCTCACCGTCGGGCCCCACCGTGACGCCGAAGCTGCAGCAGAAGGCGGCGAAGCACTCGATCGCCTCCGCCGCGCTCCGGAAAGCCGTGGGACCCGGGGTTCCGAAGTGGTCGGCGTACCAGAGGTGCACCCGCGCCTGGTTGCGGATCTCCACCGGCACCGGCAGGTCGGCGAACAGGGCCGCGCCGGCCCGGATGACGGCGTCCTCCGCCTTCCACGACGTGTCGGCGTCGAAGTAGAAGAGGTCGGCGTCGCGGATCCCCGTTCCGGCGGGTCGACCGGTCAGCGAGTTCCACACCGTCTGGAACAAGACACCGGCGGTCAGCCAGCACTCGTCCAGCCCGAGCGCCGGGGCCCGGTCCAGCACCGCCCCAACCGTGGGGTCCGCCATGACGAGGGCGAGGAACCGCTCCTCGTCGGTCACACCAGGCGGAGGATGCCGGCGGCCGTGGCGAGCAGGGCGGCGAGCAGCAGCACGACGGCCAGCACGGTCTGCGGGGTCCCGCGCACGGCGCCGTCCTCGTCGGTGCGCCAGGCGCTCCAGGCGCCACCGAGCAGGAAGCCGCCCAGCAGCAGCAGGACCGCGCCGAAGTTCACGTGAGGAACCGAGGCAGCGTCACGGGCTACAGCGCGCCCTTGGTGGAGGGAACGTCCCCCACCCGGGGGTCGAGCGCGACCGCGGTCCGCAGGGCCCGGGCCAGCGCCTTGAACTGACCCTCGACGATGTGGTGGGCGTCCCGGCCGGCGTAGAGCACCCGCACGTGCAGGGTGATCCGCGCGTTGAAGGCGAAGCTCTCCAGCACGTGCCTGGTCAGGCTCGTCGGATAGTCCGGCCCGATCATCGGCGTCATGTTCTCGGGCTCGGCGTGCACGAAGTACGGCCGGCCCGACAGGTCGACCGCCGCCTGCACCAGCACCTCGTCCATCGGGATCGTGGCGTCGCCGTAGCGGGCGATGCCGCGCTTGTCGCCCAGCGCCTCGGCGAACGCCTGGCCGAGGGCGATGGCGACGTCCTCCACGGTGTGGTGGGCGTCGATGTGCAGATCGCCGTCGGCCCGCACGCTGAGGTCGATGCCGCTGTGCTTGGACAGGGCGGTCAGCATGTGGTCGTAGAAGCCCACGCCGGTGCTGATCGAACTGGTCCCGGTGCCGTCGAGGTCAACCTCGACGACCAGCTTGGTCTCGCTGGTCGCGCGCTCAACGCGTGCAGTGCGGCTCATACGGTCAGTCTCCCAGAGACGTTCGGTGATCCCGCGCGACCTCACCCAGCGCGGTGAGGAAAGCATCGGTCTCGGCCGCGGTGCCGGCGGTGACCCGCAGCCAGCCCGGCAGGCCGACGTCCCGCACCAGGACGCCGTGGTCGAGCAGGGCCTGCCAGGCGGCCGACGCGTCGCCGAACCGGCCGAAGAGCACGAAGTTGGCGTCGCTCGGCACGCTGGTCAACCCGATCGACGGGAGGGTCTCGACGATCCGGTCGCGCTGGGCCTTGACCGCGTCGACCGTGGCCAGCAGGGCGTCCGTGTGCGCCAGCGCGGCGCACGCGGCCGCCTGCGTCAGGGAGCTCAGGTGGTACGGCAGGCGCACCAGCTGCAGCGCGTCCACCACGGCGGGGTCGGCCGCGAGGTAGCCCAGCCGCAGCCCCGCCATGCCGAAGGCCTTGCTCATCGTGCGGCTGACGACCAGCCTCGGGCGGCCGGGCAGCAGGGTGAGCGCCGAGGGCGTGCCGGCCCGCGCGAACTCGGCGTAGGCCTCGTCGACGACGACTACGCCGGAGCTCGCGTCGTAGATGTCGGTGATCGTCTCCAGTGCCACGGCGGTGCCGGTCGGGTTGTTGGGGCTGGTCACGAAGACGACGTCCGGGGCGACCTCGCGCACCTGCGCGGCGGCGGCCACGGCGTCGATGGTGAAGTCGGCCCGTCGGTGCCCGTCCACCCAGGCCGTTCCGGTGCCAGCGGAGATGAGGGGGTGCATGGAGTACGACGGCGTGAAGCCCAGCGCCGTCCGGTCCGCCCCGCCGAAGGCCTGCAGCACCTGCTGCAGGACCTCGTTCGAGCCGTTGGCCGCCCACACCTGCGCCGGCTCGACCGCCTCACCGCTGGTGCGGCTCAGATAGGCAGCCAGGTCGGCGCGCAGCGCAACCGCGTCGCGGTCGGGGTAGCGGTTGAGGTCCAGCGCCGCGTGCCCGAGCGCGGCACCCAGGTCGACCAGCAGCTCGTCGGGCAGCGGGTGCGGGTTCTCGTTGGTGTTGAGCCGGTACCGAGCGGGCACCTGCGGGGCGCCGTAGGGCGTTCGTCCGCGCAGCTCCGGCCGCAGCGGGAGGTCCTCCAGCGACCCCATCAGCCCGCCTGCCGCGACTGCCGGATCCGGACGGCCGCGGCATGCGCGGGCAGGTCCTCCGCGCCGGCCAGCGCGTCGATGTGCGCGGCCACCCCGGCCAGCGCCTGCTCGTCGTACTCGACGACGTGGATGCCCCGCAGGAACGACTGCACCGACAGCCCGCTGGAGAACCGGGCGCAGCCGCCGGTGGGCAGCACGTGGTTGGACCCGGCGCAGTAGTCGCCCAGCGACACCGGCGACCATGCCCCGACGAAGATCGCCCCCGCGTTGCGGACCCGTGCAGCGACCTCGCGCGCGTTCCGCGTCTGGATCTCCAGGTGCTCCGCGGCGTAGGCGTCGACGACCCGCAGGCCGGCGTCCAGGTCGTCGACGAGGACGACCCCGGACTGGCTGCCCTCGAGCGCCGTGGTGATCCGGTCGGAGTGCTTGGTGGCCGCCACCTGCGCGAACACCAGGTCGAGGACGGCGTCGGCCAGCGCTTCGCTCGTCGTCACGAGCACCGCCCCGGCCAACGGGTCGTGCTCGGCCTGGCTGATCAGGTCGGCGGCGACGTGGGCCGGATCGGCCGTCTCGTCGGCGAGGACCGCCACCTCGGTCGGGCCGGCCTCGGAATCGATGCCGATCATCCCGCGCAGCAGTCGCTTGGCCGCCGTCACATAGACGTTGCCCGGGCCGGTGACCATGTCGACCGGCTCGCACGAGCCGGCCCCGTAGCCGAAGACGGCGACGGCCTGCGCTCCGCCGACGGCGTACACCTCGCTGATGCCCAGCAGCGCACAGGCGGCGAGCACACCCGGGTCGGGCAGCCCGCCGTGGTCGCGCTGCGGCGGCGAGGCGACGGCGATGGACTCCACGCCCGCCATCTGCGCCGGCACGACGTTCATGACGACGCTGGACAGCAGCGGGGCCAGCCCGCCCGGCACGTAGAGCCCCACCCGGCGGACCGGCTGCCAGCGCTCGGTGACGGTGCCGCCGGGCACCACCTGGGTGGTGACGTCGGTCCGCCGCTGGTCGGCGTGCACCCGACGGACGCGGCTGATCGCCTCCTCGAGAGCAGCCCGCACCGCCGGGACGCACTCGGTCAGGGCGCGGTCGAGGGCTTCCTGGGGAACGGCGAAGTCCTCGTTGTCCACCCCGTCGAGCCGGGCGGTGATCTCGCGGACCGCCTGGGCGCCGCGGATGCGCACGTCCTCGCACAGTGGCCGGACGGTGGCCATGACGGAGTCGATGTCGGTGCCGGCACGCGGGAGCAGGTCGGCCAGCTCACGAGTCCCCGGCAGCGCGGATCCGCGCAGGTCGATGCGGGCGAGCACGGATGCCTCCGGTGTGGTGGGTGGGAGGAGTGGCGGTGCGGGACGTCGAGCTTCCAGCGTAGCCAGCGGCGACCGATGGGCCTCGGGCCCCCGTACGCTGCCGGGATGGGCGAGCTCATCCCGCTGTTCCCGCTCGGGACGCCCCTGTTCCCCGGCGTCGTCCTCCCCCTGCAGATCTTCGAGCCGCGCTACCGGCGCCTGGTCCGCGATCTCACCGCCCTGCCCGGTAGCAGCGACCGCCGCCGCTTCGGCGTGGTCTCCATCCGTCAGGGCTGGGAGGTGGAGCAGGTGGCTCCGGCCGAGGCGCTCTACGACGTCGGCTGCACCGCCCGCCTGCACACCGTGCGTCCTCAGGCCGACGGCGGCTTCCGGATCGTCACGGTGGGCGGGGACCGGTTCCGACTGCTCGACGTCGTCGTCGGGGACGAGCCGCCCTACCTGCAGGGCGAGGTGGAGTGGCTCGCGGACGAGGAGGCTGCGGACGAGGCCGCCGGCGACTCCGCGGGAACGGCCGAGCCGGGCGCCGGAACGGACGGTGCCGACCCGTCCACCGAGGACGTCGCCGCGTCGGTGGCCCGCGGATCGATGACCGTGCTGGTCCGCGGGGTCCGCGACCTGTTCCTGGAGTACGTCGCCGAGGTCGCCGGGCTCGGTGCCGGCCGCGAGGACGTCGAGGTGGCCACCCGGCTCGAGGCGGTGGCCGACGAGCCCGCGGCGCTGTCCTGGCTGGTGGCCTCCGGAGCGCTGCTGACCACCGAGGACCGGCAGGAGCTGCTGGCGGAATCAGCGACCCGGCGGCGGCTGATCACCGAGTCGCGGCTGCTGCGGCGGGAACTGACCCTGCTGCGGAAGATCGGCGCCGTGCCCGTGCCGCTGCAGCAGTTCGCCACACCGATGACGGTGAACTAGCCCCCGTCCAGGGCACCCCCGAGCTTGCGAGGGCGATGTCGCCGCCCCGAGCTTGCGAGGGCGATGTCGCCGCCCCGAGCTTGCCAGCGATCAGGGGGACGAGGCCCTTCTGGGGGACCTTTCTCACGCCTGCGGTCGCCCGGGCGGCGGAGAGTCCACGAGGTCGCGGTCCTCGTGCACCGGGCCGGTCGCCCCCGGTTCCCCCGCGGGTGGCAGCGCGCTGCCCGGCGAACCGCCGGTGGGCTCGCGGCCCAGATCGTCCGCGCGCGTCACGAGCACGGGCAGCAGGTAGGCGACGACAGCGGCGAACGGGCCGACGGCTAGCGCCGCGAGGCCGCCCAGTCGCAAAGCGGTGGTGACCCGGCCGCCGACGTCGGCGAGCTGCGCCTCGGTCG
>JAOPWJ010000200.1 GCA_025965715.1 Blastococcus sp. | reverse complement strand
CGGCGGCACCGACGGGATCGTGACGCTCGAGGACCTCATCGAGGAGGTCATCGGGGAGATCTACGACGAGTACGACGAAGAGGTGGAGCCCGAGGGCAAACAGACGCCGGGTGGGCCGCGCGAGGTCGACGGGCTGCTGAATCTCGACGACTTCACCGAGGCCACCGAGCTGCGGCTGCCCGAGGGCCCCTACGAGACCGTGGCCGGCTTCGTGCTCGCCGAACTGGGCCGGCTGCCCCGGGTCGGCGACAGCGTCGACGTCGAGGGCCGCACCCTGTCGGTGCTCGAGCTCGACGGCCGGCGGATCGCCCGGCTCCTGGTCGGCCCACCTCCGGCGCCCGCCGACGCCGACGAGGGCAGCCACACCGAGGCGACGTCCAGCTGACAGCACCCCCCGCTCCCACCGCCCGCGGGCTCGCTGAGGGGCTCCGCGCAGGGGCCTAGGGCTGAGCGCGCATCGTCTCCCAGGCGTCCCGCACGATGCCGACCAGGTCGGTGTGCCGCGGCGCCCACCCGAGGTCGGCGCGGATGCGGTCACTCGAGGCGACCAGCTGCGCCGGGTCGCCCGCCCGGCGGGGGCCGACCTGCACCGGGATGGGGTGACCGGTCACCTCGCGCGCGGCGTCCACCACCTCCTGCACCGAGAAGCCGGTGCCGTTGCCCAGGTTGTAGATGCGGTGCTCGCCGGCCGCCGGCGCCGGCAGCGCGAGCAGGTGGGCGTCGGCGAGGTCGCCGACGTGCACGTAGTCGCGGATGCAGGTGCCGTCGGGCGTGGGGTAGTCCTGGCCGAAGACGGTGAGCGACTCCCGCTGGCCGGCGGCGACCTGCAGGGCGATCGGGATGAGGTGGGTCTCGGTGCCGTGCCGCTCGCCGAGCCCGTGGGCGGCGCCCGCGACGTGGAAGTACCGCAGGCTGACCGCCGCGAAGCCGTGCGCGACCGCGTACGAGGTGAGCATGTGGTCGATGGCGAGCTTCGAGGCGCCGTAGGTGTTGGTCGGCCGGGTCGGCGCCTCCTCCCGGATGGGCACCGCGTCGGGTTCGCCGTAGGTGGCCGCGGTCGAAGAGAAGACGATCCGGCGGCAGTCGGCCGCGCGCATCGCCTCGAACAGCGCCAGGGAGCCGACCACGTTGGTGTGCCAGTAGTCCTCGGGGTGCTGCTGGGAGGCGCCGACCAGGCTCTTGGCCGCGAAGTGCAGGACCGCGTCGGGCCGGACCTCGGCGAGCACGGGACCTGAGTCGTGCAGCGAGACATCGGCCAGGGTGGCCCCGTCGGGCACCGCGTCGGCGTGCCCCGTGGAGAGATCGTCGAGCACGGTCACTTCGTGACCGTCGGCCAGCAGAGCGGCCGTGACTACGCTGCCGATGTACCCGGCTCCGCCGGTGACTATGAGGCGCATGGGGCCACCCTAAGGAGGATGGCCAGGAGGAGGTAGGGACGACGTGGTCAGCCCCCGAGCTGCGGTGCAGGCGCTCCCCGCCTACCGGCCCGGACGCAACCCCGCTGACCTCGCCCGCGAGATCGGGGTGGACCGCGCGGTCAAGCTGGCCAGCAACGAGGTGGCCTTCCCGCCGCTCCCGGCCGTGCTGGACGCGCTGGCCGCCGCGGCCGTCGAGTCCAATCGCTACCCCGACAACGGCGCCGCCGTCCTCACGCAGGCGCTCGCCGACCGCTACGGGGTCCAACCGGCGCAGGTCGTGGCCGGCTGTGGCGCGGTCACGCTGTGCCAGCAGCTCGCCCAGGCCTACAACGACCCGGGCACGAGCCTGGCGTTCGCCTGGCGCTCGTTCGAGATGTACCCGCTGCTGGCCCAGGTGGCCGGGGCGCGTGCCGTGCCCGTGCCGCTGATTCCGGGCCGGCCCGGCGGGCCGGCGGACACCCACGACCTCGAGGCCCTGGCGGCCGCGACCGACGAGACGACCCGCATGGTGTTCGTCTGCAACCCGAACAATCCCACGGGAACCGCTGTCCGCAGGTCCGCGCTCGAGCGCTTCCTCGACGTCGTCCCGCCCTCCACGCTCGTCGTCCTCGACGAGGCCTACCGGGAGTTCGTCACCGACCCCGATGTCCCCGATGGACTGGAGATCATGCGCGGGCGACCCAACGTCGCCGTCCTGCGCACCTTTTCGAAGGCCTGGGGGCTGGCCGGTCTGCGGGTCGGCTACCTGGTCGCCGAGGACCCGGCCGTGGCCGATGCCGTGCGCAGGACGCACGTGCCCTTCAGCGTCTCGATGCTCGCCCAGGCCGCCGCCGTCGCGGCGCTGGCGAGCGAGGCCGAGGTGCGGTCCCGGTGTGCCGCGGTGGTCGCTGAACGGGACCGGCTGACCGCCGCGCTCCGGCAGCGAGGACTGGACGTCGCCGACAGCCAGGCCAACTTCGTCTGGCTGCCCGTGGCGGATCAGGCCGCACCTCTGGCCGCCGCCCTGGAGGCGCGCGCGGTCATCACGCGGCCCTTCGCCGGAGACGGCATCCGGGTCACCGTGGGCACGCCCGAGGAGGACGACCTCTTCCTTGCCGCCCTCGATGACGTGCGCTCCACGGCGCCGGTCGCCTGACATGTTCCGCACGCGGAACAGGGGAGGCCGGAACTTCAGGGGCGGTCGGCTGGTTTGATGGCTGCCGTGCCTCTTCCCCGTGTGCTTTCAGGCATCCAGCCGACGGCGGACTCCTTCCACCTCGGCAACTACCTGGGCGCGCTCCGCCAGTGGGTCGCCCTCCAGGACGGTCACGAGGCGTTCTACTGCGTGGTGGACCTGCACGCGATCACGATGGACTGGGACCCCCAGGTCCTCCGCAGGCGCACGCTCGTCTCGGCGGCCCAGCTCCTCGCCCTGGGCGTGGACCCGAACCGCAGCACACTGTTCGTGCAGAGCCACGTTCCGGAGCACCTGCAGCTGTCCTGGGTGCTCGAGTGCCTCGCCCGCTTCGGTGAGGCGAGCCGGATGACGCAGTTCAAGGACAAGAGCCAGCGCGAGGGCGCGGAGGGCAGCTCGGTCGGGCTGTTCACGTATCCGGTGCTCATGGCCGCCGACATCTTGATCTACCAGGCCGACCAGGTCCCCGTCGGCGACGACCAGCGCCAACACCTCGAGCTCACCCGCGACCTCGCCACCCGGTTCAACAACCGGTTCGGCCCGACCTTCACCGTTCCTGAGGGGTTCATCCCCGAGGCGGGTGCCCGCGTGATGGACCTGCAGTCGCCGGGGAAGAAGATGAGCAAGAGTCTTCCGCCGGCCGGTTGCATCGACCTCCTCGACGAGCCGTCGGCCAGCGCCAAGAAGATCCGTTCCGCGGTCACCGACACCGGACGCGACGTCGTCGCCGACGCGGCCAACAAGCCCGGCGTGACCAATCTCCTCATCATCCACAGCGCCCTCTCCGGCCGCAGCATCGGCGACCTCGAGGAGAACTTCGCGGGTCGCGGCTACGGTGACCTGAAGAAGGAGCTCGCGGAGATCGTCACCGACTTCCTCACCCCGGTGCGGGCCCGGACCCAGGAGCTGCTGGACGACCCGGCGGAACTCGAGCGGGTCCTCGCCGGGGGCGCTGCCCGCGCGCGGGAGGTCGCGACGCGCACGCTGGCCGAGGCCTACGACCGGGTGGGCTTCCTCCCGCCCGCCGGGCGATCGGGCCCGGCGTGACGAGGCGCGTCAACGACGACACCTTCGTGGGACGGCTTGTCCCGCCTCCGGAGAACGCGGTCATCGGCATCGTCGTCCCGGTCCCTGAGCCCTGGGCGCAGTTGCTCGTCGACTGGCGCGCGAAGGTCGGCGACCCCCAGGCCGGCCTGGTCCCGCCGCACGTGACGCTGCTGCCGCCCACCGAGGTCGCCGTGGCCGAGCGGCCGGCGATCAGCGCCCACCTCGCGGAGGTGGCGACGTGCCACCCGCCCTTCGACATGCACCTGGCCGGTACCGGCACCTTCAGCCCCGTGTCGGAGGTCGTGTTCGTCGCCGTTGCGCGCGGCATCGGCAGTTGCGAGCTGATCGCCAACGACGTCCGGCGCGGACCGCTGGCACGTTCCCTGTCCTTTCCGTACCACCCGCACGTCACCGTCGCGCACGACGTGCCCGGCGACATGCTCGAGTTCGCGTACAGCGGGCTGGCCGACCTGTCCGCGGAGTTCCGGGTGGACCGGTTCACCGAGTTCGAGCAAACCTCCGGTGGCGGCTGGGCGGTCGCCCGCGAGTACCCCCTCACCGGTCCGCCCCGCTGAGACAGGACCCCGAGAAGGACCCCGTCCGGCCCCCCGGGCCCACGCTCGCGGCGGTGCCGAGGACGGGGCCGTGCCGCAGACTCGGGCGGTGAGCCCCGCCCCGCCACTACCGGCCGCGCCCCGTCGCTCGTCGTTCCTCGAGCGCGCGTACGCGTCGGTGGAGGAACTGGTGGCGGTGGAGCGGCGCCGGCGTCCGTGGTTCGACCACCTCGCGCGGGCCGGCGGCCGCTATCAGCGCACGCAGGGCGACCTCATGGCCGCCGGGGTCACCTACTTCGCCTTCCTGGGGCTGTTCCCTGTCCTGCTCCTGGTCGCTTCCGTCATGGGGCTGGTGCTCTCCGGCGACGCGCTGCTCGAGCGCGAGTTGTTCGCCGCCATCCGCGACACGTTCCCCGGCGCGCTCGGCGGGCGGCTGGTCGAGCAGCTGTCGTCGGCCATCGACTCCGCCGGGGTGGTGGGTCTGATCGGGCTGGTCGGCTTCCTCTACGCGGGCCTGCGCACCATGGACAAGCTGCGGATCGGCATGGAGCAGATCTGGAAGGGGCGCGTCGACGAACCCGACATGCTCCGGGACAACCTGCAGGACCTGCTGGCCCTGGTGGCGCTCGGCGGAGTCGGACTCGCCAGCCTCGGGCTGACCGGTGGGGTCACCCACGCCACGTCGCGGGTGCTCGGCCTGGTCGGCCTGGCCGACCAGCCCGGCTACGGGGCGCTCACGTGGGCCGGCGGCATCGTCTTGGCGCTCGCGGTGGACATCGTCGTCTTCTTCTGGCTGCTGCGGGTCGTGCCGTCGATCTCCCACCCCCTGCGCCTCCTGCTCCCCGGTGCGCTGTTCGGGGCGGTCGGCTTCGAGGGGCTCAAGCTGATCGGGGGGTTCTACCTGTCGCTGATCGCCGACAGCGTCACCGCGTCGGCGCTCGGCGGGGCCGTGGGGCTGCTGATCTGGATCAACCTGGTCGCGCGCTTTGCCTTCGTCACTGCGGCGTGGACGGCGACGCTCCGCTCGGTGGAGGCGGCGACCCCTCCTGGGTCGGCGGAACAGGGGGCGGCGGCGAGGCGGCCGCGGAGCGCAGGGCATGACGGCGGGCCAGCTGGATCGCGCCCGCGGTGAGGAGCACCAGTGCCCCGAGGACGACGGGGATCATGGGGGTGGCGGGTCCCGTCTCCACGTCGGCGTCCAGGTCGGTGTTCACGTCGGTGTCCAGGTGCCCGACGGCCGGGGACGGCGTGAGGGCTCCGTCGTCGTGCCGGGGGATCGACGGCGCCGCTGCCAGCCCCGGCGCCTCGGCGGGGTCGATCAGCCGGCCCACCCCATGAGTGCCTGCCGGCACGGAGAAGCCCCAGTCCAGTAGCCGCGCGGCCTGCTCCGGCGCACGCAGGGGAACCGCCTCGCTGCCCAGGACGCTGACCACGATCCGCCGTCCGCCGCGCTCGGCGGCGGTGACGAAACCGTGGCGCGCGGCATGGGTGAAGCCGTTCTTCGCACCCAGGTTGCCCGGATAGCTGGACAGCAGCGGGTTCTTGTTCTGGATCTGGTAGCCCGGGGACCGGTTCGGGATCGCCGGCATCTGCGCGGTGGGGGTGCGCAACACCGCGGCGGCCCGGGGTCGGTCGAGCAGGGCGCGGAAGATGAGCGCCAGGTCGTAGACCGAGGAGGACTGCCCGGCGACGTCCAGCCCGGACGGGGTGCCGGCCACGGTGTCGAATGCGCCGAGGGCCGCGGCGGTCGCGTTCATCGCGGTGACCGTCCGGTTCGCGCCGCCGGCGGCCCGGGCCAGGGCGTTGGCCGCGTCGTTCCCCGACGCCAGCATCAGCGCCTCGTAGAGCAGCTGCACGGGATAGTGGCCGCCCTCCACCAGCCCGACGCGGGTGCCTTCGATGTTCTCGTCCTCGACCGTGCCCACCACGACCTGAGCCGGGTCCAGGACCGGCAGGAGGGTGAGCAGGGTGAGCGTCTTCAGTGTGCTCGCCGGATAGAAGCGGCCGTGCGGATCGCACGCGGCCAGCACCTCCCCGGTGCCCGCGTCGGCCACCAGCCACGTCGGCGCGGTGATCCCCGCGGGCAGCGGGGGAGCGCCTCCGGCGACGACCACGCCGCGGGTGCCCAGCCGCTCCCCGCCCACCGTGCTGCCGTCGGGCGCCTCGCCCTGGGGCGGGCGCCCCGGATAGGGCGACGTGGGGGTGGGAGCGGTCGGATCGACCGTGGGGCGGGGACCCTCGGCGAGAGCGGCACCGGCGCCGGTGAGGACGACGAACGCCACGACCAGGGCCGTCGCCAGCGCCCGGGCGCACCTCCGGCCTGCGTCCATGCCGGGGACGCTATGCGCCCGCCGGCATGGTTGTCCGCAGGAACCGTTCGCAACGATCGGCCGACAGTCCTCCTCCGAGCGGGGGAGCCGCCACGCCGCCCGGTGCGGCGTGCCCAGGTCGTGTGCCGCTGCGTTCCCCTGATGGTCGCAACGACGGCACCGGAGCCCTGATCGTGGGCGGCGAGATGGGCTCCTCGCCGCGGCTCCCGATCTCCGCCGACCTCGACGAGCTGGTCGTCCTGTCGGACACCCGCCAGGTGATGCGGCGCGGCCGGCTCGTCGCGACGCTGGACCCAGCGAACCCCCGAGGAGCTGGGCGGCCACATGACCGACGCACACACGGCAGGTGCGGCATGGGACGACCAGACCAACGGCCGAGGGTTCATCGGCCTGGCCGCGCTGAGCGGCGGCAACCGGCGGGCCGGCGGTCTGGCCGCCGGCGCCGGCCCGTTCGGTTCCTCCGACGCGCTGCAGCTGCGTGGCCGCGCCGCCGGCGTCGTCGCCCGGCTCACCTGGTCCGGTCCGGCCATCGCCGGGCCCCCGGCCGGCATAGTGTCCTGCACCCCGCACCTGGTCATCCTGCGGGCGCTGTCACTGGCCACCCAACGCCTGCCCATGCCCACGGCCGACGGCCTGGTCTACCCGACGAGGAGAGCACTGACGTGACGCCCGATTGGAACGCCCTGCGGGCGGCCGCACGGGAGGCGATGACCCACGCCTACGCGCCGTACTCGAAGTTCCCGGTGGGCGTCGCCGGCCTCGTGGACGACGGGCGGGTGGTCACCGGCTGCAACGTCGAGAACGCGTCGTACGGACTGACCCTGTGCGCCGAGTGCGGCATGGTCAGCGACCTCGCGCGTACCGGCGGCGGGCGGCTGGTCGCGGTGGCCTGCGTCGGGGGCGACGGGCAGCCGCTCATGCCCTGTGGCCGCTGCCGCCAGCTGCTGTGGGAGCACGGCGGGCGCGAGCTGCTCATCGAGACGGTGTCGCTGGGCATCGTGCCGATGAGCGAGGTGCTGCCGGACGCCTTCGGGCCCGAGGATCTGCTGGCCGCCGCCGAGCGGGAGGTCTGAGTGGACGCGATCGACGTCCTGCGCACCAAGCGGGACGGCGGACGGCTCACGCCCGAGCAGATCCGCTGGGTCATCGGCGCCTACACCGACGGCGCCGTTCCCGACGAGCAGATGAGTGCGCTGCTCATGGCGGTCTTCTTCCGAGGCATGTCCGGTGACGAGCTCGCCGTCTGGACCCAGGCGATGATCGATTCGGGCGAGCGCAAGGACCTCTCGTCGCTCGGCCGGCCGACCGCTGACAAGCACTCGACCGGCGGCGTCGGCGACAAGATCACGTTGCCGCTCGCGCCGCTGGTCGCGGCCTGCGGGGTGGCCGTGCCGCAGCTGTCCGGGCGCGGGCTCGGGCACACCGGCGGCACCCTGGACAAGCTGGAGGCGATCCCCGGCTGGCGGGCCGACGTGCACGAGGAGGCCTACCTCCGCCAGCTGCGCGAGGTCGGGGCGGTGATCTGTGCGGCGGGCCACGACCTGGCCCCGGCGGACAAGAAGCTGTACGCGCTCCGGGACGTCACGGGCACCGTCGAGTCGATCCCGCTGATCGCGAGCTCCATCATGAGCAAGAAGATCGCCGAGGGTGCCGACGCGCTCGTGCTGGACGTGAAGACCGGCTCGGGCGCCTTCATGCGCGATCCCGAGGACGCCCGCA
>JAOPWJ010000149.1 GCA_025965715.1 Blastococcus sp. | reverse complement strand
GCTGGCGGATGAAGTCGAAGTCGGTCTGGCTGGCCGCGGGGAAGCCCACCTCGATCTCCTTGTAGCCCATCCGGACCAGCAGCTCGAACATCCGCCGCTTGCGGTCGGGGGTCATCGGGTCGATCAGGGCCTGGTTGCCGTCGCGGAGGTCGACGGCGCACCAGCGGGGTGCCGCGGTCGTGACCTTGTCGGGCCAGGTGCGGTCGGGCAGGACCACCGGGGCGAAGGGCGCGTAGCGGTGGATCGGCATACCGGACGGCTGCTGCGGCGTGCGGGCGTGCGGGTGTTCGGTACTCACTGGCTTCTGGCTCCTCTGGCGCGGGCTGTGCTCAGCTCCGTGGGGCGGTCAGCAGGCGCCGGGAACGCGCGAACTCCGCGGCGAGGAAGCCGACCTAGGAGAGGGCCTCGCCGCGGCGGGTAAGAAGGAGGCTGCCGCGCACGGTGCCACGGTAGCAGCGCGTCAGCCGACATCGCACCGACACGGGCATCGGCATGCGGGACAGGAAGGCGGCTCCGCCGTTACGGGTGGCGCGCACGGCGCGGGTGACCCCCTACCCGAGCGGTGCCCGTATTTCGGCCACGGCGGGCACCGTGTCAGGGTCGACCGACATCGCCGGTCCCGCGCCCGCGGTCGGGCGCGCGCAACGACCGCGTCCGAACCTACTGACAGAACCGGAATCGTCGCCTAGATTGCGCGCGGCGGGACGCTCTGCAGACCTGGGGGCGTCGTAAACGGGGGAGGCCTTGGCGGTGGGGAACGTGCCACCGCGTTATCGGCGCTGCCCCATGATCGAGATGGAATCCTCGATGCTTGTTGCTCCGGCGCGTCGTCATACCTTGCGGGCCATCGTGATCCTCGGGATCGTGGCGACCCTTGGTGCCGCGCTCCTGACGGTCCTTGCCGCGTCCCCTGCCCAAGCCGCAGGGGGGCGGCCGCTCAACGTTCTCGTGCTGGGCGACTCCTACTCGGCCGGCAATGGCGCTCGTAATTCGTCCGGGGACCGTGACTATGTCGGGATCGACGGGTGTCTGCGCTCGCCGAGCAATTGGTCGACCAAATACGTGAACGCGCTCAGAGCCGGTGGACAGCAGGTTCGGCTGGTCAACAAGGCCTGCAGTGGAGCTGTGACCGATGACATGCTCCGACCGCGGCGGATGAGCGGCAGCGGTTTCCTCATCACCGTGTCCGGCGCCTATAGCGGGCCGAATGACCCAGCCCTTCGCCGCGCGGTGGACGCCCAGGTTCGTTGTACGAGCAAGCGCAGCGCCGTGGACCCCACGGAGGAGTACTTCGACCTCCGTATCGACCGCGTGTCTTCCATACCCGTTGTCGGTGGGAGCACCGTGCAGGGTGAGTGCAGCCGCATGATCAAAAAGCAGCTCGACTGGGTGACTCCGGACGTCGATCTCGTCCTGATGACCATCGGTGGCAACGATCTGCACTTCAGCGACATCGTCCATCAGTGCTTCCTCGTCGCCGATCGCAACGTCGGCCAATGTCGGGACCGGCTGAGCCAGAGCCGGGGAGTCGACCTCACGAGGGCGCTGAAACAGATCAAGACGATCTTTCAGCAGATGGACGAACCCGGACGACTGCGCGATGACGCCCGGGTCGCCTACCTCAGTTATCCCTTGCTGGAGATGAACGACAGTTACACCCTCAGTCGGCCCGGAGACAGTTATCAGGCCGGAAAGGATGTCAGGGCCCTGGGGCGCAGCGCTCGTGACAGTCAGAGCCTCGTCGTGTCGGAGACCAACTTCGCCGCCAAGCGGCCGATGGTCACTCTGGTTCGCACCTTGCCGGAAGACTTCGCCGGACGGGAGCCCGACGGCTCCTTCAATGGCACGAACGCCAATCGCTTCATCTACGAGGTCCCGAAGGGTGACACCCTGAAGGTATTCGACGAGTTCTATCATCCGAACCCCGCGGGTCATCAGAAGATCGCCGAGATCCTGAAGGGTTACGGCACCTTCGGGGCCGTTCCTGCAAGCACACGGCGCAATGACATCGACGTCGTGTTCGTGATCGACACAACCGGTTCCATGGGGGGCGCCATCGACTCTGTCAAGGAGAACGCCCGCCAGATCGCTGCTCAGCTCGCGGCCAAGGCGAACTCCTACCGCTTCGGTCTGGTCGAGTACCGCGACCACCCCGAGCACACCGGTGATTCGAGCGACTTCCCGTCTCGACTGGTCGTGCCCTTCACCTCGGACCTCGGCGCTCTCCAGTCGGGCTTGGACGGGCTGGTCGCCTATGGCGGCGGGGACTGGCCGGAGAGCGCGTACTCCGGGATGGCGGAGGGGATGCGGCTCCCATGGCGGCCGGGCGTACAGAAGGTCATGATCGCGATGGCGGATGCTCCCGCCCACGATCCGGAACCGGTGACGGGGCTGACCGGTCGGGACATCATCGACCAGGCTTTCGCGGTGGACCCGGTCCAGGTGTACTCCGTCGACGTGTCGGGCTTCGACGGGGCATCCAATCTCCTGCCCATCGTCGAGGCGACCGGCGGTGAGCACTACGCGACGGCCGATGGCACGAGCGTGGCCGAGGCCATCGCCGGGGCGCTGGACACGGCACTGGCCAAGCCGAGCGCCTGGCTGGAGCAGCCGGCGCAAGGACGTGTGGGCCGCGCGATCGAGCTGTCCGCGCTGGGTTCCTACAGTGCGGACGGGAGTGCTCTGCGCTACGACTGGGACGTGGACGGCGACGGCGAGTACGACTCCACGACCAGCACTGCTCAGCTCACACACGTCTACGACGCACCGATAGCGGGGTTGGTCACGCTGCGGGTGACCGATGGCTCGGGGCAAACCGCATTGGCGTCGACCAGCCTGCTGGTGACGCGCGACGGCGACGGCGTGCCTGACGGTCAGGACAACTGTCCCGACGAGTACAACGGCGACCAGGCCGACCGGGACGGCGACGGGATCGGCGACGCCTGTGACCCCGCGGCCGGCTTCGAGGTGAGCAACGAGACCACCGACAACAGTCAGACCACCACCACCGATTCCGACGGCAACAGCACCCCGGGGATGGTCACGCAGTTCAAGTCCCTGCCGGCGACGTTCAAGGAAAAGCTGCCCAGCGACCGGGACGTCGACTACTTCGGGGTTCGGGTGGGCGAAGCAGGCATGCTGTCGGCCAGCCTCACACTGCCGGGTCGGGATTACGACGTCGCCATCGTCACGCCCGCCGGGGCAGTGGTCGCATCCAGTGGCCAGATCAGCAAGGTCGTCGACGCGGTGCGTCTGCGGGTGGCCAAGGGCAACTACCTGATCCGAGTGACGGCGAAGCGTGGACAGGCCTCGCCCGTCCAGTACGCCTTGAGCGTTGCGTATACGAAACGATGAGGTGAGCGCCGTGAAGGTCCGGCGGCCGGCGGCCGGAGGTGCAGGCGGGGCACGCGCGCTCAGCCTGTTCCTCCGTGCTGTGACCGGCGCGGTGATCCTGTCCGCCGGCCTGTCGGCCTGTGGCGCTGACGACGTGTATCTCGATGCGCTCCGCGACGATCCGATGGCCCGGTGGGCTCCCACGGAGACCACCGATGTGCAGCGCTTCGAAAGCTCCTACGACGAGGGAGGTGGCTCGAGCAAGCAGCGACTAGCGCAGGTCACACGACTCTTTCGCCTGGCATCGCCCGAAGCGGTGCTGGCGGCACAGGAGCAAGGCGTGCATCACGCTCAGGCTCGGGCGGGCTGGGGAGCCGACTCCCTGGCCAGGGAGGGGTTCCTGCAGCGCCCAGGGCCCGGTGGGAGCACGATGACGCTGTCGATCCTTGCGTCGGTCAGCGACCCGGAGGAGCTCGTCCTCGAGATCACCGCACCGTGACCTCTCGGGCCCCGACCGGTCCGGCGGGCCCCCTCGTGAGCAGGGAGCTCCGGCGGCCCGGGTCAGGGGCCTAGGCCTCCTCGACGGTGCCCGCGAACTCCATGGTCTCCCGTCCCGTCCCGCGGCGCTGTCAGAACTGCTTCCGCAGCCTCAACCTCAGCGGACGGCCGTCGGGGTCGTCGAGCAGGCGGTAGACCGGTGTGGCCCAGAGCCGGGTGAACAGGGGCAGCTTCTCCGCGCGGTGCTCACGCACGCGGCCCGGCGGGCGGGGTCCGCGCCGGCCGCCCTCGTGCCAGGCGTCCAGCGCTGCCGCCCGCTCGGTCAGGACGTCGACGAAGCGGGCGGGATCGAGCACCAGCTCGTCCTCGCTGCCGTCGTCGGCGAGGTCCAGGTGCTCGCGGGCGAGTGCCAGCCGCAGGTCGCGGGCGAACGTGCGCGCGCCCTCGCCGGTCCCGGCCGGATCCTGTGGTTCCCGCGGGTCGCGGGTGGTGTCCAGGACGGTGCTCGACAGCTCGCTGTCGTGGGTCCACGAGCGGCGGTTGAAGTTGTCGCTGCCGACGCTCGCCCAGGTGTCGTCGACCACGCAGACCTTGGCGTGCACGTAGACCGGCGTTCCGGCGTGGTTCTCCACGTCGAACACGTGCACCCGGCCCTCGCCGGCCCGACGGCACATCTCGATCGCCTGCCACCTGCCGACGTACTGCGGCCGCTTCGCGAAGGCGCCGTCCTGGTCGGGGACCCGGGGGACGACGACCACGAGGTGCAGCTCTGGATGCTCGGACAGTGCGTCGGCGAACAGCTGGGCCACCTCTGCCGACCACATGTACTGGTCCTCCAGGTAGATCAGCCGCCGTGCCCGTTCGATCGCCTTCGTGTACCCGCGGGCCACCGACCGCTCGCCGTCCGGCGCGAAGTCGTACGGCGGGCGGATGGCCGGGTAGGTCCGCAGGTTCTGCACGAAGTGGGGTCCGCACTCCGGCGGCGCGGGCAGCTGCGCGGGCAACGGATCGGCGTGCATCCGGGTGTGGTGCAGCTTGTCGTGGATCCAGGCCAGGGGATGGTCCTGATCGGGGCTGTTCGGGTCGTCCCAGCGCTCACGGAAGACCGTGTCGAGCACGTGCACCGCGGGCCCGCGGATCGCAAGCTGCACGTCGTGCCACGGCGGGTTGGGCCCGTAGGCCGCGGCCATGGGCAACGACTGGGGGTCGCCGCCGTGGTCGGCGTCGTCCCGGCGGCTGTAGCAGAGATCGATGCCGCCGACGAACGCGATGTCCTTCGTCGCATCCTCGTCGTGCCGCAGCACGACCATCTTCTGGTGATGACTGCCCATCCGGCGGATCCGCTGGTCGAGGATCACCTGCCCGCCGCCGTGCTCGATCTCGACGTCCAGCGACCGGTTGGACTCCTTGTTCAACGACAGCCGGGACATGTGCGAGCGCCAGACCAGGCCGCGTACGCAGACGCCCTTCTTCACCGCCTCGGTGAACAGCTCGGCCACGGTCGGTCCGCCGTCGGCCAGCAGTTCGTCGGGGTCACCACGCCAGTCGGTGAAGAACAGGTGGTCCCCGGCGTCGAGCGACCGCACCTCCTCGATGAGCCGCTCGAAGTACGCACTGCCGTGCAACAGCGGCTCCGCGAGGTTGCCTTTCGTCCATCCGGGGAGCCGCGTAGCAGGGTTTCCGCGCTCCTCGGTGCTGAGCAGCCAGTCCTCCGGGTCCTCCACGCGGTGATCACATCGGAGGCGGGCCGCGGACGCAACCGCCGGTCCCACAGCCGACGGCGGTAGCCTGTGGACCCGTGGCCCTGGTCGTCCAGAAGTACGGCGGTTCCTCCGTCGCGTCCCCCGAGCACATGAAGCGCGTCGCCGAGCGGATCGTCGCGGCCAAGAAGGACGGGAACGACGTGGTCGTGGTCGTCTCCGCGATGGGTGACACCACCGACGAACTGCTCGACCAGGCCGCCCAGATCACCGACGACCCACCCGGTCGCGAGCTCGACATGCTGCTGACCGCCGGAGAGCGGATCTCGATGGCCCTGCTCGCCATCGCCATCTCCACGCACGGCTACGAGGCGCGGTCGTTCACCGGTTCGCAGGCCGGTGTCATCACCACCGGCAGCCACGGCAGGGCTCGGATCATCGACGTCACGCCGGGCCGGCTGCGGTCGGCGCTGGACGAGGGATCGATCGTCATCGTGGCCGGGTTCCAGGGCGTCAGCCAGGACACCAAGGACATCACCACCCTGGGCCGGGGCGGCTCCGACACGACCGCGGTCGCCGTCGCCGCGGCGCTGCAGGCCGACGTCTGCGAGATCTACACCGACGTGGACGGCGTCTTCACCGCCGACCCGCGGATCGTTCCCAATGCCCGGCGGCTCGAGACCATCACCTACGAGGAGATGCTCGAGCTGGCCGCCTCCGGGGCGAAGGTGCTCATGCTCCGGTGCGTCGAGTACGCCCGTCGCTACGGCATACCCGTGCACGTCCGCAGCTCCTACTCACACCTTCCCGGCACGATCGTGTCCGGCTCGATGGAGGACCTCCCGGTGGAACAGGCGATCATCACGGGCGTCGCGCACGACCGCAGCGAAGGCAAGATCACCGTCTACGGGGTGCCCGACCGGCCCGGTGAGGCGGCACAGCTCTTCCGTGTCCTCGCCGACGCGGAGATCAACATCGACATGATCGTGCAGAACGTGTCGGCCGAGGCCAGCAAGCTCGCCGACATCTCCTTCACCCTCCCGGTCAGCGACGGCCCGACCGCCATCGCCGCCCTGGAGAAGGTCAAGCACACGGTGGGATACAGCGACGTGAGCTTCGACCAACACATCGGCAAGGTGTCGCTGGTCGGTGCCGGCATGCGCTCGCACCCCGGCGTGTCGGCGAAGTTCTTCGGCGCGCTGGCCGATGCGGGCGTCAACCTGGAGCTGATCAGCACCTCGGAGATCCGCATCTCCGTGGTCTGCCGCGACGTCGACGTCGACGTCGCCGTCCGCGCGGTGCACGACGCGTTCGAGCTCGGGTCGGATGAGACCCAGGCTGTGGTCTACGGAGGGACGGGCCGATGAGCGGTTTCAGCAGTGACGGCCTGCGGGTTGGCATCGTGGGCGCGACCGGGCAGGTCGGGCGCGTGGTGCGGGAGATCCTCGCGGAGCGGAACTTCCCCATCGCCGAGCTGCGGTTGTTCGCCTCCGCCCGGTCCGCGGGCAGCACGCTGCCCTGGGGTGGCGCGGAGATCACCGTCGAGGACGCCTCGACCGCCGACCCCGCCGGACTGGACATCGCCATCTTCTCCGCCGGCGCGACGACCTCGAAGGCCCAGGCGCCCCGCTTCGCCGCCGCCGGCGTCACCGTCATCGACAACAGCTCCGCCTACCGGCGTGACCCCGAGGTCCCGCTGATCGTGAGCGAGGTCAACCCGCACGCCCTGGCAGGGATTCGCGCAGGCATCATCGCGAACCCCAACTGCACCACCATGGCCGCCATGCCGGTGCTCAAGCCGCTGCACGACGAGGCCGGGCTGGTCCGGATGATCGCCAGCACCTACCAGGCGGTCTCCGGCAGCGGCGTCGCCGGCGTCGAAGAGCTGGACTCGCAGGTCAAGGCGGTCGTCGACAAGGCCGCGGAGCTCGCCCACGACGGCTCGGCGGTGACCTTCCCGGAGCCGCGGACGTACGTCCGGCCGATCGCGTTCAACGTGCTGCCCATGGCCGGGTCGATCGTCGACGACGGCAGCTTCGAGACCGACGAGGAGCAGAAGCTCCGCAACGAGAGCCGCAAGATCCTCGACATCCCCGGGCTGCGGGTCTCCGGCACGTGCGTCCGGGTGCCGGTCTTCTCCGGCCACTCGCTGTCGCTCAACCTGGAATTCGAGCGTGCACTCTCGGTCGAGCGGGCAACCGAGCTGCTCTCCGGTGCGCCGGGCGTCGAGCTGTCGGAGGTGCCCACCCCGCTGCAGGCGGCCGGGCGCGATCCCAGCTACGTCGGCCGGATCCGCCAGGACCCGGGCGTGGACGGCGGCCGCGGCCTGGCGCTGTTCGTCAGCAACGACAACCTGCGCAAGGGCGCCGCGCTCAACACCGTCCAGATCGCGGAGTTGATCCTCGCCAACCGTCGCTGAGCGGAGTGCGGGAGCGCAGGAGACCTGCGCTCCCGCACTCACTCAGGGCGTGACGTGCCGCAACGCGAACGACAGCGCCGCCTCGACCTGGCGGATGGTCTCCTCGATCACCAAGGAGCCGTGGCCGGCGTCGAAGCGGTACACCTCGTGTGGCTTGGCCAGCCGCTCGAGCTCATTCAGGTAGTTGTCGATCTGCCGGATCGGGCAGCGGGGGTCGTTGGCGCCCGCGACGACCAGCACGGGCGCGGCGACCGCGTCGACGTAGGTGATCGGCGAGGATCGCACGTAGACGTCGCGCTTCTCCTTCGGTGATACGCCGAACAGCGCCCGGTCGTAGGCCCGCAGGCCCTCCATATCGTACTCGTACGCGGCCAGGTAGTCCGCGACCGGCACCTCGGCGATGCCCGCCGCCCAGCGTTCCGGCTGGGTGCCCAGCCCCAGCAGCGTGAGGAACCCGCCCCACGAGCCCCCCGAGAGCAGTGCGCGGGAGGGATCCACGAGGCCCTCGGCGACGAGCGCGTCGTAGACCGCGCCGACGTCCTCCAGCTCGGTGAGACCGGGACGGCCGGTGAGCGCGTCGCGCCAGGTGCTGCCGTACCCGGTGGACCCGCGATAGTTCACGTGCACCACCGCGTAACCGGCGTCGACGTAGGCCGCGCGGCGGGCGCGGTAGGAGTCGTCGTCCGCCGCCTCCGGACCCCCGTGCACCAGGAACGCGGTGGCGTACGGGGCAGGCCCGGACGGCCGGACCAGCAGCGCATGCACCTCGCCGCCCGGTCCGGGCACCCAGCGGTCCTCGACCGGATAGCCGGCCGGCGGCTCCTCCGCCGAGACCGACAGGACCACGGGGCCGTCCGCCCTGCGGATCACCGGAGGGCGCTCGGCGGAGGACCAGGCGAGCTCCACGGTGCCGTCCGGACGTGCGGTCGCCCCACGGACGACGCCCTGCGGGGTGTCGAGCTTCTCCAGCGCCCCGGTCGACAGGTCGTAGCGGTAGAGCTCCGTGCGGGCGGCGTGGTCGTGCCCGACCAGCAGCGCCGCGCCGTCGGGGTACCAGCCCGCCGTCACGTCGCCGGGCAGGTCCAGTTCGATCACCGTCTCGGTGTCGGTGGCGACGTCCCAGAGCAGGAGCTCCTCCCGACCACGGCGCTCGTGGCCGACCAGCAGCCGACGGTCGTCGGGGAGCGGGCCGAACTCGAGGGCGTGCAGGCCGCGGCCCTCGCCGTCCCACTTCTCCGCCACGACCGCGTCGTCCGCCGTCCGCAGCACCCGCAGCGCCGGGTAGCGCGGATCGCCGTGCTCCGAGTGCGACATGACCAGCAGCGCGTCGTCGCGGGTGAGGGCGTCGACCGACGCCGGGTCCGTGTGCCGGTAGATGACCCGGGGGCAGCCGCCGGAGGGCGCCAGCCACAGCTCGCTGCCGTCGTCCGTGGACCGGCCGATGGCCACCAGCGAGCGCCCGACCTCCAGGCCAGCCGGGTAGGCAGGACCGACCTCCGCGACGGCGACCGCGTCCTCGCCACCGGCGAACGGCTCGGTCATCCACACGCCGAACTCGTCGCCGTCGGTGTCCGCGAACCACCAGATGGTGCGGCCGTCCGGGCTCACGGTGCCGACGAGCGTGCCGTTCGGCCGGTCGGTCACCTGCCGGTGGGTGTCGGCCTCGCGGTCCCAGGCGTACTGCTCGACGACACCGCTGACGTCCGAGGAGTACAGGCTGCGGTGCGGTGCGTCCTGCGCCCAGTCGGGAAGGGACACCCGGGGGGCCCGGAAGCGCGCCTGCCAGCGGGCGGTGACCTCGGCGGGAAGAACGGGCGCGGCTGTGGGATCGGCGGTCACCGGCTCATCTTCCCCCGGCCCCGGCGCCGGTGGCCGCGGCGCCTTGGGGTGCGGCGTCGACGGCGTCCCCTCGATCCACGCGCCGGCGTTCGGCGGCGGCGTCCCGCACGTCACCGATGAGCTGCGCCAGCACGTCCTCGAGGGCGACGATCCCACAGGTGCGGCCGTCCTCGACCACGCGCCCCAGGTGGGCGCCGGCCCGGCGCATCGCGGTGAGCACCTCGGGCATCGCCTGGTCGCTGCGCAGTTCCACGAACGGCGTGATGTGGCCCTCGGCGATCGGGCGGTCCCGCGCCGCGCCCTCGGCGTCGAGTACGTCCTTGACGTGCACGAAGCCGAGCAGGCTGCCGTCGTCGGCCCGCACCGGATAGCGGCTGTAGCCGAACTCGGCCACCGACTCCTCGAGCTGTCGGGGGGTGGTGCCGCGCGGAACGCTGACCACGTCGGACAGGGGCAGCAGGACGGCGTCGATCTCGTGGTGCTCGAAGGCCAGGGCGCCGGCGGCGAGTTCACCCACCTCGTTGCCCAGCCGGCCCTCGCGCCGCGACTGGCTGACCATCGACTGGATCTCGGCCTCGTCGAAGCTGGCGGTCACCTCGTCGGTGGGCCGGACGCCGAAGAGCCGGACGAAGGCGTTGGCGAGGGTGTTGAACAGCCAGATGAAGGGCCGCAGCACGCGCACCAGCGCGGCGAGGGGCGGTCCCAGCAGGAGTGCGGCCCGATCCGGCCCCGCGAGCGTGATGTTCTTCGGCACCATCTCGCCCAGGACCATGTGCAGGACGGTGACCACGGCCAGCGCGACGGTCAGGGCGATCGGGTGCAGCAGCCCCTCCGGCACCTGCACGGCCGCGAGCGGCGCCTCGATCAGGTGGGCGATCGCGGGCTCGCCCACGGCGCCGAGGCCCAGCGAGCAGAGCGTGATGCCCAGTTGGGCGCCGGCCATCATCTGCGAGACGTTGCGGAGGGCGGCCAGCGTCTTGACCGCCCGGGCGGAGCCGGCCTCGGCGCGCGGTTCGAGCTGGTCGGCGCGCACCGACACCAGCGCGAACTCCGCAGCCACGAAGAAGGCGTTGCCGATCAGCAGGGCGACCAGGACGAGCAGGCTGACGACGGTCACGCCGGAACCTCCTGCCGGTCCGGCTCGGCGGGCGCGACGTCGGCCCCATCGCCCCGGACCGGGGCCCGTACGGCCCGGATGCGGGCGATGCGCCGGCCCTCCACCGTCTCCACGGTGAGCCGGACGCCGTCGACGTCCACGGAGTCCCCCGGCGTGGGCAGGCGCTGGAGCCGGTCGGCGAGAAACCCGGCCAGGGTCTCGTAACGGCCCTCCGGAATGCCGATGCCCGTGCGCTCGAGGACTTCGTCGGGGCGCAGCAGCCCCGACAGCAACCAGGTGTCGTCGTCGAGCCGGCGCAGGGTGCGCAGGGGGCGGTCGGTCTCGTCGGCGATCTCGCCGACGAGCTCCTCCACGATGTCCTCCAGGGTGACCACGCCGTGCGTGGCTCCCCACTCGTCGACGACGAGAGCCATCTGTAGCCCCTGCTCGCGCAGGAGATCGAGCAGTCTCTCCAGTTGCAGCGACGAGGGGACGGCGAGCACCGGGACCGCCAGCTCGCCCGCGGTGGCCCGCCGGCGATCGGCCTCGGGAACGGCGACGGCGTGCTTGACGTGGACTATCCCGGTGACCTCGTCGAGGTCGGAGCCGTACACCGGGAAGCGCGAGTTCCCCGACCGCACCGCGGCCTCGATCACGTCGGCGGCGGTGGCGCTGGACCGGAGGGTCCACAACCGAGTGCGCGGGGTCATGACGTCGGTCGCGTACTTGCCGCCGAGCGCCAGGGACCGCTGCAGCAGCCGGGCGGCCACGGGGGAGAGGTCTCCCTCCTCCGCCGACCGCCGCGCGACGGCGGCCAGCTCGTCGGCGTCCCGGGCGGTGTCGAGCTCCTCGCGGGGCTCGATGCCCAGCCGGCGGACGATGCCGTTGGCGAGCCACTGCAGGCCGCCGACCGCCGGACCGAAGACCCGGGTGAAGGTTCGCAGGCCCGGCGCGACGAATCCCGCGACGGCCATCGGATCGGCGATGGCCAGGTTCTTCGGCCCGAGCTCGCCGAGCAGCATCTGCAGGGTCGTGGCCAGGGCGAGGGCCAGGCCGTAGGAGACGCCGCCCACGGCACCGCTGGGCAGGCCGAGGGCCTCCAGGGGCCCGCGCAGCAGTTCCCCGATCGCGGGCTCGGCAAGGTAGCCGACCAGCAGGGTGGTGATCGTGATCCCGAGCTGGGCGGAGGACAGCTGGGTGGACAGGCTCTGCAGTGCCCCGACCACCGCGCGGGCGCGCCGGTCGCCGTCCGCCGCCGCGTCCTCGGCGCGTCCGCGGTCGACGGTGGTGAGGGAGAACTCGGCGGCGACGAAGAAGCCGGTCATGGTGGTCAGCAGTACGGCGGCGAGGAGGAGCAGCCATTCGGTCATCGCCGCATCGGTGCCCCCGCCGGCGACGGTCCAACCGGCGGGCGGACCGGATCGTCGGTGGGGCCAGTGAGCGAGCGAGCCGAAAACGACTCAGGGGCCGCCGTCGGCGGCCCCTGAGTGGTGGTCGGGGTGACAGGATTTGAACCTGCGGCCTCGTCGTCCCGAACGACGCGCGCTACCAAGCTGCGCCACACCCCGCGGTGCCCGCCGAGTCTAACGCTCCTGCCGCGGCG
>JAOPWJ010000069.1 GCA_025965715.1 Blastococcus sp. | reverse complement strand
CCGGGTGACAGGAGTGATCTGCGAGGCTGGACGACGTGTCGAGCACTTCTACACCCCCCGAGGACGCCGCACCGGCGACCACCATGCCGGCCTCCGTGCGGGTCGCCGTCATCGTGATGTCCCTCCTCGCGGGGCTGCTCCTGCTGTACGCGGGGCTTACGTGGTTCAACCGCGAGCAAGTGATCGACACGCTCGTCGACTCTGGAGGACTGTCGCGCGGCGATGCCGGTCGGGTGGTCCTCACCTCTGTGATTCCGTTCGCGGTGCTGGGGCTTGTCCTCGCCGCATCGGCGTGGTCCCTGCCGCGGCGCCGGCCCTGGGCGCGCTGGGTCGGGTTAGCGGCCGTCGTGCTGCTCGGGCTTTTGACCCTCTTGTCGGCCCTGGCCAGCGGGGGAGCAACTGCCCTCTCGCTCTTGCTGATCCTCCTATGTCTAGCGGCTGTGAGCAGCTTGCTCTCACGCACGACAGCCGCCTGGGTGCCGCGCCTGCGCGGCACCCGCTGATCCGCCCCGTCCAGAGACGGGCCACGACCGGCTCCCGGCCGCTCCGCGTCCACGCACCGCCAGTGCGGTGGGGGGCGACCGCCCCGCAGCCGCAGGTCGCGGGACGGGTCCGCGTGGTGCTCCACAGAGCCCCGGAACGCGGCAGAGCCCGCCGGATCCCGCCGATCCCGCGGGCTCTGTGGAGCGCGCTCACGCGCGGGTGACCCGCAGGCCGCTCTCGCCGTCCACTCCGGCGACGTCGGCCGGCCAGTCGACGAGCACCTCGTCGCCGTCCCGGATCTCACCGGCCAGCAGCGCCCGGGCCAGCTGGTCGCCGATGGCCGACTGCACCAGCCGGCGCAGCGGCCGCGCGCCGTAGACGGGGTCGAACCCGTTGAGCGCCAGCCATTCCCGGGCGGAGTCGGTCACCTTCAGCGAGAGCCGGCGGGCGGCGAGCCGGCGGGCCAGCACGTCGACCTGGATGTCGACGATGCCGGTCAGCTCCTCGCTCCCCAGCGCCCGGAACACCACCACGTCGTCGAGCCGGTTGAGGAACTCCGGCTTGAAGTGGGACCGGACCACGTCCATGACGGCGTCCCGGCGGCGTTCCTCGGGGATCGACTGGTCGGCGATGATGGGCGAGCCGAGGTTCGAGGTCAGGATCAGGATCGTGTTCCGGAAGTCGACGGTGCGGCCCTGCCCGTCGGTGAGTCGACCGTCGTCGAGCACCTGGAGCAGGACGTCGAAGACGTCCGGATGAGCCTTCTCCACCTCGTCGAGCAGGACGACCGTGTAGGGCCGCCGCCGTACCGCCTCGGTCAGCTGCCCACCGGCCTCGTAGCCGACGTAACCGGGCGGCGCACCGACCAGCCGGGCCGTCGAGTGCTTCTCCGAGTACTCGCTCATGTCGATGCGGACCATGGCCCGCTCGTCGTCGAAGAGGAACTCCGCCAGCGCCTTGGCCAGCTCGGTCTTGCCGACGCCCGTCGGCCCGAGGAACAGGAACGAGCCGGTGGGCCGGTCGGGATCGGAGACGCCCGAACGTGCCCGGCGCACCGCGTCGGAGACGGCCCGCACGGCCTCGGGCTGGCCGACGACCCGGTGGGCCAGGCCCTCCTCCATCCGGAGCAGCTTCTGCGTCTCTCCCTCGAGCAGCCGGCCGGCGGGAATGCCGGTCCAGGCCTGCACGACCTCCGCGATGTCGTCGGGGCCGACCTCCTCCTTGAGCATCGAGTCGCCGGTGGCGACCGACTCCTCGGCCTTGGTCAGCGAACGCTCCAGCTCGGGCAGGCGGCCGTAGCGCAGCTCGGCGGCGCGGGCGAGATCGCCGTCGCGCTCGGCGCGTTCGGCGTCCAGCCGGACGTGCTCCAGCTCCTCCTTGATCCGCTGGATCCGCTCGATCGCGGTCTTGTCCTGCTGCCAACGGAAGGTCAGCTCCGCCAGCTCCTGCCGGCGGTTGGCGAGGTCCTCGCGCAGCGTGGCCAGGCGGGCCTGGGAGGCGGGGTCGTCCTCCTTGGACAGCGCCATCTCCTCGATCTCCATCCGGCGGACCGCCCGCTCGACCTCGTCCACCTCGACGGGGCGGCTGTCGATCTCCATGCGGAGCCGGCTGGCGGCCTCGTCCACCAGGTCGATCGCCTTGTCGGGCAGGAAGCGCGCGGTGACGTACCGGTCCGACAGCGTGGCCGCGGCGACGATCGCGGTGTCGGTGATCCGCACACCGTGGTGCACCTCGTAGCGCTCCTTGAGCCCACGCAGGATGCCGATGGTGTCCTCGACGGAGGGCTCCCCGACGAACACCTGCTGGAAGCGGCGCTCGAGCGCGGGGTCCTTCTCGATGTGCTGGCGGTACTCGTCGAGCGTGGTCGCGCCGACCATGCGCAGCTCACCGCGGGCGAGCATCGGCTTGATCATGTTGCCGGCATCCATCGCCGAGTCCCCGGTGGCCCCGGCGCCGACGATGGTGTGCAGCTCGTCGATGAACGTGACCACCTGGCCCTCGGCGTCGGTGATCTCCTGCAGGACCGCCTTGAGCCGCTCCTCGAACTCACCGCGGTACTTCGCGCCGGCCACCATGGAACCGAGGTCGAGCGACATGAGCCGCTTGCCCTTGAGGCTCTCGGGCACGTCGCCGGCGACCATGCGCTGCGCCAGGCCTTCGACGATCGCCGTCTTGCCGACGCCGGGCTCCCCGATGAGCACCGGGTTGTTCTTGGTCCGCCGGGACAGCACCTGGACGACGCGGCGGATCTCGGTGTCCCGGCCGATGACCGGGTCGATCTTCCCGTCACGCGCGCGCTGGGTGAGGTCGACGGCGTACTTCTCGAGCGCCTGGAAGGTGCCCTCCGGATCGGGCGTGGTGACCTTGCGGTTGCCGCGCACGGTGCGGAAGGCGGCCAGCAGCGCGTCCGGCGTGGCACCGGCACCGCCGAGGACGGCGCCCGCTTCGCCGTCGGAGCCGGCGAGCCCGACGAGCAGGTGCTCGGTGGAGACGAACTCGTCGCCCAGGGCACTGGCCTGCTCCCCGGCCGCGTTCAGCACTCGCAGCAGCTCCCGCGAGGGCGACGGGGCCGGCACGGTGGCGCCGCTGACGCTGGGCATGCGCCGCAGGGCGGCATCGGCCTTCGCGCGGATGTCGGCCGGGTCCGCACCGACCGCCTTCAGCAGCGGGCCGGCGATGCCGTCGGTCTGTTCCAGGAGCGCGGCGAGCAGGTGCAGGGGCTCCAGGGCGGCCTGTCCGCGGCTGACGGCAAGCCGCTGGGCCGAGGTGATGGCTTCCTGTGAACGGGTGGTGAGCTTGCTCTCCATGGGAGTGGCGCGCGTCCTCTCGTCTGAACTGTTCCTACGGGCGGCCACCCGCAACGGGTTCCGGCGCGGCGTGGCCGACCGGTCCAACGACTCCGGAGTTGAGTCTGTTCCACTCAACTCCTGCGAGTCCAGTCGCCACACCGCCACTGCCCCCGGAGGACGACCGCCCGAGGCGGCAGTGGATCAGCGCAGAAGATCTAGACTCTCGACATGACCGCTCTGCCGGCTCCGAGCGTCGCCCTCGACGACCAGCTGTGCTTCGCGCTGTACGCCGCCTCCCGGGCAGTGACGGCGCGCTACCGGCCGATGCTCGACGAGCTGGGGCTGACGTATCCGCAGTACCTGGTCATGATGCTGCTCTGGGAGTCCGACCACCAGACGGTGGGCCAGCTGGGCTCCCGGCTCGCCCTGGACAGCGGCACGCTCTCCCCCCTCCTCAAGCGGTTGACCGCCGCCGGACTGGTCACGCGCCACCGCCGGGTCGAGGACGAGCGCTCGGTCTCCATCGCGCTGACCGACCCGGGCCGCGCACTACGCGACAGGGCCTTCCGCATCTCCGAGGAGATGATCGGGGCCATCGGCTTCGACGCCCCCGAGTTCGCCGACCTCAAGGCGAAGCTGCGACTTCTCGCCGAGCGCGTGAGCGGTACATCCGCGACCCGCTGAGCGTGGTAGCCGGGCGGAGCTGCGGGTAGGAATCCCGTGCAGCGCCGTCCAGCCGCGGGCGGCCTCGGCCCGGAAGGGGCACTCATGCCCACACGCACCGCACGTACGGCCTGGAAAGGAACACTGCAGGAAGGCTCGGGCCAGACCGAACTCGCCAGCTCAGGCCTGGGGACCTTCGAGGTCTCGTGGCCCAAGCGGGCCTCCGACTCGGCGGACGGCTCGACCAGTCCCGAGGAGCTGATCGCCGCGGCCCACGCCTCGTGCTACGCCATGGCCTTCTCGGGGGCCCTCGCCAAGGCCGGCGGCACGCCCGAGTCCGTCGATGTCACCGCCGAGGTCGGGTTCGGGCCCGACAAGGAGAAGGGCGGCTTCATGATCACTGGGATCAAGCTGACCGTCCGGGGACGGGTAGGCGGCCTGGACGCCGCGGGCTTCGAGGAGGCCGCCCAGGAAGCGAAGGCGGGCTGCCCGGTCAGCAAGGCGCTGGCGGCCGTCGACATCACCCTCGACGCACGGCTCGACTGAACCCCGACGGCCCGCCTTCCCGGAGGGAGGCGGGCCGTCGTGCGTCCAGGGCTCAGCTGGCGGAGGTTGCCGCCTCCTCCTTCAGCCGCTGCTCGCCGCTCTGGGTGCTCAGGGCGATCTCCCGGATCAGGACGATCGCCACCATGGCGACCACGGCGATCAGCGCCGAGATCAGGAAGATCCGGCCGGTGGCGTCCCCGTAGGAGATCCGGATCAGCGTCTGGATGGCCGGCGGTGCGTCGTTGAAGTCCGCCAGCCCGACATCCCCGGAGCCCGCTGCCTGTGCGCCACCGGGCACGGAAGCGAGTCCCGCCCTGATGAGGTCGCCGACGCGGGTGGACAGGACGGCGCCCAGCACCGAGACGCCGATGGTGCCGCCCAGGCTGCGGAAGAACGCGACGGCGGAGCTGGCCGCACCGAGATCGGTGGCGGCCACGGTGTTCTGCACGGCCAGCACGAGGTTCTGCATGGTCATGCCGATGCCCACGCCGAGGACGAACAGGAAGACGCCGAGCAGCACCATGTCCGTCTCGTGGTCGACGGTCGACAGCAGGCCGAAACCGACGACGACGAAGAGCGATCCGACGGTCAGGAACCGCTTCCACCGGCCGGTGCGGGTGATCAGGATCCCGGACACGGTCGAGGAGAGCAGCAGCCCGGCGACCATCGGGATGGTGAGCAGGCCGGCAGCGGTGGGCGAGTAGCCGCGGGAGATCTGGAGGTACTGGCCGAGGAAGACCGACGACCCGAACATCGCCACACCGATCGCGATGCTGGCGATGATGGCGAGCGTCGTCGTCCGGTCGCGGAAGAGGCGCAGCGGAACGATCGGCTCCTTGGCCCGGAGCTCGGTGACGATGAAGGCGACGATCGCCACCACACCGCCGCCCACGAACAGGCCGGTTTCGGTGGACAGCCAGGCGAAGCTGTCGCCGGCCAGGGTCACCCAGATCAGCAGGGCAGAGACGCCGGCGGTGAGGAACGCGGCGCCGAGGTAGTCGATGTGCACGTCGCGCTTGATCACCGGGAGATGCAGCGTGCGCTGCAGCAGCACCAGCGCCACGGCGCCGAAGGGGACGCCGACGTAGAAGCACCAGCGCCAGCCCAGCCAGCTGGTGTCGACCAGCAGGCCGCCGAGCAGGGGACCGCCGACGGTGGCGACTGCCATGACACTGCCGAGCAGGCCGGAGTAGCGCCCGCGCTCACGGGGACTGATCATGGCCGCCATCGCGATCTGCACCAGCGCCTGCAGGCCGCCGAGCCCCAGGCCCTGCAGGACTCGCCAGGCGATGAGCGTCTCCACCGACTGGGACAGCCCGGCGAGCATCGAGCCGACGATGAAGATGACGATCGAGAGCTGGATCAGCAGCTTCTTGCTGAACAGGTCGGCGAGCTTGCCCCAGATCGGCGTGGAGGCCGTCGAGGCCAGCAGCGTCGCGGTGACCACCCAGGTGTACTGGCTCTGGGTGCCGCGGAGGTCGGTGATGATCGTGGGCAGCGCGTTGGAGACGACGGTCGAGGACAGGAACGCGACGAACATCGCCAGCAACATCCCCGAGAGAGCCTCGAGGATCTGGCGGTGGGTCATCTGACCCTGCTGCTCGGCGGGCGCGATGTCACCACGCCTGCCGGCCGGGAGCTCGCCGTTCGGCGGCGCCTCGCCCCTCAGCTGGTCGTCGGTGGTCGAAAGGGGGGTGCTCACGGTGCTCCTGGAGGGGATCTCGGTAGGGGTGGGGAAGGTCAGCGCGGCGCGGGAACGGCGGACCGGGTGAAGCCGGCGTCGGCCGTGCCCGCCGGATCGAGGTCCGATACCAGGCGGTCGAGCAGGTCGCTGAGCAGGCGGGCGTCGGCCTCGTCCCAGCCGGCCAGGGCGCCCAGCGCCCAGTCCGACCGAAGCGCGCGGGCGGCGGCGAGCGCGTCGGCACCCGTCCGCGTGAGGGCGAGCAGGCTCGCCCGCCCGTCCTCCGGGTCGGGACGGCGTACGACGTGCCCGGACCGCTCCAGTGCAGTCAGCTGTCGGCTGGCCACGGAGACGTCGACGCCGGCCCGGGCCGCCAGAGCGCTGCAGCGCTGGTCGCCGTCGCGCTCGAGCGGCACGAGCAGTGCCCAGCCGAAGGAGGGCAGCTCACCATGGAGCTGCGCAGCGGCGCGGGAACTGACGTGCCGGCCGGTGCGCACGAGCTGCGCGATGCTGGCGGTCAGCCGGTCCCGGGTCTCGGGGCTGATGGGCATGGGATCCCTCGGCGACGTGGATGCTTGCAGACAGCAACCATACACCTAGTTGGTTGCTGTCTGCAACGATCCGCGCGCGTCAGGGTGTGCCGTCGCCGCGCCCCGCCTCTGCCTCGCGGGCCTCACCCAGGCGGTTGAGGCGGCCCAGCAGCTCGCCGAGCATCGCCACGTCGGACGACGGCCAGCCGGACAGGTCGCTCTCCCATCGGCCCCGGCGCACGTTCCGGATCTCGGCGAGGCGGACCGAACCCTCCGCCGAGGGGGTGAGCACCTGCGCGCGCCCGTCGGCGGGATCGGCGGTCCGGTCGACCAGCCCCAACTCGACGAGGCTGGCGATCTGCCGGCTCACCGTGCTCTTGTCCAGACCCAGCCGGACGACGAGATCGCTCGCGCGCAGCGGACCGGCGTCCTGGAGCAGGGCGAGCAGTCCGTAGGCGGCGCCGTCGAGATCGGGGTGCAGCTGCCCGGCCAGGCGCGCGGAGATGGCGCGCGACCGGCGCAGGAGCAGGGCGATCTCCCGCTCCAGGCGGACGAAGGCTTCGTGCGGATCGACGGCCTGGTGCGGATCGACGGCCTCGTGCGGATCGACGGCCTCCTGCGGATCGACGGCCTCGTGCGCGCCGGCAGTCATCGGTCGGCCCGGGGTCGCCAGACGACGAGTGCCGATCCGGGCCGGCGCTGCGGCACGAGGTCGCGCCGGTAGGCCGCCGACACGGCGGACTCGGCGGCGATCCGGCGGCTCTCCGAGGTCTCGAGCTCCTCGAGCAGCTCGTGCACGCGAGCCTGCAGCGCCTCGACCCGCGACTCGAGCTCGATGATCCGCTTGATGCCCGCGAGGTTCACGCCGTCCTCCTGGGACAACCGCTGCACCTCGCGCAGCAACGCCACGTCCCGGGGGCTGTAGCGCCGGCCGCCCCCCGAGGTGCGGCCCGGGCTCACCAGACCCAGGCGGTCGTACTGGCGCAAAGTCTGGGCGTGCATCCCGGCGAGCTCGGCGGCCACCGAGATCACGAAGACAGGGGCGTCCTCGGCGACGGCCCGGAAGCCGTCCTGCCCACGACTCCCCTGCGACGTGCTCATCGCCCGGCTCCCGCCTGTACCGCCGCGGTGATCTGCGGACGCGGATCCTCGTCCATCTCCTCGGCCAGCGCCTCGATCGCCTTGCGCTGGGCGGGGGTCAGCCGGCCCGGCACCGCCACCTCGAGGGTGACCAACAGGTCCCCTGCGCGGCCCTTGCCCTTCACGCCCCGACCGCGGACTCGCAGCGTGCGGCCGCTGGCGGTTCCCGCCGGCACCTTGAGGGAGACGTTCCCGTCGAGGGTCGGCACGGTGAGCGTCGTCCCCAGCGCCGCCTCGGGAAAGGTGATCGGCACGCTCATCGTCAGGTCGTCGCCGTTGCGGCCGAACAGGCTGTGCGCGGACACGTGGACGACGACGAAGAGGTCGCCGGCCGGGCCGCCGCGCCGGCCCGGCGCACCCTTGCCGGCCAGGCGGATGCGTTGACCGTCCTTCACCCCGGCCGGGATGCGGACCGTGATGGTGCGGGTCTGGGTCGTGATCCCCGCGCCGGAGCAGGTCGAGCAGGGGTCGTCGACGACCTGGCCGGACCCGCGGCAGTTGCGACAGGGCTCCGAGAAGGCGAACGCGCCCTGGCTGCGGCTGGTCACCCCCGCGCCCTGGCACACCGGGCAGGCATGCGGGCTCGTGCCCGGCTTCGCGCCGCTACCGGCGCAGGTCGGGCAGGTGCCCGGACTCTGCATCCGCAGCGGCACGGTCACACCGAGCACCGCCTCGTCGAAGGAGAGTGTGGCCTCCGTCTCGACGTCCTGGCCCCGGGCGGGGCCGGAGGCCGCCTGGCTGCGCCCGCGCGGTGTTCCGGCCGCACCCCCGAACAGGCCACCCAGCAGGTCGCCGAGCCCGCCGGCACGGCCGGCCGCGCCGGGACCACCGGGACCGCCGGCGGCTCCGAACAGGTCGCCGAGGTCGAACGGCTGACCGCCACCGGCCCCGTTGGGGAATCCGCCCGAGTACCCCCCCGGCCGCCCGCCGCCGAACAGTCGCCGGGCCTCGTCGTACTCGCCCCGGCGCTTGGTGTCCGACAGCACGTCGTAGGCCTCGGAGACCTCCTTGAAGCGGGCCTCCGCCTCGGCGTTGTTCGGGTTCTTGTCCGGGTGCAGTTCCGTGGCCAGCTTGCGGTAGGCCTTCTTGATCACCGCCGCGTCGGCGTCCTTGGGGACGCCCAGTGCGGCGTAGTAGTCCTTCTCGATGAAGTCCCGGGTGCTCATCGGTCGCCCCCTCTCTGCCTCAGTCGGACGTCGGAGCGGCGGACTCGCCGGACGGCTGGGCCGCCGGCTCGGCCGGCGCCGGGGCCTCCGGATCGGTCACGGCGACCATGGCGCTGCGCAGCACCCGATCACCCCGGCGGAAGCCCTGCCGCAGGACCGTGGTCGCCGTCGGGACGCTCACCTCCGACGACGTGTCGTGGATGACGGCCTCGTGCAGCGCCGGGTCGAACGGGTCGCCGGCCTGCCCGAACGCCGTCACCCCGAGGCCGTCGAGCAGCCCCAGAACGCGGTCGGCGACCACCTTGAAGGCGCCGTCCAGGTCGCCGTGGTCACGCGCCCGCTCGATGTCGTCGACGATCGGGAACAATTGCGCCGCGAAGCGCTCCGCCGCCTGGTCGACGACGAGGGACCGGTCACGGTCCACCCGCCGCCGGTAGTTCGCGTACTCGGCCGTGACCCGCTGCAGGTCCTCGGTCCGCTCGGCCAACTGCTGGCCGAGGTCCGGCGCATCGGCTGACTGCTCGACGACCGGCGTCTCGTGCTCGCTCATCTGCTCTCCTGGTTCGGAGTTCGGGTCCGGCGTGGCGCCGGCCGGCTGCGGGCCGGCCGGCGCCCTGACCTCACCGGTGACCGGGTCGATACGCCGCTTGTCGCGGATGACGACCCGCGGCTGCTCTTCCCTGTCGGTCATCGGCGGTCTGCGTTTCCGTCCGGGCCCTCGTCGACGATCTCGGCGTCGACGACGTCGTCGTCACCGCCGGCCGAGCCCGACGCTGAGCCTGCCCCGGCCTCACCGGTTGCT
>JAOPWJ010000063.1 GCA_025965715.1 Blastococcus sp. | reverse complement strand
GCGGTCGGCCGGGCCGGCCGGCTGGCCAGTTGGCGGGGCGAGGGCGGCGCGGTCACCGAGGCCGACTGACAGAGGACGGCCTTCCCCCCCGCGCGTGGCAGGCTCGCGGCAGGCACGGGGGGACGACCGTCGGGTGGACCATGAGGGGGTGAGCCCCCACCTGCCCACCGAGCTCCTCGAGAGCGGAACGACCGAGCCCTCGCGGCTGCGGGCCCGCTGGACGGCCCTTCCACGGGGCGCCCGTCGAGTCGTCACCGCGCTGGTCGTCGTCGCGCTCGTCGTCGCCGGAGTCGTGTGGTTGCACGACCGATCGGTCCAGCGCGCCCTCGAGCAGCGCATCTCGCTGAGGACGGCGCTGGGCATGTCGTCCTCCTCGACCACGCCGCCGGGCGGAGAGGTCGGCTACTTCGTCGTCGTGCGCAACGAAGGGCTGCGCCGTGTGTCGGTGACCGCCGTCGACGGGGCGACCGGGAGGCTCCGGCTTCGGATGCGGGACGCCGCCGACCGGCGAGTCGATCCCGGGACCGAGACGGCGATCCCGCTGTCGGTGCGGCTGAGCTGCGGCGCAGGTGCGGCGGAGACCCGCCTCCCGCTCAGGATCCGGGTGCGCCGGGAGGACGGCGGATCCGCGACGCGGCGCGTCGCCCTGGAGCCGGGCGCCATCCTGCTGGACCCCGTGGCGACGCTCTGCCGGGTCCGGCCCGACCTCCGGGACCACGAGCTGTCGGGGCCGGTCCTGCGCCTCGCGGAGCCCGGGGATCGGGTTCCGGACTGACGATCCGGGCGCCAAGGGTCACCGGTCGATAACGGAACCCTCGTGACGTGCTCACTCCTGTGGCGTCCGCCACATCCGCGTGACAAGGTTCCCCCGACGCATGGGAAAGCCCGGTCACCTGCGGATTTCAGCGGGTGTCAGGCACCGTCCCGTGCAGGACCGGTAAGGCATCAGGGGAGAGGACGCTCCACATGGCCGCGATCACGTACGAGCACGCGACGGTGCAGTACCCGGGTGCCGAGAGGCCCTCGGTGAACGCACTGGACCTGGACATCGCCGACGGGGAGTTCCTCGTCCTGGTGGGTCCGTCCGGCTGCGGGAAGTCGACGTCGCTGCGTGCCCTCGCCGGCCTGGAGGCGGTGAGCGAGGGATCGATCCGTATCGGGGACAAGGACGTCACGCACCTGCCGCCCAAGGAGCGGGACATCGCGATGGTGTTCCAGAACTACGCGCTCTACCCGCACATGACGGTCGCGGACAACATGGGCTTCGCGCTGAAGATCTCCGGGATGAAGAAGGACGAGATGCGCACGCGCGTCGAGGAGGCCGCGAAGATCCTCGACCTGACGGAGTACCTGGACCGCAAGCCCAAGGCGCTCTCGGGTGGTCAGCGTCAGCGGGTGGCGATGGGCCGGGCGATCGTCCGGAATCCGCAGGCCTTCCTGATGGACGAGCCGCTGTCCAACCTCGACGCCAAGCTGCGGGTGCAGACCCGCACGGAGATCGCGGCGCTGCAGCGGCGGCTGGGGGTCACGACCGTCTACGTCACCCACGATCAGGTCGAGGCCATGACGATGGGCGACCGGGTGTGCGTGCTCAAGGACGGCTACCTGATGCAGGTGGACACCCCGCGCAATCTCTACGACCGTCCGGACAACGTCTTCGTGGCCGGCTTCATCGGCTCGCCGGCGATGAACCTCCTCGACGTGGACCTGGACCAGGACGGCGCCCGGGTGGGCGACCGTTCCCTGCCGCTGCCGCGGGGGACGCTGTCGGTACTGGCGGGCGAGTCGGCGCGGACCGCGACGTTGGGCTTCCGCCCGGAGGCGGTCAAGCTCGTGCCCGAGGGGGAGGGATTCCCCTTCGAGGTCGTCGTGGTGGAGGAGCTCGGGTCCGACGCCTACGCCTACGGCACCATGCACACCTCCCGCAGCTCGGCGGGGGACAAGCTGCTGACCATCCGTGTCGACGCCAGGAACGTGCCCATGAAGGGCGAAACCGTCCACCTGCGGATCGATCCGAACGAGGCGCACGTGTTCTCCTCCGAGACCGGGCGCCGGATCTCCGGCGACGGCGCCGCGGTGGGTGGCGGCGCCACCCGCGTCGCGCAGGCCTGAGCGCCGCTTCCGCTTCTGGCGAGCTCGCAGTCGCCTCGACCTGCACCTCGGACGCGCCACATCGGCCGCGTCCGGGGCTTCCGCAGACCAAGTACGTGTCCGAAGGAGTCCACATGCGCATCAGATCCACTCTCACGGCGAGTGCCACCCTCGGTGCCGTCGCCGTACTCACCGCCGGGTGCCTCAGCGACGGCGGCGGTGGTGGCGGGGGCAACGACAACACGAGCACCACGATCGAGGTCATGTACGCCTTCGCCGGTGGGCAGGAGGCCGGCTTCAAAGACGAGGTGAACGCGTGGGCGAAGGACAACGACATCAAGATCGACTTCGTTCAGACCGGTAACTTCAACCAGCTGATCAACACCCGTGTGCAGGGCAACGACGCGCCCGACGTGGCGCTGTTCCCCCAGCCCGGCATCATGAAGGACCTGGCGAGCCGGGACCTGCTGGCCGACCTGTCCGGCGTCGTGGACCAGGGCGACCTGGACAAGATGGTGCAGGGCGTGCTCGAGACGGGGCAGGTCGAGGGCACGCAGTACGCGGTGCCGATGAGCATCAACGTCAAGAGCATCGTCTTCTACCCCAAGGCGGCCGCTGAAGCCGCTGGCCTGACCCAGCCGCCGCAGACGCTCGACGAGCTGATGGCCCTGACCGACAAGATCGCCGCCACCGGGACGACGCCCTGGTGCTTCGGCATCGAGTCGGAGGCAGCGACCGGATGGCCGGCGACCGACTGGGTCGAGAACCTGATGGTGAGCAACTACGGCGCCGACGTCTACAACCAGTGGGTCAACCACGACATCCCGTTCAACGACCCGCGGGTGCTCGACGTGCTCAACCAGATCGACCAGCTGTTGCTCGCCGACGGCAGGACGAACGGCGGCCGGCAGTCGATCGCCAGCAACAACTTCAACACCGCGGCCAACCCGATGTTCGACCCGACGCCGGGTTGCTACATGTACCGGCAGGGCAACTTCGTCGCGCAGGAGGGCGGTTTCCCCGAGGAGGTCCGCGCGAACCTCGACGAGACCGTGGGCGTCTTCCCGATGCCGGGCAAGACGGCGGAGGAGAAGCCGGTCCTCGGTGGAGGTGACCTCGCGGGCATCTTCAGCAAGAACAACAAGTCGGCCCAGAAGCTCGTCCAGTTCCTCGCCTCTGCGGACTTCGGTGCGCAGAGCTACGGGGCCACGGGCAACTGGATCTCCCCCCGGACCGACTTCGACGTCAGCCTCTACCCGAACCAGACCGAGGCCTCGATCGCGAAGATCGCCTACGAGTCGACCGCCTTCGTCTTCGACGGGTCGGACCAGATGCCGGGTGAGGTCGGCTCCGGGTCCTTCTGGCGGGACATGACCGCCTGGATCAGTGGCCAGGAGGACGCGAAGACCGCGCTGGACAACATCGAGAGCAGCTGGCCCAGCTGACGGTCGGGCAGGGTGCCGGGCGCTCCGTCGCCCGGCACCCTGCCCCTGCTCTCTTCCGTGCCCGCATCGACGGGAGGCCCCCGTGATCAAGGTCCTGAACGCGCTGATCGCCGTGCTCGGCGGGGTTGCCGGCGCGATCGTCGTCTACTACCTCCTGAACAAGCTCGCCGAACTCCTCCCGGGGCGCTGGGAGGACAGGATCAAGCCCTACCTCTACCTCCTGCCGGCGCTGGCGGCGATCGGGCTCTACCTGATCTACCCGACGATCCAGACGTTCGTGTACAGCTTCGCCAACGCGCAGGGCACCGCGTTCGTGGGCTTCAGCAACTTCACCGACCTGCTGGCGTCGAAGAACTTCCAGAACACGCTGTTCAACACGTTGCTGTGGATCCTCGTGGCCCCGGCCGGAACGATCGTGATCGGGCTGTTGATCGCCACCCTGGCCGACCGGTTGCGGCCGGGCGGGGAGAAGCTGGCCAAGACCCTGATCTTCCTGCCGCTGGCCATCGGCGCGGTGAGCGCCGGCGCCGTCTGGAAGTTCGTCTACGCGACCAACCCGCCGACGCAGAACCAGATAGGCCTGCTCAACGGCATCTGGACGGGGCTGGGCGGCGATCCGGTCAACTGGCTGCAGATCTCGACCTTCCGCCTCAACAGCTTCATGCTCATGGTCATCCTGCTGTGGATCCAGGCCGGCTTCGCGATGGTGCTGCTGTCCGCGGCCATCAAGGGCGTGCCGACGGAAACCCTCGAAGCCGCGCGTCTCGACGGCGCGGGTGAGGGCGCGATCTTCTTCCGGATCGTGATCCCGCAGATCCGCACCACCCTCATCACCGTGTTCATCACAGTGCTGATCGGGGTGCTGAAGACCTTCGACATCGTCTACGTGATGACCAACGGCAACTTCAACACCAACATCATCGCCGTCGACTTCTTCAACCAGTTGTTCACGAACAACAACTTCGGCTATGCGGCGGCGATCGTCGTCATGTTGCTGATCGTGATGATCCCGGTCCTGGTGTTCCAGGTCCGTCAGTTCCGCGCCGAGGAGGCCGCCCGATGAGCGGAACGCAGGCGGTCACCGCCACTCCCGTCCAGCTGCCCAAGCAATCGACGGCGATCGGCTCGCGCCTGAGCCGCAAGCGCAAGCACGATCCGACGGCGAAGTCGCCCCTGTGGGTGCGGATCGTCCTCGCGCTGATCTGCGCCGCCTGGGTCATCCCGACGGTCGGCCTGGCCGTCACGTCCTTCCGCACGCAGGACGACGCGACGGGTTCGGGGTGGTGGACGGTCTTCACCACGCCGGCCAACTTCACCCGGCTGACCTTCGAGAACTACAGCGAGGTCTTCTCCCGGGCCGACATGGGCGGCGCCTTCATCAACAGCCTGGCCATCACGATCCCCGCCACGGTCATCCCGATCCTCATCGCCGCCTTCGCCGGCTACGCCTTCAGCTTCATGCAGTTCCCCGGCCGCGACCTGCTCCTGATCCTGATCGTCGGGCTGCTCGTGGTGCCCAGCCAGGTGGCGCTCGTCCCGCTGCTGAAGATCTACGGAACGCTCGGCATCAACGGGACGCTGCCGGCCGTGTGGCTCACGCACATCGGCTTCGGCATGCCGCTGGCGGTGTACATCATCCGCAACTACATGTCGACGCTGCCGAAGGAGATCATCGAGTCGGCGAAGATCGACGGAGCCAGCCACTTCCAGACGTTCTGGCGGCTGATCCTGCCGATGTCCACCCCGGTGCTGGCCTCCTTCGCCATCTTCCAGTTCCTGTGGGTGTGGAACGACCTGCTCAACGCCCTGGTGTTCGCCGGCCAGAACGCGCCGCTGACCGTCTCGCTGGTCCGGCTGCTCGGACAGCAGGGCCAGGGCTGGCAGCTGCTGACCGCGGGCGGTCTGTTCACGATGATCGTGCCGATCATCGTGTTCCTCTCGCTGCAGCGGTACTTCGTGCGGGGACTGACCGCCGGCTCGGTCAAGGGCTGACGGCGACGGTGCCCACGGGTTCCACCGATGGGGCCTCGGGAGGCCGTGGTGCGCCGGGTGACGTCGTTGCCACGGTGGCCGTGCACCCCGGCCAGGCCCGTGTCTACGAGCACGGATGGCAGTCGTGGAGCCCGACGCTGGCCTACCGGCTGACAGATCGGCCTTATCGCCCGGTCAGCGAGCAGCGCCGGATCGGCAACTACCGACCCGAACGGAGGGCGCCGGCCGACGCCTTCTGGGGCGAGGGCCTGCTGGCTCTGGACCCGGGCACCGGCGAGGGTGTGCACGTCTTCTCGGCGCCCTCGACCGGCGTCGTCCCCTCGATCCTGGCCGCGCTGGACGGCGACCGCATCGTCGTTCGGGCCGAGGACGCGGCAGTCCACACCGTGGTGGACGCCGACGGCGCGGGGGAGGAGGACGGCTTCGGCGTCCTCGACCGTGCCCTGGCGCGCTGGGCCGACGGTTTCGCCGTGGAAGCGGGCGTCGGGACGTTGCGTCCACCGCCGACCGCCTGGTGCTCCTGGTACCACTACTTCGAGGACGTCACCCAGGGGGACATCGAGGAGAATCTCCTCGCCATGGACGAGCTCGATCTCGCCGTCGACGTAGTCCAGATCGACGACGGCTACCAGGCGGAGCTCGGTGACTGGCTCACTCTCTCCGACCGGTTCGCCTCCCTCCCGGACATCGTCGGGCGGATCCGGGACGCCGGCCGTCGGGCGGGGATCTGGGTGGCGCCGTTCCTGATGGGGGAGCGGTCGGCTGTCCTCCGCGACCATCCCGACTGGGCCATCGGCGGGGCGGACCCCGGCACCGGCTGGGATCAGCGGCTGGCCGCCCTGGACGTCACCCACCCGGGCGCCGAGGCCTACCTCCGCGAGGTCTTCGGCACGCTCCGGGACATCGGGTTCGACTATTTCAAGATCGACTTCATCTACGCGGGGGCGATGGACGGGCGGCGGACCGACCCATCGGTCACCGGCGTCGACGCCTACCGCGCCGGTCTGCGGGTCATCCGCGAGGCCATCGGCCCCGACTCCTACCTCTTGGGCTGCGGCGCGCCCATCCTGCCCAGCGTCGGGCTGGTCGACGCCATGCGGATCGGTCCCGACATCGGCCACCACTTCCAGCCGCTGGACGGTGACCTGTCGCAGCCCTCGCAGCGGGCCGCGGCGCAGAACACCCGGTGGCGGGCCTGGCAACAGGGCCGGTTCTGGATCAACGACTCCGACTGCCTCGTCGCCGGCCCGCACGTGGAGCGCCGCGAGGACTGGGCCGAGGTGGTCGATCGCTACGGCGGCCTGCGGACGAGCAGCGACCGGCTCCGCGGGCTCGACGAGTGGGGACTGGAGACCACTCGGCGCCTCCTGCGGCCGGGCCTCGTCGCCCCGTTCGTCCGCTGACCGATGACAGCTGAGCGATGACGGCTGACCCGCGGCGACCCGGCTACCACTTCACGTCCCCGGCCGGCTGGATCAACGACCCCCTCGCCGTCACCTGGCACGACGACGCCGAAGGGGGCGGTCGGTACGAGCTGTTCTACCAGTTCAATCCCGAGGCGCCGGTCTGGGCGCCCGCCTGCCGGTGGGGGCAGGCGACGGCGCAGGACCTGGTCCGCTGGCTCGATCCGCGCACGGCGCTCGAGCCCGGCCCGGACGAGACGGGCTGCTGGTCGGGGTCGCTGGTCGTCGACGGCGGCGTGCCCGTGATCGTCTACACGAGCGTGCTGGCCGACGCTCCGGGCCAGGGACGCATCGCGCTCGCAGCCGGCGATCCTGGCTGGCGGCGCTGGACGCCCGACCCGGCCGGTCCGGTCATCGGGGCGCCGGCTCCGGAGCTGGGCCTGGCGCACCTGCGGGACCCCTACGTCTGGCGGGACGGCGAACGGTGGCGCATGGTCGTCGGCGCCGGCAGCACGACCGGACAACCCTCCGTCCTGCAGTGGTCGTCGGCGGACCTGCGCAGCTGGACCTCCGACGGGGTCGTGGCCGAGCCGGAGCCCGGGCAGCCCGGGCCGGGAGGCACCGTGTGGGAATGCCCGCAGCTGTTCCGCCTGGACGACGCGTGGGCGCTGGTCGTCTCCGTCTGGGACGAGATGCCCGGGGCGGTGGCGTGCGCGCTCGGAACCTATGACGGCCGGCGCTTCACCGCGCGCAACTGGCACCGGCTCGCCCCCGGCCCCTGCTATGCCACGACCGTCTTCCTGGACGCAGAGGGCCGGCGGTGCGCCTTCTCGTGGCTGCAGGAGACCGCCGATGCCGGGGGCGACTGGGCGGGTGCCATCTCGGTGCCGTGGCTGCTCGGTGTGGACGGCGACCGGGTCGTCGTCCGGCCCCACCCGGACGTCGACACGCTCCGCACCGGCGTGCACGCGCGCCAGGGACCAGAACCGCTCGCTGCTGACCCGCTGGTACTCGAGGTACCGGCGTGTGCGGACGTCGTGCTGCGGGTCGATCCCGCCGGCGGCTCGCTGCAGCTGACCCTCGACGAGGCCGCGGGCCGGCTGCTGACCGTCGTGGCCGACGCCGCGGCCGGCCAGATGCGGATCTCGGGCCCCGACGCGCCGGAGTCATGCGTGCTCCTGCGCCCGGAGCCGGACGGCGCGGTGGAGCTCCGCATCCTCCTCGACGCCGGCATCGTCGAGGCGTTCCCGGGTGGGGGCGCGGTCGCCGCGGCGCGGCTCCGGCCCTCGGGGGGCGCGCTGCGCATGAGCCTGTCGGCCGCCGGGGAGGGAGCGCGACTGCACGACCTCGTGGTGCACGGAATGGAACGGGTGATCGGCTGACGCGGGCTATCGTCGGAGGCGAGGTCGGCGCCCCGCCCACCCGACGACCACCGTGCCCGCCGACCGAGGAGCCCACCCTGACCGAGCAGCCCGAGCTGGCGGACGCTTCCGCCGCCGTCCCCGGGCGCCGGCCCTGTACGCGACTGCTGCTGGCGCTCGCGGCCGCTGTCCTGCTGGCCGACCTCGTCACCAAGCTCGTCGTCGTCGCGACGATCCCCCCGGGGGACAACATTCGGGTGCTCGGCGGCCTGCTGTACCTGACGCACCTGCGCAACGTCGGCGCGGCGTTCTCCTTCGCCGAGGGCTTCACGATCCTGTTCAGCGCAATCGCCGTGGTGGTGGCGGTGGTCATCGTGCGCACGGCGCGCCGGCTCCGGTCCACCGGCTGGGCGGTCTCACTGGGGCTGGTGCTGGGGGGTGCCGTGGGGAACCTGCTCGACCGGCTGTTCCGCGATCCGGGCTTCCTGCGCGGTGGGGTGGTCGACTTCCTGTCGCTCTTCGGGCCCGACGGGCAGGTGTGGCCGGCGTTCAACGTCGCGGACTCCGCGATCGTCTGCGGCGGCATCCTCGGCGCGCTCATGGCCCTGCGCGGCATCGACTTCGACGGCTCCCGGGCGGGTGCCCGGTCGACCGCCGAGAGCTCCTGAAGAAGATCACCCTGCTGCCCACCACTCGCAGGCTCGCGGCGAGGCCCCGCGGGTCGGGCGTTCCAGTACGTCCTATCGGGAGCGCGCCACAATGGACTCCGTGACCAGTGTTCCCGGCCTGCCCCCGTCCGGGACCAGCCGCGCCCTTCCGGTGCCCGACGGGCTGGAGGGGCAGCGCGTCGACCAGGCGCTGTCCCGCCTCTTCGGGCTGACCCGCACCGCGGCGGCCGAGCTGGCGGACGCCGGCAGCGTCGTCGTCGACGGCCGGGTGCGCGGCAAGGGCGACCGGCTCACCGGTGGCAGCTGGCTCGAGGTCGAGCTTCCCCCGCCCCCGGGCGAGCCCGCGGCTCCCCGCCCGGTGGAGGGAATGACGATCACCCACGACGACGACGACCTCGTGGTCGTGGACAAGCCGGTCGGTGTCGCCGCGCACCCGAGCCCCGGCTGGACCGGCCCGACGGTCATCGGCGGCCTGGCCGCGGCCGGCTACCGGATCTCCACGTCGGGGGCGGCCGAGCGGCAGGGCGTCGTCCACCGGCTGGACGCCGCGACGACCGGCGTCATGGTGGTCGCGAAGAGCGAGCGGGCGTACACCGCGCTCAAGGCGGCCTTCAAGCAGCGCACTGTCGAGAAGGGCTACCACGCCCTCGTCCAGGGACACCCTGACCCGTCACGCGGCACCATCGACGCGCCGATCGACCGGCATCCGCGGCACGACTGGAGGTTCGCGGTGGTCAGCGGGGGGCGTCCGTCGGTGACCCACTACGAGGTGATCGAGGCGTTCCCGGCAGCCAGCCTCGTCGACATCAAGCTGGAGACCGGCCGCACCCACCAGATCCGCGTGCACTTCTCGGCGCTGCGCCATCCCTGCGTCGGCGACACGACCTACGGCGCCGACCCGACGCTGGCCGCCCGTCTGGGCGTGAGCCGGCAGTGGCTGCACGCCGTACGGCTGGGCTTTCCGCACCCGGCCGACGGCCGCTGGGTGGAGTTCACCAGTGACTACCCGCCCGACCTCGCCGGCGCGCTGGCAGTCCTGCGCGCCGAGACCTGAGCGGCCCGGCCATGAGCTCGGTCGGCCTGCCCTCGTCGCTCGCCGACTTCGGCCCCGCGGCGCTGACGGCGGTCGTCGTCGCCGGCTACCTGGTCGTCGGCGAGCCGGTCGTCGGCCACGTGCTGCACCGTCGGTTCGAGGGCCGGCTCGACAGCGACCCGGGCGCCCGCCGGTCCTTCTACCGCCGGCTGCTGGTCCTCGAGTGGGGGCTGGCGGTGCTGGCGCTGATCATCTGGCTGTCCGCCCCGGGCGTGAGCGCCGCCCAGGTCGGGCTGCGGTGGCCCGAGCGCTGGCCGGGGCCGGTCACCGGCGTGGTCGTCGTCCTCGTGGTGCTGTTCGTGCTGGTCTCCACCCGGGCACTGCGCGGCGGCGCGCTGCTGGAGGCGCCGGACGCGGTGCGGCACCGGCCGGGGGAGCCGCGCCACGCCCGGTCGCCGCAGCACGCCACCCTCGCCGTCCTGCCGAGGACGGCGCAGGAGCGGCGGCTGTTCACCGTCGTCGGGGTGACCGCCGGGGTGTGCGAGGAGTGGCTCTACCGCGGGTTCTTCCTGGCCGTGGTCGCGGCCGTCGCCGGCGGGCTCCCCGACGCCCTGCTCGTCCTCGGAGCAGCAGCGGCCTTCGGGCTGGCGCACGCCTACCAGGGCCTGACCGGCGTGATCACCACCGGTGTCCTCGGTGGTGTGATGGCCGGCCTCTACCTCTCCACCGGCTCACTCCTGGTGCCGGTGCTCCTGCATGTGGCGATCGACCTGCGATTCCTGCTCGTGCCGTCCCGCGTGCTGCCCTCTGCCGGAGCGGTCCGGTGACCGGCCCGTCGGCGTCGGTCGCCACCGCGGCCGACTGGCCGGAGGTGGCGGCCCTGCGCAGGCGGGTCTTCGTCGAGGAGCAGGGCGTGCCGGCCGAGATCGAGCAGGACGCCGCGGACGCCACGGCGGTGCACGCGCTCAGCCGCGACCTCGCGGGACGCGTCGTCGCCACCGGCCGGCTCCTCGTGGGCGAGGGGACGGCGACGATCGGCCGGATGGCCGCCGATCAGGAGGTACGGGGTCGCGGGCACGGTGCGGCCGTCCTGGCGGAGCTGCACCACCAGGCCGTGGCGCGCGGGATCCGCCAGATCGAGCTGCACGCCCAGGTCACCGCGCGCGGCTTCTACGAGCGGGCCGGGTACACCGCCGTGGGTGAGGAATATCTCGAGGCCGGTATTCCGCACGTGACGATGGTCCGACGGCTGTGAGGCGGCCCACCGATCGACCCCGTGGCGGGTCCCGCCCTGAGCTTGCCCAGGGTGGGAGGACGGGGTCCTTTCCCGGTCCGCCCGTGAGGAGACACGTCCTGTCAGACCCTCGGAGTACACCTTCGACAGTGCGAGGATCGACGCACCGGACCGTGTCTTCCCCGCCGGTCGCCTGCCGGAGCACCTTCCGGCCGGCACGCACGACCACTGAGGAGTACCGCCGCCCGTGAGCAGCTCGTCCGATTCGTTCGCGCACCTGCACGTCCACACCGAGTACTCGATGCTGGACGGCGCCGCCAAGCTGCCCGAGGTGACGGCGGCCGCCGCGGCCCAGGGCATGCCGGCGCTGGCGATGACCGACCACGGCAACGTCTTCGGCGCCTACGACTTCTACAAGCAGGCGAACAAGGCCGGGGTCAAGCCGATCATCGGCATGGAGGGCTACTACACGCCGGGCTCCAGGTTCGACCGTGCGCCGTTCGACTTCGGCGACAACCTCATCGACGAGGAGGGCGACGGCGGGTCCAACCGAGGCAAGGCCGCGTACACCCACATGACGCTGCTGGCCCGCACCACCGAGGGCATGCACAACCTCTTCCGCATCTCGTCGCTGGCCAGCCTCGAGGGGCAGTACCGCAAGCCGCGCTTTGACCGCGACTTGCTGGAGAAGTACGGCACGGGCCTCATCGCCACGACCGGCTGCCCGTCCGGCGAGGTCAACATGTGGCTCCGGGCCGGCAAGGAGGACCGCGCCCGCCAGGCGGCCGCCGATTTCCAGGACATCTTCGGGCGGGAGAACTTCTACGCCGAGCTGATGGACCACGGCCTGTCGATCGAGAAGAAGACCCGGCCGGCGCTGATGGCCATCGCCAAGGACCTCGGCATCCCACTGCTGGCGACCAACGACCTGCACTACACGCACAAGGAGGACGCGCAGGCCCACGATGCGCTCCTGTGCATCCAGACCGGCTCGCGGCTCAACGAGACCAACCGCTTCCGGTTCAACGGTGACGGCTACTACCTGAAGAGCGCCGCGGAGATGCGGGCGCTGTTCAGCGAGACCCCCGAGGCCTGCGACAACACGCTGCTGATCGCCGAGCAGTGCGAGGTGCAGTTCACCGAGGGTGCCGACCTCATGCCGCGGTTCCCGCTGCCGGAGGGGGAGGACGAGACCTCCTGGTTCGTCAAGGAGGTCGAGCGCGGCCTGCACAAGCGGTGGCCAGGCGGCATCCCCGACCACGTGCGCAAGCAGGCCGACTACGAGGTCGGGATCATCACCCAGATGGGCTTCCCGGGGTACTTCCTCGTGGTCGCCGACTTCATCAACTGGGCCAAGGACCAGGGCATCCGGGTCGG
>JAOPWJ010000059.1 GCA_025965715.1 Blastococcus sp. | reverse complement strand
AGCGGGTCGGTGTCGGCCATGAGGTGGCCGTTGCGCCGGTAGCTCTCGATCACCTCGATGACGCGGGCTTCCTTGTCGATCTGCCCCTCGCGCGTGATCCGCACATCGGGCATCCAGCGCACCGGCTCGTAGGGGATGCGCAGCGATCGGAAGACCTCGTCGTAGAAGCCGTCCTCGCCCAGCAGCAGTGCGTGCAACCGGCGCAGGAAGTCGCCCGACTCGGCGCCCTGGATGATCCGGTGGTCGTAGGTCGAGGTCAGCGTGATGATCTTCGACACGGCCATCTCGGTGAGCGCGTCGGGGTTCATCCCCTGGAACTCGGCCGGGTACTCCATCGCGCCGACGCCGATGATCGCGCCCTGGCCGGCGGTCAGCCGCGGCACCGAGTGGTTGGTTCCGATGGTGCCGGGGTTGGTCAGGCTGATCGTCGTCCCGGTGAAGTCCTCCATCGTGAGCTTGTTGGCGCGGGCCCGGCGGATGACGTCCTCGTAGGCGGCCCAGAACCGGGCGAAGTCCATCTCCTCGGCGCCCTTGATGTTGGCCACCACCAGCGACCGGGAGCCGTCGGGCTTCTGCAGGTCGATGGCCAGCCCGAAGTTGACGTGCGCGGGCTGCACCAGCACCGGCTTGCCGTCGACCTCGGCGAAGGCGTTGTTCATGTTCGGGAAGTCGTCCAGCGCCCGGATGAGCGCGTAGCCGATCAGGTGGGTGAACGACACCTTCCCGCCGCGGGAGCGGGCCAGGTGGTTGTTGATGACGATGCGGTTGTCGGCCAGCAGCTTGGCCGGCACCGCGCGCACGCTGGTGGCCGTGGGCACGGTCAGCGAGACGTTCATGTTCTTGACCACGCTGGCGGCTGCGCCGCGCAACGGGCTCTGGGCCCCGGCGGCGACCGGCGTGGCGGGCTTGGCGGCGACCGCCTTGTCAGCGGCGGGCCTGTCCAGGGCGGGCTCGTCGGCCGCCGGCGCGGGCCGGGCGGGAGCCGGCGGGGCAGCGGCCGGCTTCGGGGCGTTGGACTGCACGTTCGGTGTGACCTCCCGCGAGGGTGCCGGGGACGCGTAGGAGGTGGCGGGGGCAGCCGGCGCGGCGGCGGAGCCGTTGCCGGAGGAGGCCGACTGCGTGCCGTCCGCCGCGCCCACGGGGCTGCCCGGCCGGTAGTCGGCGAAGAACTCGTGCCAGGCCTGGTCCACGGTGGAGGGGTCGGCGAGGTACTGCTGGTACATCTCCTCGACGAGCCACTCGTTGGTGCCGAAGCCCGCCACCGAGGAGGAGGAGGAGGGGGAGGGGCGGGATGAGCTCACGCTTGACACGGGGTCGAGTGCCTTCTTCGTCTGTGGACGTCGCTGGACCGGTTGTCGAGTCTACGCCGGTCGGCCTCGGTCGCCGGGCTGCGACCGGCCTGGGCGCCGGGCTGTCGGGCGCCTCGACGGAGGGCCGTCAGTCGGTCGCTCCGAGGGCGCTGGCCCGGTCGCTGGTGGTGGCGTCGACGTCGGCTCCCGTGCCCGGCAAGGCTCGGACGACGTCGGGCGAGTCGCCGCCGGTTCCGGCGGCGACGGCGGCGTGCACGGGCGCCGGCCCGGTGTCCGGATCCCGCCGGTCGACCTCCGCGCCGGCGCCCAGCATCAGCTGCACGAGCTCCCCCCGGCCGGCTCCGGTGGCCGCGTTCAGCGCCCTGCCGGCGGCGCCGGTCGGCGCCACTCCGTCATCGAGTGCGCCGGCCAATCGGTCGACGTCGCGGAGGTAGGCAGCGCTTGCCGCATCGATGGCGGAACCGAGCCTCGGCGCGTCCTCCACCTCGGCACGGACCCCGTCCAGGTCGCCGGCGGCGATGAGCCGCGCCCGGCGCTGGGCCGTCATCGGAGTGGTCACGGCCCCCTCGTCAGGTGACGTCGCGCCGGACGGCGAAGAGCGTGCCGGCCACCGCGGCGACCAGACCGTAGCCGAGCAGCAGCAGACCGCCCTGCCACGGTTGGAGCAGGTCGGTGTCGTCGAGGGTCGCGGTCATGGCCTCCAGCGCACCGCCCGGGAGCCACCTGAAGACCGGCGCGATGGCGGGGATGGCGCGGATGACGATCCCCTCGACGACGAAGAGGTAGACCAGCGCCCCGACGATGGCGCCGACCTGGTTGCGCAGCAGCGCGCCGACGCCCACGCCGATCACCGCATAGATCACCAGAGCCGCCCACGCGCCGGCGAGCACCCGCAGGTTGTCCCCGGAGAGTGAGGGCGCTGCGCCCCGGGCTCCGGCGTAGATCTCCACGACGAGCACGTCGGTGGCGATCACGAGAAGCCCGATGGGGACGGCGGCCAGGCCGTAGGCGATCAGCTTGGCGAGCACGACCCGGCCCCGGCGCGGGCTGACCAGGAACGTGGGCGTCGCCGTCCGGTGCCGGTACTCCTGCGTCATCCCGATGATGCCGAGGATGAGCAGGAGCACGGTCGCGTTGGCGCTGATGCCGAACGCGGCCTGCTCGTAGGCGGACGTCCCCACGTCAGGAAGTGCCTGTCCGTTGTCGCCGTTCCGGCCGGCGAAGCCGGTGAACAGCGCGGCGAAGCCGCCCGCCATGGCGCACGCGCCGAGCAGTATGCCGAGCCACACCCTGGTGGTGAAGAGTTTCGTCCACTCGGCGCGGACCAGGCGGATCATCGGGCGGCCTCGGTGGTGTCGGTGACAGTGGCATTGGCATTGGCATTGGCATTGGCGGAGGTGGCGATGGCAGAAGTCGGGGAGTGGGCGGCGAACTGCTCGCGCCCGCTGGTGAGCTCGAAGTAGATCTCCTCCAGACCGCTGGTCTGCGAACGCAGCTCGTGCAGCTCGATGCCGGCCGCGAAGGCGCGGCCTCCCACCTCGGCCGCTGTGGAACCCGTCACGGCGAGCGCGCCGTCGTCCTCCTGGATCACCGTGCTGCCGGCGGCGCGCAGCGCCTCGGCGAGCCGGGCGGCCTCGGGGCTGCGGACCAGGACCGTGCCCGCGCCCACCGCCCCCGAGCGCAGCTGCTCGATGGAGCCCTCGCGGACCAGCCGGCCAGCGCCGACGATGACCACCCGGTCGACGGTCTGCTCGACCTCGGACAGCAGGTGGCTGGAGACGAGCACCGTGCGCCCCTGCTCGTGGGCCAAGTAGCGGAGGAACCCGCGGAGCCACTGGATGCCCTCGGGGTCGAGGCCGTTGGCCGGTTCGTCCAGGACCAGCACGGGCGGGTCGCCCAGGAGTGCGGTCGCCAGAGCCAGCCGCTGGCGCATGCCGAGGGAGTAGCCGCCCGCACGGCGCGTCCCAGCGTCGGCCAGGCCCACCTCGGTGAGGACCTCGTCGGCCCGGCTCAGCGGCAGACCGGCGGCGCGGCAGTAGACGCGCAGGTGGTTGCGACCGGAGCGCGCGGGGTGGAAGGCGGTCTCGAGCACCGCTCCCACGGTCTTCAGCGGCTCGGACAGCGACGTGTACGGCGCCCCGTTGAAGGTCGCCGTCCCGGCATCGGGACGCTCCAGCCCCAGGACCATGCGCAACGTCGTGGTCTTTCCCGCACCGTTGGGCCCGAGGAAGCCGGTCACGGACGCCGGCTCGACGGTGAAGCGGAGGTCGGAGACCGCCTGGACGCGGCCGAAGGACTTGCTCAGACCCCGCACTTCGATGCGTACGGGCTCGTGGGTCGTCGGGGTTCCCATCGGCTGACACTCATCTCGCTCGTCCGGCACCGGGTAGTTCCCATCCAAGCGCACGAGGCGGTCCCGCCCCGTCGAGGCGCGCGCCCCGGACGGATCATCTCGGGATGCCCGCGGTGCAACGGGTCACATAGAGTGCCCGCCGTGAGCGAGACCGCGAGCGCCTACCGGACGGTCGTCGTCGGCACCGACGGGTCGGAGTCCTCCCTGCGGGCCGTCGCGCGAGCCGCTGCCGTGGCCGGCGCCTGCGGCGCGACGCTGGTCATCGCCTGCGCCTACCTGCCGACCGAGCAGGACGACCGCGAGCTCGCGGAGGCCCGGGACGCGCTGCGGGACGAGGCCTACCAGGTGATCGGCTCCCACCCTGCGGAGGAGACGGTGCGCTCGGCGGGTGAGCGGGCGGCCGCGGCGGGCGCGGAGAAGGTCCGCACGGTGGCCGTCATGGGGTCGCCCGTGGAGACGTTGCTCGACGTGGTGAGGCGGGAGGACGCCGACCTGCTCGTCGTCGGCAACCGCGGGCTCAACGGCATCAAGGGCCGGTTGCTCGGCTCGGTGCCGGCCGACGCCACCCGCCGATCGCAGTGCGACGTGCTGATCGTGCACACCACCGGCTGACGCCGGCCCATGGACCGAGCCGGGGAGGCGCCAGGCTCTGCCGCCCGCGAGGCGCTGGAGCGGCTGCTCCTCGACGGGCCGCGCCGCTACACGCGACTGCAGGTGGCGGAGCTCTCGGGGATGGCGCCCGAGCGCACGCAGCGGCTGTGGCGGGCCCTCGGCTTTCCGGATGCCGCCGACGACGACCCGGCGTTCACCGATGCCGACGTGGAGGCCCTCGGAGTCCTCTCGGCGCTGATCGACTCCGGCTTCGTCGGGCGGGAGAGCGAGGCCTCGATCGCCCGGGCCATGGGTCAGTCCCTCTCGCGCCTCGCCGACTGGCAGACCGACATGCTGGCCGACGCCCTCAGCCGCGCGGCGGGACCGGGGGACCGGTCGACAGTGGGAGAGGAGGCGGTCGAGGCGGCCACAGCGCTGCTCCCGCACCTGCGCCGGGTGCAGGACTACGTCTGGCGCCGGCATCTCGCCGCCAATGCCGACCGGTTGCTCACCCCCTCCGGCGCCGGCGACCGCCGCGAGCTGGCCGTCGGGTTCGCCGACCTCGTCGGCTACACCTCCCGCAGCCGGGGCATGGGCGGCCGGGAACTCGGGGCGATGATCGAGGACTTCGAGAGCATCGCGGCCGAGGTCATCGCGCGGCACCACGGACGCGTGGTCAAGACCGTCGGGGACGGCGTCCTCTTCACTGCCGGGACCGCTGCGGGGGCCGCGGAGATCGGTCTGCAGCTGCCGGACGCGTGGACGACGGAGGAGCGGCCGCCGCTGCGGGTGGGTGCTGCCTACGGCGCGGTGCTGACCCGGCTCGGCGACGTCTACTCCCCGGTGGTCAACCTGGCCAGCAGGCTCACCTCGCTGGCCCGGCCGGGCGCCCTGCTCGTCGACCGCGAGCTCGCCGCTCGATTGCGGGGACTGCCCGGGTACCGGGTCCGTCCGCTGCGCCGCGTGTCCGTGCGGGGGTATGACCACCTGCAGCCGTGGCTCGTGCGGCGCGGCAACCCGGACGACGACGCCGCGGATCACGGTTACGACGATGACTTCTTCGACCCGGACCCGGACCACGACGAGCCCTGAAGGGGTTCCCGGCCTCACCACGCGGCGGACCGCAGGTGTGTCGTGTCCGTCGACTCGCTCGTGCGTTCGAGAGCTTCGGGGTGGGGCTGACGGTGACCGCGGTCGGTCCCGCGTGGCCGGTTGAGGCTGCTCCGCCGGTCGGCCGGGGTGCCGCCACGACCGGAGCAACCACCACCGGCGCGAGGGTCGTCGGCATGCCCGTTGCCGGTCGACCGGTGGTGGTTGGGAGGCTGTACCCGTGAGCGCCACCCTCGTCGCCCGCGGCCTCGCGGCCGGTCACGGCGCCCGTGTCCTGTTCTCCGGCCTCGATCTCGTCGTCGCCCCGGGGGACGTCGTGGGTCTGGTCGGCGTGAACGGTGCGGGGAAGTCCACCCTGCTCCGCACCCTCGCCGGTGAGCTGCCGGCCGAGTCCGGGACCGTCGTCGTCAGCCCGCCGGCCGCCACCCTCGGCTACCTCCCGCAGGAACACGAACGCAGAGCGGAGGAGACCGTCCTCGAGGCGCTGTCCCGGCGGACCGGCGTCGCCGCCGCCCAGTCCGCGCTCGAGGAGGCCACGGCGGCCCTGACCGAGGGCCGCGACGGTGCCGACGACGCCTACGGCGACGCCCTCGAGCGCTGGCTGGCTCTCGGCGGCGCCGATCTGGACGAGCGTGCGGCGGAGGTCGTCGTCGAGGTGGCGCCCGGTGTGGCTCTCGACGCCCGGATGATCGGGTTGTCCGGGGGGCAGGCGGCCCGCGTGGGGCTCGCCGGGCTGCTGCTGTCCCGGTACGACGTCCTGCTCCTCGACGAGCCGACCAACGACCTGGACCTGGCCGGGCTGGCGCAGCTGGAGGCGTTCGTCACGGGTTCCCGCGCGGGAATCGTGGTCGTGTCGCACGACCGCGAGTTCCTGTCGCGGACGGTCACCCGTGTCGTCGAGCTGGACCTCGCCCAGCAGCTGGTCCGGGTCGTCGACGGGGGGTACGAGGCCTATCTGACCGAGCGGGAGGTGGCGCGGCGGCACGCCCGCGAGGAGTACGAGGAGTTCGCCGACACGAAGGCCTCGCTCGAGGCCCGGGCGCGGATGCAGCGGAACTGGCTGGCCAAGGGCGTCCGCGACTCGATCAAGAAGGCCTCGGACGGCGACAAGCACGTGAAGAACCGCCACCGCTCCAGCTCGGAGAAACAGGGGGCCAAGGCGAAGCAGACCGACCGCCGCATCGAGCGCCTCGAGGTCGTGGAGGAGCCGCGCAAGGAGTGGGAGCTCCGGATGGAGATCGCCGCCGCGCCGCGGGCCGGTGCGGTGGTCGCGACGCTGAGCGGGGTGGTGGTCCGCCTCGGCCCCTTCCGGCTGGGACCGGTGTCCCTCCAGGTCGACTGGGGTGACCGGATCGCGATCACCGGCGCCAACGGGGCCGGCAAGTCGACCCTGCTGGCGGCCCTCCTCGGGCGGACCGTGCTCGACGAGGGGACGTCGTCCCTGGGGCCGGCCGTGCGCGTCGGCGAGATCGACCAGGCGCGGGGTCTGTTCCTGGGCAACGCGCAGCTGCTCGACGCGTTCTCCGGCGAGGTGCCCGACTGGCCGACGGCGGAGGTCCGCACCCTGCTGGCCAAGTTCGGCCTGACCGCCGAACACGTGCTCCGTCCCGCCGGCACGCTCTCACCCGGCGAGCGCACCCGCGCCGCACTCGCCCTGCTGCAGGCGCGGGGCATCAACGTGCTGGTGCTCGACGAGCCCACCAACCACCTCGACCTGCCCGCCATCGAGCAGCTCGAGGACGCGCTCGCCGCCTACACCGGCACCCTCCTCCTGGTCACCCACGACCGCCGGATGCTCGAGGCGGTGCACACCAACCGCCGTCTGCACGTGGCCGACGGCCGGGTGACCGAGGGGTGACGGCGTTCATCCGTTCGCGTGGGAGGGCCGCCGCGCCCTCAAGCGCGGACGGCCCTCTGCCGACGACGGAGCGGACGAGGGTCATCTGACTGTCGTCTCCACCGATGAGGAGCCGCAGCGATGACCGTGACCGTCGACGACGACGTCCTGGCGCACGGGGAGCCCTTCTACGACAGCGGCGTCGTCACCGGCTGGGCGACGTCGCCGGCCTTCCTCGTCACCAGCGACGGCGCCGACCTCGGTGCTGCGGTGCATGCCGCTCGTGAGCGCTTCCACCTGGTCACCGAGGACGGCCGGGAGATCGACGAGGAGGAGAACGACGGCCGCTGCTACACGCCCAACCGGGTGTCGGGCGTCTACCTCACCGACACCTCCGCGGCCGTCCTCGTCGACACCAAGGGCGACGTCACGCGGCTGATGGGCGAGGCGATGATCGCCATCCTCGTCGAGGAACTGACGGCTCGTGGAGTGAGCGCCCACATCGGGCCGGTGCCGCGGAACCACGTGAGGGGAAGGCGGACGTACCGGCCCTGACCGGTCAGCCGCTGCTCTCCTCGAGCTCGTCGGCGATACCCACCGTGTCCATGCCCGCCCAGGTCCGGCTGACGTGGTGGGCCAGCACCATGAGGTCGCGCAGCCGGCCGCTGCGGTCGCGGATGTGGTCGGTGAGCAGCGCCTCGCCGGTGAAGCCCAGCTCCATGAACAGGGCCAGCGCCGAGGCCTGCTCGGCGACAACCTCGACCACCAGCTTGGACAGCCCGGCGCCGACGGCCTCCACCAGCGCCCGGCGGGCCAGTTCCCGGCCCAAGCCGGACCCACGATGTGACGGCGCGACGACGAGCCGCACCTCGCCGACGTGGTCGGACCACCCGGGGAGCGGCCGGACGCCGACGTAGCCGGTGACCACGTCGTCGTCCCCGCCGTCCTCGACAGCCACCCAGCGCCCGCCGGCCGACCCCTCGTCGGTCCAGGACCGGACGGTCCCGGGGTCGGTGACCTCTTCCTTGATGAAGGTGCGGTCGCCCTCCGGTAGCGCCGCGAAGAAGCGCACCAGGGCGTCGCAGTGCTCCGGGCCGAGCGCCACCACGGCCATCACGAGCCGCCCGTCGCGGACGCCTCGAGGAGATCGCTGCGCCGCCGGACGAAGTCGATGATCGTCGGCACCGTCGTCCGTGCCGCGGTGCGGCCGACGACCAGCCCCATGTGGCCGGCGTTCAGGCACAGCTCGTGCCTGTCCGGTGAACCGACCAGGTCGATCAGCGGCGCGGTCGCCTCCGGCGGCACGATGTGGTCGCGGTTGGCTCGGACGGTCAGGAACGGCACCGTGATGTCGCTGAGGTGGACCGGGTCCCCACCGATCGTCAGCCGGTCGGTGACCATTCCGTTGTCCCGCACGAGCATCTGTGCGGTCTCGCGGGCGGCCGCGCCGGGGAACGGCACGTGGTCGTCCGACCAGCCGGTCATCGCCTGGTAGGAGGCGACGTACTCGTCGTTCCACAGCCGTTCCCAGAGCGTGACGTAGCGGGTCAGCTCCGAGGTGGGGGTCAACGACCGGAATCCCTGGACGACCACCGAGGGCGGCACGTTGCCGTCGTCGTCGAGCACCGAGTCGACGTCCAGGTTGCCGACCGCGAAGACGTCGGCGAGCGGCCCCATGTACCGGAAGTCGACCGGGGTGGCGAGCACCGTCAGGCTGCGCAGCGGTGCGTCGGGATGGTGCGCGGCATGGAGCAGCGTGAGGTTCCCGCCGAAGCAGTAGCCGAAGAGGTTCACCTCGTCGGCTCCCGAGAGCTCCAGCACCCGGTCGATCCCGGCTGGGAGGTAGTCGTCGACGTAGTCCTCGAGCTGGTTCCCGGCGTCCCGCTCGTCGGGCTCGCCCCAGTCGAGCATGTACACGTCGAACCCCGCCGTCAGCAACTGCTCGACGAAACTGTTCCCCGGGGTCAGGTCGAGGATGTAGCTGCGGCTGATCAGGCTGAACACGATCAGCAGCGGCGGCCCGTATCGGACCCCACCGTGCTGGTCCGGGTCGTTGCGGTAGTGCCACAGCTGCGTCCGGCCGCGCTGCCAGACGACGTCCTTGGGGGTCTGGCCGACGCCTGGCCGGTCCGTGCCGGCGACGAGCTTGATGCCGTTACGCGCCCGGAGGGCGTTGCGCTCGACGTCGCGCCGGACGCGGTCGAGGACCGTCTGCGGGCTGGGCACCGTCGGCATCGCGTTCCTTCGTGGTGGGAGATGTCGCTGCAGTCGCGGTCCGGCGTCGTTCCGACTCCAGGTGCAGCGACAGCCGCCTGACCTCACGGTCCAGCGCGCCGATCTGGGCGCGCAGCCGGCTGACGTCGCTGGCGGCGGGGAGGTTGACCAGGTGCCAGGCCCGGGCGGTCAGGCCTCGTGCCGCACCGCTGGCCAGCCCCTGTGCCCGGCGCACGAGGGCGGCGCCCACGGCGAAGGCGGGCGTCCGCACCAGGCCTTCCGCGCGCGGCGTGACGGCTCGTTCGGCGACGTCGAACGCCTGCCGCCACAGGGGGACCGGTGAACTCATCGCTTTCCGACCTCCTCGGGCACCTCCACTGCCCGGCGCAGGATCTTTCCCGTGGGCCCCTTCGGAAGGGAGTCGACCAGCCAGAGATGCCGCGGGTACTTGTAGGCGGCCACCCGCTCCTTGACGAAGCTGCGCAGCTCGTCCACGTCCGCCGACGCGCCGGGCCTGAGCGCGACCGCCGCGCCGACCTCCTCGCCCAGGTCGGGGTGAGCGATCCCGACGACGGCGACCTCCGCCACGGCGGGGTGCTCGTAGAGGGCTTCCTCGATCTCCCGCGGGTAGACGTTGTAGCCCCCGCGGATGATCATCTCCTTCTTCCGGTCGACGATGAAGTAGTAGCCGTCGCCGTCCTTCCGGGCCAGGTCGCCGGAGCGGAACCAGCCGTCCGGGATGGCCTTGGCCGTCTCCTCCTCCCGTCCCCAGTAGCCCTTCATGACGTTCTCGCCGCGGATGGCGATCTCGCCGACCTCGCCGGCCGCGACGTCCTTGCCCTCGTCGTCGACCAGGCGCAGCTCCACACCGCGGATCGGCGTGCCGATGGAGCCGGGCTTGCGCTCGGCGTGGGGGTGGTTGAAGGACGCGACCGGGGACGTCTCGCTGAGCCCGTAGCCCTCGAGCACGATGCAGCCGAAGGTCTCCTCGAACGAGCGCATCACCTCGACGGGCATCGCCGATCCGCCCGAGACGCACAGTCGCAGGCTCGACACGTCCCGCTTGTCGGTGTCGGGCTGGTGCAGCATCGCCGAGAACATCGTCGGCACACCCTGGAAGACGGTGACGCCGTCCCGCTCGATCACGTCCAGGGCCTTGTCGCCACCGAATCTCGGGATGAGCGTCAGCGATGCGCCCGCCAGCACGCCGGCGTTGAGCGAGCAGGTCAGACCGAAGACGTGGAACAGGGGCAGGCACCCCATGATCACGTCGTCCGGAGTGCCCTCGAGCAAGGTCTCCTGCGTCGTGTGCGCGTTGCTGTGGAGGCTGGCGTGGGTGAGCTCGGCACCCTTCGGCTGCCCCGTCGTCCCGGAGGTGTAGAGGATGACGGCGGTGTCCTCGCCGGCCCGCTCGACGGGCGCGTCCAGGGGCTCGTCCGCCATGAGCTCGCTCGGCAGGGCGAGGTCCACGGCGACGGAGTCGACCCCGACAGCGGCGGCCGCCTCAGCCGCCGGCTCGGCCGACTGGGCGCCGGCGACGACGAGCCGGGCTCCGGAGTCAGTCAGGTAATACTCGATCTCCCGGGCCTTGAGCAGCGGGTTCATCGGCACCACCGCGGCACCGGCGAGCAGCGCGCCGTAGAAGACGACCGGGAACGACAGCACGTTCGGCAGCACCATGCCCACACGGTGACCCGGTTCGACGCCGCGGGACCGCAGCCCGGCGGCCACCCGCAGGGCGGCGTCCCGGAACTCGTCGTAGCTGAGGGCGGCCTCGTCCATGCGCAGGGCCGGGTGCGGGCCCTCCTTGTCGGCGGTGTCGAGCAGGTTCTGCGCGAGGTTGGTCATGGGTGCGTTCCTCCCCGTCGAGTTCTGGGCACCCAGCGAGCTACCCGCCTGCGAGTGACCTACCCCACAACCTGGTCACCGTCGCGTCACTGATGAAGGAACGAGGACCGCGCCCGTGGCCGACCGCACGATCTTGGACATGTTCTCCCTCGACGGGCGGGTGGCGATCGTGACGGGAGCGTCCTCGGGCCTGGGCGCGGTGTTCGCGCGCACCCTGGCCGAGGCCGGGGCCGACGTCGCGCTGGGCGCCCGGCGGGTCGACCGGCTGGCCGACACGCAGCACGCAGTGGAGAGGGCGGGCCGGCGGGCGATCGCCGTCCGCACCGACGTCGCGAGTCCGGAGGACTGCCAGGCGCTGGTCGATGCCGCCATGGCGGAGTTCGGAAAGGTCGACATCCTGGTGAACAACGCGGGCATCGGAACGGCGACCCCGGCCACCCGGGAGGCCCCGGACCAGTTCCGTCAGGTCATCGACGTCAACCTCAACGGCTGCTACTGGATGGCGCAGGCCTGTGGCCGGGTGATGAAGCCCGGCAGTTCGATCGTCAACATCTCGAGCATCCTCGGCTTGACGACGGCGGGTCTGCCGCAGGCGGCGTACGCGGCCAGCAAGGCGGGCCTGATCGGCCTCACCCGGGACCTGGCGCAGCAGTGGACCGGCCGCAAGGGCATCCGCGTGAACGCGCTGGCGCCGGGCTTCTTCGTCTCGGAGATGACCGACCAGTACCCGGAGGGCTACCTGGAGTCGCAGATGCCCCGCGTCCTGGCCGGGCGAAAGGGAGAGCCGGAGGAGCTCGCGGCGGCCCTGATCTTCCTCGTCAGCGACGCGGGCGGGTACGTGACCGGCACCACGATCCCCGTCGAGGGGGGCATGCTCACCAGCTGACCGGTCGACCCCGGCGGGCCCTTGTCCTGAACGGTCGAGCGGTGTGGAACGGAAGAGTGCCCCCGGCAGGATTCGAACCTGCGCCCCTGCCTCCGGAGGGCAGTGCTCTATCCCCTGAGCTACGGGGGCTCGTCCGGTCGTGCAGGGCGAGGTTATCAGCCCCCGAGTGACCGTCGGACGGCGGTCGTCAGGGCGCCGGGAGGGGCGTTCCGCCGCGGTCGGCCAGCATCCTGGCCATGGTCCTGGTCTCGCCCGTCTGGCTCTGGAGGATGGAGCGGGCCAGGTCGCGCACAGCGGCGACGTCCGCGTGCTCCGCCGCGTACCCGGCCATGTCCTTGCCACCCTGGTGGTGCCGGATCATCAGGCGGAGGAACTCGACGTCGAACTCCGTGCCCGACAGTTCCCGAAGGCTCGTCAGCTCCTCCTCGGTGGCCATTCCGGGCATGAGGCCGCTCTCGCCCATGTTCATCCCGGCCATGTCGTGTCCGGCGTGCGCGGCAGTGCCCATCCACGCCATCGGCTCACCGCCCGACTGCGGCAGGCCCCACAGCGCCAGCCAGCCCTGCATCCGCCCCGCCTGGTTGGTCTGCGTGGAGGAGATGTCGAAGGCCAGCATCTCGACCTCGCGGTCGTTGCTGCGCTCGGCCACGAGGTTGGCCATCTCCACTCCCTGCACGTGGTGCCGCGCCATGTCGCGGGAGAAGCCGGCGTCCACCGACCCCGCGGTCGGGGTCGGCGGCGCGGTGTCCCTCCCGAGGCCCAGCGCCACGGCCAGGCCGCCTCCGAGGAGAACCAGGCCGACGGCGATGACGGCGAGCAGGACGGTCCGCAGGGCACTGCGCTGGGCGCCGGCGGGCGTGCTCACGGAGTTCTCACCTCGGGATGGGGCGACCGGGTCAGGGGGTGGCCGTCTCGGGGGCCCCGGTCGCGGGGGTCGTCGTCGTCGGGCTGTCGGTCATCCCTTCGGTGCCCCGGCTGCCGTCGCCGACGACCAGGGGATCGGCGATGAACATGGGGTTCTCGCAGCTCGCGCCCGGCTCGAGATTGGCCTTGAAGGTCATCAGGTCGGCGAACTGCTTGGCCCGCTTGTCATCGGCGCTGTCCAGCTTGAGCTGGGTGTTCCACGCCTGCAGGCTGATCGGCGAGTCCAGGTCCGCGTAGGGGGACAGCATCCGGCCCGACGTCCCGTCGACCAGTGCGGCCAGGGTCGCGACGTCCGCGTCGGACACCTGGTCGGGGTTGTAGGTGATCCACACGGCGCCGTGTTCCATGCTGTGCACCGCGTTCTCGTGGCGGATGTCGACGTCGTAGACGGTGCCCGTGCAGTCGGCCCACTCGCCGTCGTGGGCGCCTCCGACGGGCGGGGACTCGGGGTACTCCACCGGGGTGGTCACATGCTCCTGGCCGGCGGCGTAGTCGTAGGTCTTCGCACCGGCGATCTCGTCGATCGATTCGACCTTCTCCGCGTTCGCCTCGTTCACCTTGACGACCGCATAGCCGATCGCAGCCGCGGCGAAGAGGACCACGACGACCGCCGCGGCGATCAGCCCCCACGGTCGCGGTTGGGCGACGACCTGCCTGGCGGGACGGGTGCGCCCGCCCTTGCCGCCGCGCCCGCTGCCGGCCCGGGCGTTGCCACCGGCCCGGGAGACGCCGCCGGCGGGGGAAGCCGTGCCGCGCGTCGCGCCGTCCTCGGGCTTGCGGTCCTTGGCCAAGGCCTCTCCTCGATGCTGGGTCCGCGTTCTCGGATACGCGCGGAACAGGTCCGGGCGCATGCACCCTGTCGCCGCGCGAGTCTAGGTCGGTTCCCTGAGCATGCCCTGGCACCCGGGCGCTCCCGGGGTGGTCAGTACGCTCGTGCGGTGACACCGGAGCAGCTGCAGGACGTCGTCCGGACCGCCGTCGCCGCGGTCGCCGGCCGTGGTGAGCTGCCCGTCGACGTCCCGGGCGAGGTCGTCATCGACCGACCGAAGAATCCGGAGCACGGCGACTACGCCACCAACATGGCTCTGCGCCTGGCCAAGCCGGCCGGCCGCCCGCCCCGCGAGGTGGCCGAACTGCTGGCCGTCGAGCTGCGCGCGCAGCCGGGGATCGCCGCCGTCGACGTCGCCGGTCCCGGCTTCCTCAACATCACTCTCGCCCAGGGTGTGCTCGGGCAGATCGCCGTCCAGGCGGTGACGGCCGGCGCCGACTACGGGCGCACCGACGTGCTGGCCGGTCAGAAGCTCAACCTGGAGTTCGTCTCCGCGAACCCCACCGGGCCGGTGCACATCGGCGGCACCCGGTGGGCGGCCGTGGGCGACGCGCTCGGCCGGCTGCTCGAGTCGGGCGGTGCCTCGGTCACGCGGGAGTACTACTTCAACGACGCCGGATCGCAGATCGACCGGTTCGCGCGCAGCCTCCAGGCCGCCGCGCAGGGCCGGCCAGTCCCCGACGACGGCTACGCCGGTGCCTACATCGACGACATCGCGGCCCAGGTCGTGGCCGCGGAGCGCGGGCTGCTGGAGAAGGACGACGAGGACCAGCTCCGCGTCTTCCGGGCCCGCGGGGTCGACCTGATGTGGAACGAGATCCGCACCTCGCTGTCCGACTTCGGCGTCACCTTCGACGTGTACTTCAGCGAGCGCACGCTGCACGAGACGGGCGCGCTGGAGAAGGCGGTGGGGCGGTTGCGTGAGCAGGGTCACGTCTACGAGACCGACGGCGCCGTCTGGCTGCGGACGACGGACTTCGGCGACGACAAGGACCGCGTGCTGGTCAAGAGCGACGGCGAGCCCACTTACTTCGCCGCTGACTGTGCGTACTACCTGAACAAGCGGGAGCGCGGCTTCGACAAGGCCGTGATCATGCTGGGCGCCGACCACGCCGGCTACGTCGGCCGCTACAAGGCGCTGGTCGCCGCGATGGGCGACGACCCGGCCGAGAACCTCGAGATCCTCCTCGGCCAGATGGTCAACCTCGTGCGCGACGGCGAACCGGTGCGGATGAGCAAGCGGGCCGGCACGGTGGTCAACCTCACCGACCTGGTGGAGGCCGTGGGCGCGGACGCCGCCCGCTACGCGTTGGCCCGCGCCTCCGTCGACCAGGAGATCAACCTGGACCTGGATCTGTGGAGCCGGCAGACCAACGACAACCCGGTCTTCTATGTGCAGTACGCGCACGCCCGCATCTCCTCGGTGCTGCGCAACGCTGCCGACCTCGGGCTGTCGCTGGGGAAGCCCGCCGACGTCGACGTCGCCCAGCTCTCCCACCCGCGGGAGAGCGACCTGCTCCGGGCGATCGGCGAGTTCCCGCGGGTTCTCACCGGCGCCGCCGAGCTGCGCGCGCCGCACCGGGTCGCCCGGTACCTGGAGGAGCTGGCCGGCACGTACCACCGCTTCTACGACTCCTGCCGCGTGCTGCCGCGCGGGGACGAGGAGGCGACGGCGCTGACCACCGCGCGGCTGTGGGTGTGCGCCTCCACCGCCACGGTGCTGCGCAACGGGCTCTCCGTTCTCGGCGTGCACGCCCCGGAGCGGATGTGAGGGCGCACCCGGCCGGTCCGCTGCACGGGAACATCGCCCAGCCGACGGCCGCCGGCACGCCCCCGACCGATATGGGGGCGCTGGACGCGCACGTGTGGCCGCGCTCGGCGCAGCGGATCGACGGGGAGTTGCACCTCGGTGGCCGTCCGGTCACCGACCTCGCCCGGGAGCACGGCACCCCGCTGTTCGTGCTGGACGAGGCCGACTTCCGCGGCCGCGCCGCCGACTTCGCCACCGCGTTCGGCGACGCCGACGTCCACTACGCGTCCAAGGCGTTCCTGTGCGGTCAGGTCGCCCGCTGGGTCGCCGACGACGGCCTGCACCTCGACGCGTGCAGTGGCAACGAGCTCAGCCTCGCTCTGGCAGCCGGCTTCCCGGCCGGGCGGATCGCGCTGCACGGGAACAACAAGTCGCTCGTCGAGCTCCGGCTGGCGGTCGACGCCGGCATCGGACACGTCGTCCTCGACTCCTTCGTCGAGATCGACCGGTTGGTGCCGCTCGCGGCCGCCCGGGTCGAAGCGGGCGGGACGCCGGTCCCGGTGCTGGTCCGTGCCACGGTCGGCATCGAGGCGCACACCCACGAGTTCATCGCCACCGCGCACGAGGACCAGAAGTTCGGTTTCTCCCTCGCCACCGGTGACGCACTGGCCGCTGCGGTCCGGGTGATCCGCGAGCCGGCGCTCGAGCTAGCCGGGATCCACAGCCACATCGGCTCGCAGATCTTCGACACCGCGGGGTTCGAGGCCGCCGCGCACCGCGTCGTGGGTCTCCTCGGTCAGGTGCACCAGGCCACGGGGGAGGTGCTCGGCGAGCTCAACCTCGGCGGCGGGTTCGGCATCGCCTACCTCTCCGAGGACGACCCGGTCACCCCGTCGGACGTGGCCACGCGACTGCGCGCCGTCGTCGCGGCGGAGTGCGCGGCGCTGGACCTTCCGGTGCCGCGCCTTGCGGTCGAGCCGGGCCGGGCGATCGCCGGCCCGGGCACCGTCACCCTCTACGAGATCGGCACGATCAAGCCGGTGCGGCTCGGTGCGAGCGGCGCGCCCGGCACGCCCCTGGTGCGCAACTACGTCTCCGTCGACGGTGGGATGAGCGACAACATCCGCACCGCCCTCTACGACGCGAGCTACACCTGCGTGCTGGCCAACCGCACGTCCGAGGCGCCGCCGGCGCTGTGCCGGGTCGTCGGCAAGCACTGCGAGAGCGGCGACATCCTGGTCCGCGACCTGTGGCTGCCCTCGGACGTGCAGGCGGGCGACC
>JAOPWJ010000058.1 GCA_025965715.1 Blastococcus sp. | reverse complement strand
GCAGGTCGTCATCACGTCCGACCTGCCGCCCAAGCAGCTCAACGGTTTCGAGGACCGGATGCGGTCGCGGTTCGAGTGGGGCCTCATCACCGACGTGCAGCCACCCGACCTCGAGACCCGGATCGCGATCCTGCGCAAGAAGGCCGGCAACGAGAAGCTCCAGGCGCCCGACGACGTCCTGTCGTACATCGCCTCGAAGATCTCGACCAACATCCGCGAGCTCGAGGGCGCGCTCATCCGGGTCACCGCCTTCGCCAGCCTCAACAAGCAGTTGGTCGACCTGCCGCTCGCCGAGCTGGTGCTCAAGGACCTGATCAGCGACGAGCAGGGCCCGCAGATCACCGCGGCGATCATCATGGCGGCCACCGCGGAGTACTTCACCGTGACGATGGAGGAGCTGCAGGGCGCCAATCGCAGCCGCACGTTGGTCAACGCCCGGCAGATCGCGATGTACCTCTGCCGGGAGCTGACCGAGCTGTCACTGCCGCGCATCGGCGCCTCGTTCGGCGGCAAGGACCACACGACGGTCATGCACGCGGTCAAGAAGATCACCAACCTGATGAGCGAGCGACGCGCCACCTACACCCAGGTGACCGAACTGACCGCACGCATCAAGAGCCGCGCCCGGCAGTGACCCCCGCGGTCCGGGGGAGGACGGGCTCACTGTCCACAGCCCTCGGGTCGGTGGCCGGACGCGACAGCCCTGGTGCGAGGCGGTGACCGCCCAGGGCCGCACGGTGAGCATGGTCGACAGATCGACGAGTTGTCCCCAGGAATGTGCACAGGTTGGGGAGATCTCGTGTGTGCCAGGTCACGACTGGTGACCGCGTCGACGGTCCGTACCCGCCGTCGCACGCAGCGTCGACGGCGAATGCGAGCCCTTCCGGGCGGCTGACCAGCACTTCTACCGGATTGTGCCGCCGCTCACAAGACGCCGGCGCGGTCGTCGTCCCGGTCCCCGACGGGCCTGGGCAGGACCTGGGGACCGAGCGGGGGGTGGACAGGGGACAGGGGGTGGACGGCCGGTGACCACGGTGCACAGCCGTCGAGATGTCCACGTGTCGACAACAGGACGACGCTGACCACCCACAATCGGCCAACAGGCCCATATGGGCCCCCACCAGCGAGAAGGCCCCCCGTCCCCAGATTCCACACGTGTGATGACGAGGATGAGGGAGTTATCTAGAGAAATTCTTGAACCACACTCTGGGTGGGGACGTGTGGGCCGGGCGGTTCAGGCGGGGCGCATCGAGGCCTGGGAAGCCGATCGAGGTACCGGGGTTTCCCCCCGGGGGCCCCCAGCAGGCACGATGAGCACCGCAGCGACGGCGGGCGAGCACCTGGTCCGCCGTCCGCGCACAGAAGAACGCGTTCCGCACCCGCCGAGGGGCACCACTCCCGTGGTGTCCTCCGGGGCGGACAGAGCTGGGGTGGGTCGAGAGATGAAGTTCCGGGTGGCACGTGAGGTGCTCGCCGACGCCGTCGCCTGGACGGCGCGCAGCCTGCCGCCGCGGCCGTCGGTTCCGGTCCTGGCCGGGATCCTGCTCGAGGTCGAGGGCAATCAGCTGTCGGTCTCCGGCTTCGACTACGAGGTGTCGGCACGGTCGGAGGTGGAGGTCCAGGCCACCGAGGGCGGCCGCGTGCTCGTGCCCGGCCGCCTGCTGACCGAGATCACTCGCGCCCTGCCGCCGCACCCGGTGGACATCACCGCGGAGGGACCGCGACTGGCGATCGCGTGCGGCAACGCCCGCTTCAGCCTGCCGACGCTGCCGGTGGAGGACTATCCGTCGCTCCCGACCATGCCGTCGTCGGCCGGTGCCGTCGACAGCGACGTCTTCGCCGAGGCCGTCGGGCAGGTCGCTGTCGCGGCGGGGCGGGACGACACGCTGCCGATGCTCACCGGCGTGCGCCTCGAGATCGAGGACGACCTGATCACCCTGGCGGCCACCGACCGGTATCGCCTCGCCGTCCGCGAGTTCGCCTGGCGCCCGGACACCCCCGGTCTGTCGGCCGCCGTCCTGGTGCCGGCCCGGACACTGGCCGACGCGGCGAAGACCCTGACCAGCGGGCCGGAGATCGTGCTGTCGCTGTCGTCCGGAGGATCCGGGGAGGGCATCCTGGGCCTCTCCGGCAAGGACCGGCAGACGACGACCCGCCTGCTCGACGCGGAGTTCGTCAAGTACCGCGCGATCATGCCGAACGACTCGGCGGCGAACGCCACCCTGCCGGTGCACCTGTTCACCGACGCCGCGAAGCGGGTCGCCCTCGTCGCCGACCGGGGCACCCCTCTGCGCTGCGAGTTCACGCCCGGCCAGGTCACCCTGCGGGCCGGCGGCACCGACGACGAGGGGCAGGCCGAGGAGCGTTGCGACGTCGAGTTCGACGGCGAGCCGCTCACCATCGGGTTCAACCCGACGTTCCTGCTCGACGGCCTGGCCGCGGTGCACACGGAGCGGGCGCGGATGGACTTCACCAGCCCGCTCAAACCCGCCGTGCTCTCCGGGGTGGAGCCCCCTGCCGGCGAGGACCAGCCGGCCGGTCCGGCGCAGCGCCCGGGCACCTACCGCTACCTGATCATGCCGGTGCGGCTGCCCGGCTGACGTCTGAAGGCCCTGCTGCAGGGGCCCACGTGAACGTGCGGGCAGGGGGGGTCCTTACCCGGTGTCGCACGGCGCGGGGCCGCCCAGCACCATGAGCACCGAACGCGGGAAGCGCTGAGAGGGGACTACATCGTGCAGCTGGGGCTGATCGGGCTGGGCAAGATGGGCGGCAACATGGCGGAGCGGATCCGCCGCGCCGGTCATGAGGTCGTGGGCTACGACCGCGCCCCGGGTAAGCGGGACGTCGACAGCCTTCCGGCTCTGGTCGAGGCTCTCGAGGCGCCCCGGGTGATCTGGGTGATGGTCCCCTCCGGCGAACCGACCCGGGCCACGGTCGAGGAGCTCGGCGGGCTGCTCAGCCCCGGGGACGTCATCGTCGAGGGCGGCAACTCCAAGTTCACCGACGACCAGCTCCACGACGTGATGCTGCGCGAGAAGGGCATCGGCTACGTCGACGCCGGCGTCTCCGGCGGCGTCTGGGGACTGGAGAACGGTTACGCACTCATGGTCGGCGGCACGAAGGACGACGTCGCCACCGTGCAGCCGATCTTCGACGCCCTGCGGCCGCCGGCGCCCCAGGACGAGTCGGGGCAGCCGATGCCCGGCGCAGGGTTCGTGCACGCGGGCCCGGTGGGCGCCGGCCACTTCAGCAAGATGGTCCACAACGGCATTGAGTACGCGATGATGCAGGCCTACGGCGAGGGTTACGAGCTGCTGGCGGCGGTCGATCTCATCGAGGACGTCCCGGGCGTGATCGCCTCCTGGACGCAGGGCACCGTCATCCGTTCCTGGCTGCTGGACCTGCTCGTCCGGGCGCTGCAGCAGGACCCGGACCTCGAACAGATCACCGGCTACGCCGAGGACTCCGGCGAGGGCCGCTGGACCGTGGAGCAGGCCATCGAGAACGCCGTGCCGATCCCGGCCATCGCCGCCTCGCTGTTCGCCCGGTTCTCCTCCCGGCAGGACGACTCGCCGACCATGAAGGCGGTCGCCGCCCTGCGTAACCAGTTCGGTGGCCACGCGGTGCACGCCGTCCGGGCGCAGGAGGCCGAGAAGCCCGCGTGAAGAAGGACCCCCCTGCAGGGGCCCTTCGATGACCTCGCAGAGGGCCGGCTGAGATGTACGTCCGGCACCTTCAGGTGGGCTCCTTCCGCAGCTGGGAACGCGTCGACCTGGCGCTGACGCCCGGCCCGACGGTGTTCGTCGGCCGGAACGGGGAGGGCAAGACCAATCTGGTCGAGGCGGTCGGCTACCTGGCGACGATGAGCAGCCACCGGGTGTCATCGGATGCACCGCTGGTGCGGCACGGTGACGCGCAGGCCGTGGTGCGAGCGGCGCTGCGCCGGGACGACCGCGAGCTGCTCGTCGAGGTGGAGATCAACCCCGGCCGGGCCAACCGGGTGCGGGTCAACCGCGTGCCGCTCCCCCGTCCGCGCGAACTGCTCGGCCTCGTGCGGACGGTGCTCTTCGCGCCGGAGGACCTCGCCCTCGTCCGGGGGGATCCGACCGAGCGACGGCGGTTCCTCGACGAGTTGCTGGCCACCCGCACGCCGCGCCTGGCCGGGGTGCGGTCGGACTACGACCGGGTCCTCAAGCAGCGCAACGCCCTGCTCAAGACCGCTCGGATGGCGCGCGGCAAGGCGATCGAGACCCTGGACGTCTGGGACGGCCACCTCACCGACCTGGGCGGCCAGCTCCTGCAGGCCCGGCTGCGGCTGATCGCCGACCTGGCCCCGCACATGGCCCAGGCCTACGCGGAGGTCGCCGGGGACGGCGCCGCCGTGGCCGCCCTCGGCTACGCCTCGACCGTGCCCCTCGCCGGCGACGGCAGCCCGCTTCCCTCCGACGCCCAGCTCACGGCCGCCCAGCTCACGGCAGCCATGCGCGAGCAGGTCGCCGAGCGGCGCGGCGACGAGCTCGATCGTGGCGTCACGCTGGTCGGCCCGCACCGCGACGACCTGGTCCTGCACCTCGGTCCGGCGCCCGCGAAGGGGTTCGCCAGCCACGGGGAGTCCTGGTCGCTGGCGCTGGCGTTGAAGCTCGCCACGTTCGCCCTCTTGAGAGCCGAGGGCGAGGACCCCATCCTGGTGCTGGACGACGTCTTCGCGACGCTGGACGCCGAACGGCGTGCGGCTCTGGCGTCGGTGGCCCGCTCCGCGGAGCAGACGCTCATCACCGCGGCGGTCCTCGAGGACGTCCCCGCGGAGCTCCGTGGAGTCCGGGTGCAGGTGGGCGAGGGAAGGGCGACGGTCCTCGACGGAACGGCTGAGGAGGGCGCGTGAGCGAGGAGCGTCCCGCTCGCCCCAGCGACATTGCCCGCGCCGCGCTTGAAGCGGCCCGCGCGGCGTCGGCGGCCCGCCCCCGGCCGACCCGCCGCCGGATCGCCGGGCCCC
>JAOPWJ010000049.1 GCA_025965715.1 Blastococcus sp. | reverse complement strand
GTGGACTTCATGTCCTGGTAGCGCTGCTCCATCTCCTCGACCAGCCAGGCCAGCGCGGTCGCTGCCTTCTTGGGGTCGGTGATGATCGGCGTGATCAGGTGCGGAATGCCGTCGTAGGGCGTGAGCTCGACCATCTTCGGGTCGATCAGGATCATCCGCAGCTGGTCCGGGGTGGCCCGCAGCAGCAGCGAGGTCAGCACCGAGTTGATGCAGCTGGACTTGCCGGCACCGGTGGCACCGGCGACCAGCAGGTGGGGCATCTTCGCCAGGTTGGCGCAGACGAAACCGCCCTCGATGTCCTTGCCCAGGCCGACCAGCATGGGGTGCGGGTCCTGCTTGGCCGCCTGCGAACGGAGCACGTCGCCGAGACTGACCTTCTCGCGGTCGGTGTTGGGCACCTCGATGCCGACGGCGGACTTGCCCGGGATCGGCGCCAGGATCCGGATGTTGTCGTTGGCCACGGCGTAGGCGAGGTTGCGGGTGAGCGCGGTGATCTTCTCGACCTTGACCGCGGGGCCGAGCTCGACCTCGTACCGGGTGACCGTCGGACCCCGGGTGAAGCCGGTGACGGCTGCGTCGACGTTGAACTGCTCCAGGACGCCGGTGATGGCCTCGATCGCGACGTCGTTCGCCTTCGACCGCGCGCGCGGTGGATCGCCCGGCCGAAGGGTGGTGAGCGCGGGCAGCACGTAGTTGCCGGCGACCGGCTGGATGGTCAGCTGCTCCGGTTCGGTGATCGGGGGCAGGTCCTCCGGCGGCGACGTGCGGTCCACCACCGGCGGGCGGAGGGCAGTGTGGGCCGGAGGCGTCCTGATCGTGGCGTCCACCGCCGCGTCCTGGGCGCCGAGGTCGATCGGCCCGGTGGTGAGGAGGTCCTCCGAGAGGGCCTTCCGGCCGCGGCGGCGGCGCGGCTGCTCGTCCGCCTCGGCGTCGTCGCCCTCGAGGTCGTCGTCCTCGTCGTCGTAGTCGCCGTGTCCGAGGAGGTGGTCGGAGAACTGGCGCAGTCGCTCGGGGATCTGGTGCACGGGCGTCGCCGTGATGACCAGCACGCCGAAGAACGCCAGCAGGGCCAGCAGAACGACGGTCACGACGCCGCCGAGCCCGGCTTCCAGAGGCGTACCGACGGCCCAGCCGACGAGCCCGCCGGAGCCCGGCCGGCCCTGCTGCGGGTTGGCCGGCGCACCGAGCACCTGCGCGATGCCCAGTACCGACGCGACGGTGCAGAGCCAGCCGATGGCCAGCCGGCCGCGGGCCTCCGGCCGGGGGCCGCGTCGCAGCAGCCGGAGCGCGGCGAAGAACAGGACGACCGGGAGCGCCATGACCAGGGAGCCGACGACCCAGCGCACACCGCCGGCGAGCGCGGCACCGACCGGGCCGATGCCGTTGCTCCACGCGGCCGCCCCCAGGACGATCGCCAGCCCCAGCACGGCCAGTCCGACGCCGTCCCGGCGGTGTTCCGGCGCGAGCGGCTCGGCCTCCTCCGGGCGGGCGACCGAGCGGGCCAGTCCCCCCGCACCGCGAGCGAGCAGGCCCCAGCCGCCACTGACGACGCCCCACAGCCCGGGTGAGGACTTCTTCTTGGCGGCGGGCCTGCGGCTCGCGGTGGAGCCGCGCTTGGCCGGCGGGCGCCGCTTGCTCGCAGCCGTCGAACCGGACCGGCCGCCGGACCGGGAGGAGGACCCCGCCGGACGGCGTGTCGACGTGGTGCGGGCAGGCATGCGTCGGACGGTAATCGCCTCGACCGCTCGGATCGGGCAGGTTGAGGCTCGTGTCCCGCTCCGGCCTCGGGGGTCCTAACGTCACAGACATGACTCCACTCACGCACGGCAGCTGGCCGACGCCGATCACCTCGGAGCTCGTCGTTCGGACGGCGGCCCGCCTCGGCGAGGTCATGACCGACGGCGGGAACGTCTACTGGTCGGAGGCCCGGCCCACCGAGGGCGGCCGATCCGTCATCGTCCGACGCTCGGCGGACGGCACGGTGACCGATCTGCTGCCGGCGCCGTGGAACGCGCGCACCCGGGTGCACGAGTACGGCGGCGGGGCGTGGACGGTCTCCGCCGGGACGCTGTGGTTCACCGAGTTCTCCGACCAGCGGCTGTACCGGCTCGACCCCGGGAGTGACCCGGTGGCGGTGACCCCCGAACCGGAGGTGCCGGCCGGGGTCCGGCACGCCGACCTCCGGCTGACCCACAACGGCGTCCTCGCCGTCCGGGAGACGCATCCGGCGGGCGGCACCCCGGCCGACGTGGTCAACGAGATCGTGCGCATCGCCCCGGACGGGGCGACGGAGGTGCTGGTCTCCGGCCCGGACTTCGTCTCCGATCCCCGGCTCGCACCGGACGGCGTCACGTTGTCGTGGCTGCAGTGGGATCACCCGCACATGCCGTGGGACGCCGCCCAGCTGATTGTCCGGGCCGCCGATGGCACCGAGCAGGTGATCGCCGGGGGCGCCGCCGAGTCCGTCGTCCAGCCGACGTGGGGCGAGGACCTCACGCTGTGGTGGTTCAGCGACCGGACCGACGTCTGGTCGCTGTACCGCCGCCGGCCCCACGGCGAGGCCGAGCTGGTGCTGGACGTGGGCAGCGACATCGCCGGGCCGCAATGGGTGTTCGGGCAGAGCCGGTTCGCGCTGCTCCCCGACGGCCGGATCGTTGTGGCCTTCGGCCGGGCCGGCGCCGATCGTCTCGCCGTCCTGGAGCCCGGCGGAGAGCTCCGCGAGCTCGACGTCCCGTACCAGGTGTTCCGTTACGTGACGGTGCAGGACACCACGGTGACCTGCCTGGCGGCCGGCCCGGCCACTGAGCCGGTGGTGCTCCGGGTCGACGTCGACGGCGGCGAGCCGGAGGTGCTCCGCCCCGCGCGGGACCTCCGGTTGGACCCGGCGTGGTTCTCCCGGCCCGAGCACGTGACCTTTCCGACCGATCCGCGCGACACCGGGATCGACGCCGCACACGCCCTGGTCTATCCGCCCACCAATCCCGACACGACCGCAGCCGAGGGCGAGCTGCCCCCGTTGATGGTCGTGGTGCACGGCGGCCCGACCTCGGCCACCGCCCCGGTGCTCAGCCTGGAGATCCAGTACTGGACGTCGCGCGGGTTCTGCGTCGCCGACGTCGACTACCGCGGCTCCACCGGCTACGGACGCCGGTACCGGGACGCGCTACAGGGCCGCTGGGGCGTCCTCGACCTCGACGACGTGGTGGCCTGCGCCCGGTACCTGGCCGACGCGGGCCGGGTCGACCCGGACCGCATGGCCATCCGGGGCGGCTCGGCCGGCGGGTACACGACCCTGGCCGCGTTGACGATGCGCCCGGGGGTCTTCACCGCCGGCGCCAGCCATTTCGGCCTCGCCGACCTCACCGCGTTCGTGGGCGAGACGCACAAGTTCGAGTCGCGGTACCTCGACGGCTTGGTCGCAGCGTGGCCCTCGGGCGCCGACGTCTACGCGGAGCGCTCACCGATCAACCACGTCGATGCGCTCGACACGCCGCTGGCGGTGTTCCAGGGCGAGGAGGACAAGATCGTGCCGCCGGACCAGGCCGAGATCATCGTCGCGGCGCTACGCGAGAGGCGGGTGCCGCACGCCTACCTGCTGTTCCCGGGCGAGCAGCACGGCTTCCGCAAGGCGGAGAACATCCGCGCGGCTCTGGACGGCGAGCTGAGCTTCTACGCGCAGGTGTGGGGCTTCGAACTGCCAGTGGGCGAGGACATCGCTCCGATAACGATCAGGTCACCTGATCATCGGGGAGGGCAGGCGGTCACACCTCGAGGACCGTGGGAATGATCATCGGTCGGCGGCGGTAGGTGTCCGACACCCACTTGCCGACCGTCCGCCGGATCACCTGCGAGAGCCGGTGCGGGTCGACCTCCTCGTCGGCCAGCGCCCGCTTGAGGTTGTCCTCGACCAGTTGGAGGGCGCCGTCGAAGGCGGCCGGGTCGTCGGAGAAACCGCGGGTCGACAGGTGCACCGGCCGCACGATCGTGCGGGTCGACGGCTCGATGACGACGGTCAGGGCCACGAAGCCCTCGTCACCCAGGATGCGCCGCGCCTGCAGGGACTCCTCACCGACGTCCCCGACATTGAGGCCGTCGACGTAGACGTTGCCGATCGGCACGCTCCCGACTATGGAGGCCTTGCCGTCGACCAGGTCCACGACGACACCGTCCTCGGCGAGGATCACCCGGTCGCGGCTCATGCCGGTCTCCTCGGCCAGCGCGGCGTGGGCCCGCAGGTGCCGCCATTCCCCGTGCACCGGCATGAGGTACCGCGGCTTGGCGACGTTCAGCAGCGTGCGCAGCTCACCGGCGGGTGCGTGGCCGGAGACGTGCACCCGCGCGGTCTCCTTGTGCACGACCGTGGCGCCGAGCCGTGCCAGGCCGTTGATGACCTTGTAGACGGCGGTCTCGTTCCCCGGCACCAGCGACGACGCGAGGACGACGGTGTCGCCGGCGGTGATCGTCACCTGGTGGTGCTCACCGCGGGCCATGCGCCCGAGGGCCGACAGCGGCTCCCCCTGCGACCCGGTGGACACCAGCACCACCTGCTCGGGCGGCATGGCGGCGGCCTCGTCGAGGGGGACCATCAGCCCCGGCGCGACGCGCAGGAGTCCGAGGTCGCGGGCCACCCCCATGTTGCGGACCATCGACCGGCCGACGAACGCGACCTTGCGCCGGTGGGTCTCCGCGCAGTCCAGTACCTGCTGGATGCGGTGCACGTGGCTGGCGAAGCTGGAGACGATGAGCCGCTGCGAGGCGCGGGCGAAGACGTCGTCCAGGACCGGGCCGATGCTGCGCTCGGGCGTCACGAAGCCCGGCACCTCCGCGTTCGTCGAGTCCGAGAGGAGCAGGTCGATGCCCGCGAGGCCGAGCCGGGCGAACGCGCCGAGGTCGGTCAGGACGCCGTCCAGCGGCAGCTGGTCCATCTTGAAGTCACCGGTGTGCACCAGCGTCCCGGCCGGGGTGTGCACCGCGACTGCGAGCGCATCGGGGATCGAGTGGTTGACCGAGACGAACTCGCAGTGGAACGGCCCGGCCATGTGGTCGCCGCCGGCCGCGACCTCGACCATCGGCGGGTCGAGCCGGTGCTCGCGGAGCTTCGCGGCCACCAGCGCGAGCGTGAACCGGGACCCGACGAGCGGGATGTCCTCGCGCAGCCGCAGCAGGTAGGGGATCGCACCGATGTGGTCCTCGTGCCCGTGGGTGAGAACGACGGCCTCGACGTCGTCGAGCCGGTGCTCGATCACCCCGAAGTCGGGGAGGATGAGGTCGACGCCGGGCTGCTCGGCCTCTGGGAAGAGGACGCCGCAGTCGATCACCAGCAGCCGCCCGCCGAACTCGAGAACGGCCATGTTGCGACCGATCTCGCCGAGGCCACCCAGCGCCATGACCCGCAGTCCGCCCACCGGGAGGGCCGGCGGGGCTTTCAGGTCGAGGTGCGGCTGGGTCACCCGCCCGCTCACAGCGCGATGCCACCCGCGGCGAGGTCGAGGCGCAGTTGCGCGACCTGCTCCGGGGTCGCGTCGACCAGGGGCGGGCGCATGGGGCCGGCCGGCAGCGTGAGCTCTCGCAGGGCTGCCTTGATCATGATCGCGCCGTGACCGCCGCCCATCACGCCCTTGTAGACCGGCAGCAGGCTCTCGTTGATCGCCCGCGCCCTGGGCAGGTCGCCGGACTCCACGGCTGCGACGAGCTCCGCCAGGCGCGGCCCGACGAGGTGGCCGACGACGCTCACCACGCCGACCGCGCCCATGGCCAGCAGGGGCAGGTTCATGATGTCGTCGCCGCTGTAGTACGCGAGATCGGTGCGCGCGAGGGTCCACGCCACGTCGCCGAGATTCCCCTTGGCGTCCTTCACCGCGACGATCCTCGGATGCTCGGCGAGCCGGACGAGCGTCTCCACCTCGATCGGGACGATCGACCGCGGAGGAATGTCGTAGAGCATCACCGGCAGGTCGGTGGCGTCGGCGACCGAGGTGAAGTGCCGCAGCAGGCCGGCCTGCGGCGGGCGGTTGTAGTAGGGCGTGACGACCAGCAGCCCGTCGACGCCCAGACGGGCGGCCGCCTGCGCGTTCTCGATGGAGTGAGCGGTGTCGTTCGTGCCCACCCCGGCGATCACGACCGCGCGGTCGCCCACCGCGTCGACCACCGCCTCCAGGACGGCGTGCTGCTCCCCGTCGCTGACGGTGGGCGACTCCCCCGTCGTCCCCATGACCACCAGGCCGTCGTGCGCCTGGCGGTCGACGAGGTGGGCGGCGAGCTCCTGAGCCCCGGACAGGTCGATCGAGCCGTCCTCGGCGAAGGGGGTCACCATCGCCGTGAGCACGCGCCCGAACGGCCGGGCGGGGTCGGTGGTCATGAGAGGAATCTACCCAGCGGGGGCGACGCTTCCCCGTGCGTACTCCGACACCGCGAACCGCAGTCCCGCCGACGACGAGACCGACCAGCCCTCGGCCGGAGTCCGGGAGACCCGCTCCCAGACCTCGTCGAGGCCCGGCGCCCAGGTGTCGCCCTCGACGGCGGTGTCGACGTCGGTGACCACGATGCGGTCGCCGTAGGGCAGGAACGCGGCGTAGACGGCGCCCCCGCCGATCACCCAGAAGGACTGGTGCTCGGCGAGCACCTCATCCACCGACGCGGCGGGCCGCGCGCCGTCGGCGGACCAGTGCCGGTCCGAGGTCAGGACGACGTTGGTCCGGCCGGGCAGCGGACGGAAGCGCTGCGGGAGCGACTCCCAGGTGCGCCGTCCCATCACGACCGTCGACCCCATGGTCACCCGGCGGAACAGGGCGAGGTCCTCCGGCAGGTGCCAGGGCAGCTCACCGCCGGCGCCGATCACACCGCCCCGGGCCTGCGCCCAGATGAGCCCGATGCCCTTGTGCCCGTCTCGCGAGCTCGACGGCGACGTCACACTGCCACGGCTGCCCGGATGGCCGGGTGGTGCCGGTAGCCGTGCACGGTGAAGTGCTCGTAGGTGTAGTCGAACAGGGACGGCGCGGGCGCCAGCTCCAGCGTCGGGAAGGGCAGCACCTCGCGGGAGAGCTGCTCGGTCACCTGCGCCGTGTGGTTGCTGTAGATGTGGCAGTCGCCACCGACCCAGACGAAGTCGCCCGGGGCCAGCCCGACCTGGTCGGCCACCATCCGCGTCAGCAGCGCGTAGCTGGCGATGTTGAACGGCACGCCGAGGAACATGTCGGCGCTGCGCTGGTAGAGCTGGCAGGAGAGCTTGCCGTCGGCCACGTAGAACTGGAAGAGGGCGTGGCAGGGGGCCAGTGCCATCTCCGGCAGCGCGCCGACGTTCCAGGCCGAGACGATCATCCGCCGGGAATCGGGATCGGTGCGGAGCGTCTCGAGCAACGTCGAGATCTGGTCGATCTGCTCGCCCCCGGGTGACGGCCACGACCGCCACTGCACGCCGTAGACCGGCCCGAGGTCACCCTCGGGTGAGGCCCACTCGTCCCAGATGCTGACGCCGTTCTCCCGCAGCCAGCCGACGTTGCTGTCGCCGCGGAGGAACCAGAGCAGCTCGACCGCGATCGAGCGGAAGTGGACCTTCTTCGTCGTCACCAACGGGAACGTCTCGGACAGGTCGTACCGGAGCCGCTCGCCGAAGAGGCTGACCGTTCCGGTGCCGGTGCGGTCCTGCTTGGGCGTCCCCTGCTCCAGGATGCGCCGCAGGAGGTCCTCGTACTGGGTGTCGATCGGTGCGCCGTCCACGGTCCCGAGGGTACGGGTGGGCACCGACGTCCGGCAGCGACGAGGAACACGTGCCTCAGGGGTCCCGGGGGACGGTCAGCCCTCGGTGACGAAGGGACTGGCGGCGACCTCCGTGCCGTCGGCCAGCGCGCTGATCCGGAAGTCGTCGAACACGTTGCCGGCCACCCGCTGCAGTTCACGGAGGCAGGCGATGGCCAGCTCGCGGATCTCGACGTCGGCGTGCTCGCTCGCCCGCATCGCGATGAAGTGCCGCCAGGCACGGTAGTTGCCGGTCACGACGACGCGCGTCTCGATGGCGTTGGGCAGCACCGAGCGGGCGGCCTGACGCGCTTGCTTGCGGCGGAGGGTGGCGTTCGGCACGTCGGCGAAGCGCTTCTGCAGTCCCTCGAGCAGCTCCTCGTAGGCAGTGACGGCGGCGTCGGTGGCGGCGAGGAACCGTTCGTGCAGATCAGGGTCCTCGGCTATGACGGCCGGCTCGACGAACGCGGCGTCCCGCTCGGGTACGTACCGCTGGGACAGCTGGCTGTAGGAGAAGTGCCGGTGCCGGATCAGTTCGTGGCTCAGGGAACGGGAGATCCCGGAGAGGTACATGGTCACGGTGCCGTGCTCGAGCACCGAGAGATGCCCGACCTCGAGGATGTGCCGTAGGTAGCCCGCGTTCGTGGCCGTGGCGGGGTTCGGCTTGTTCCACGACTGGTAGCACGCCCGGCCGGCGAACTCGGCGAGCGCCTGTCCCCCCTCGACGTCGGTCTCCCACGGCACGTCGGCCGGCGGGGTGAACTGCGTCTGGGCGATGACCTGGACCTGGAGCGGCACGATCTCGGGCACGGTCCGAGCCTACGGCGACCGGGCGGCGGGGCTCTGTCGGCCGACGGCATCACGATGACCTTGCGATGGCGTCGCATGGTGACGCCATGGCGTCCTGGCGTCCTGGCGTCCTGCGTCCTGCGTCAGGGACCTCAGCCCTGCGTCGAGGCGCCGCCTCCGGCCGCATGAGGTCCCACCTCGACGGGGACGGCCACGACGACGTCGCCCGTCCCGATCTCATCGTGACCCTGGAGTCGGTGTCGGGCGATCTGGGCATCGGCCGGGCAGCGCGGGCACCGATGGTGTGACTCCGACTCAGCCGTACCGCGGCAGCGGGGCGACCGCGCGCGCGAGGTCGGGCGACAGGTCGCCGCGGGCGACGACGTCGACCCGGTCGAGCTCCAGCCAGTCCGCCATCAGGCGCAGCTCCTCGGCGAGCGCGGCCGCCACCGCCGGATGGTCGGCGCCGGGCTCCGCATGTGCCGACTGCACGCGCAGCACCCCGGCCTGCCGGTCGGCCTTGAGGTCCACCCGCGCCACGAGCTGGTCGCCGAGCAGGAACGGCAGCACGTAGTAACCGTGCACGCGCCGGGCGGCCGGCGTGTAGATCTCGAGGCGGTAGCGGAAGCCGAAGATGCGCTCGACGCGCGGTCGTTCCCAGACGAGGGAGTCGAAGGGACTCAGCAGGGCCCGTGCGTGGACCCAGCGGGGCCGGTGGGCCGCAGGGTCGAGCCATGCCGGCGCCCCCCAGCCGGCGACCTCGACCGCCTGCAGCTCCCCGGCGTCGGCGAGCTCGGCCACCGCGGTACGGCCGGCAGCCGGGCGCAGCCGGAAGTAGTCGCGCAGGTCCCGCTCGGTGGCCACGCCCAGCGCCCGCCCGGCGGTACGGACGAGCTCACGGACCGCGTCAGCGGGCTCGGGCGTCGGGGCTCGCAGCACCTCGGGAGGCAGCACCCGCTCGGTGAGGTCGTAGACCCTCTCGAAGGCCGCCGTCCGGTGCGTCGCTGTGACCGCACCGGTGAAGAACAGCCATTCGAGCGCCACCTTGCCCGTGTGCCAGTTCCACATGGTCCCGGGCCGTTCGGGCCTGGGCTCTGCCAGGTCACTGGCCTTGAGCGGTCCCGACTCCCGCACCCGGTCGAGCACCTCGGCCACGTATCCCGGGCGTTCCCGCTGCAGCCGCACCATGTTGCCCCATGCAAGTTCTTCGGCCGCGGCCATGCGCCAGCGGAGGTGCGGATGCAGACGGACGGGAAGGAACGACGCCTCGTGGGCCCAGTACTCGAAGACGGCGTGGCGGCGGGCCGTCAGGTCGTCGAGGGCTGCCCGCGGATAGCCACCGAGCCGGCTGAATGCGGGCAGATAGTGCGACCGGGACAGCACGTTGACCGAGTCGATCTGCACCACGCCCAGCCGCTCGACCATGCGCCGCAGCTGACGCGTGCCGACCGATCCGGCGGCCCGCGGTACGGCGAAGCCTTGCGCCGCCAGTGCGATGCGCCGGGCCAGCGCCGACGGCAACCGCTCGACGGGCGACCGATCGACGGGCCTCGTGCTCACGGCCGTGATCCTGCCCGGCCGGTACGACGTCCCCCGCCTCGGTAGGGCCCGCCTACGCTGCCCGGGTGAACCCCGAGGCGCCGTTCCCCCGACTCACCGGCTCGGCTGACGTCTCCGTGCGCCCGGCCCGCCCCGAGGACGCCGCGGAGGTGGCCCGCGTCCAGGTGGTGACCTGGCGGACGGCGTACCGCGCGGTGTTGCCCGTGGCGGTGCTCGACGACTGGGACGCCGACGCGGCGACCGCCGCCTGGCGCCACGCGGTCGAGTCACCGCCGACGCCCGGCCACGGCGTGGTGGTGGCACTGGAAGGCCGGACGGTGGTCGGCTTCGCGGCCTTCGGAACGGCGGAACTCACCCCGGGCGAGCAGCCACACCCCGCCGGGCCCAGCTCGGAGCTCTCCACCCTCCTGGTGGAGCCCCGCTGGGGCCGCCGGGGCCATGGCAGCCGGCTCCTCGCCGCGGTCACCGACGTCGTGCGGGCCGGTGGCGCCGCCCGGCTGCAGACCTGGCTCCTGGAGCCCGACCAGGTGTCGGCCAGCTTCTACGAGTCGACCGGCTGGGCGCCCGACGGGTGGGCGCGGACGCTGGATACCGGTGCCGAAGCGCTTCGGGAGGTCCGCTGGCACACGCTTCTCGACGACGAACGGGCGAGCATCCCGTGACCTTCGAGGGATTCCCCGACGAGGGGCTGGTGTTCTACGAGGGCTTGGAGGCCGACAACTCCAGGACCTACTGGACCGACCACAAGCCGGTCTACGACGCCCACGTCCGTGCGCCGCTCCTCGCGCTCCTCGACGAGCTCGCACCCGAGTTCGGAACGCCCACCGTGTTCCGCCCCTACCGCGACCTGCGATTCAGTTCCGACAAGACGCCGTACAAGACACACCAGGGCGCCGTCGTGCATCCGGACGGCGCGGGCGCGGGCTCCTGGTACGTCCAGGTCTCGGCCGATGGGCTCCTCGTCTCGGGCGGTTGCTGGCGGCTGGAATCGGACCAGGTCGCGCGGTACCGGCGTGCGGTGGCCGATGCGGTGCAGGGTCCGCGGCTCGAAGCCGAGGTCGACCGCCTCCGGCGTGCCGGCTGGATCATCGAGGGTGCGCGGCTGGTCCGCGTTCCGGCCGGCTATGCGCCGGACGCCGAGCGCCTGGATCTCCTCAAGCACAAGGCCCTGCACGCCACACGTCGATGGGAGCCGGCGGAATGGCTGCACGACCGGGGAACCCTGGACCGGATCCGGAGTGCCTGGCGAGACCTGCGGACGCTCAATGCCTGGCTGGCCGACAACGTCGGGGCGACGGAGAAGGAGCGGCGCCGCTGAGGCTGCAGGCGGCCGAAGGTTTCGACGGAGAAACGCCGAAAGGGCCCCAGCATGGCTGCTGGGGCCCTTTCGGGAATGGTTGTCCGGCGGCGTCCTACTCTCCCACCCCGTCTCCAGGGCAGTACCATCGGCGCTGAAAGGCTTAGCTTCCGGGTTCGGAATGAGACCGGGCGTTTCCCTCTC
>JAOPWJ010000194.1 GCA_025965715.1 Blastococcus sp. | reverse complement strand
CCGGCTTCGCCCGCGCCTGCGCCGAGGCCGGGCTGGTCTTCGTCGGGCCGTCTCCCGAGGCGATCGACGCGATGGGGTCCAAGACGGCCGCCAAGGAGCTGATGGCCGCGGCGGGCGTCCCCGTCCTCCCCGGAGCGGTGGTCGGCGCGGCGGACGAGCTGGACCTGGCCGCGCTGGCCTCCGCCGCTGCGGGGATCGGCTATCCCGTGCTGGTCAAGGCGGCGTACGGCGGGGGTGGCCGCGGCATGCGGATCGTCCATGCGGCCGACGAGCTCGGCGACGCGGTGGCCGGCGCGCGCCGGGAGGCCGCCTCGGCGTTCGGTGACGCAACCGTGTTCCTCGAGCGCTTCGTCGAACGGCCGCGGCACGTCGAGGTGCAGATCGTCGGGGACACCTCCGGCACCGTGGTGCACCTGTTCGAGCGTGAATGCTCCATCCAGCGGCGCTATCAGAAGATCATCGAGGAGGCGCCGTCACCGGCGGTCTCCCCGGAGCTGCGCGCGGAGCTCGGCGCGGCAGCCGTGGCCGCCGCCACGGCGATCGGCTACGTGGGTGCCGGCACCGTGGAGTTCGTCCTCGCCCCGGACGGCCGCTTCTTCTTCCTCGAGGTCAACACCCGCCTCCAGGTGGAGCACCCGGTCACCGAGGCGATCACCGGCCTGGACCTCGTGCGGGTCCAGCTGGAGGTCGCCGACGGGAAGCCCCTGGCCGAGGAGGTGACCGGCGCCAGCATCACCGGGCACGCCGTGGAGGTGCGGCTCTACGCCGAGGACGTGCCCGCCGGGTTCCTGCCGGCCACCGGCACGGTGCACCGCTTCGAGGTGCCGGCCCTGCCGGGCATCCGGGTGGACTCGGGCGTGACCGCCGGTTCGGTGGTGGGCGTGCACTACGACCCGATGCTGGCGAAGGTCATCGCCCACGGCGCCACGCGGGACGAGGCCTGCCGCCGGCTGGCGCGGGCGCTCGCCGAGACGCGGGTGCACGGCGTGACGACCAACCGCGACCTGCTGGTGGGGGTGCTGCGCGAGGAGGAGTTCCGCCGCGGCGCCATCGACACCGGCTACCTCGGCCGGCACGACCCCGCGGAGCTGAGCCGGAACGACGCCGCGGACACCGCGCTGCGGGTGCACGCCCTGGCCGCTGCCCTGGCCGCGTCGGTGGTGCGCCGGTCCGCGGCGAAGGTGCAACGGCCGGTCCCCAGCGGATGGCGCAACGTGCCCAACGCCGACCAGAGAGCGGAGTTCACGTTCGAGGGCCGGGTCGTCGAGGTGGGTTACCGATTCGGCCGGGACGGTCTGCGGGCGACGGTCGACGGCACCCGGCTCGAGGTGGTGGCCGGCGACCTGGCGGCCGACCGCGTGACGCTGACCGTCGACCGTGTCCGCCGCACCGTGGACGTGCACCGGGTCGCCGATGCCGTGTTCCTCGACAGCGCGCTCGGGGCCACCGCGCTGGTCGAGGTCGAGCGGTTCCCCCAGCCACTCGCCGAGGAGGAGGCCGGATCGCTGCACGCGCCGATGCCCGGCACCGTGGTGCGCCTCGAGGTTGCCGAGGGGCAGGAGGTGGCGGCGGGCACGGTCGTCGTCGTCCTCGAGGCGATGAAGATGGAACACGTGGTACGCGCACCGCACGCCGGCGTCCTCGCGTCGCTGCACGCCGTCGTGGGGGGCACGGTGGAGACCGGCGAGGTGCTCGCGGTGGTCTCCCCGCCCGAGGGCCCGGCCGAGGACGCGGCGTGACCGGGCCGCATCCCGACGTCGTCCGGTACGAGGTCCTCGACCAGGTGGCCTGGCTGACCATCGACCGGCCGGAGGCGCGCAACGCCCTGTCGGCCGACGTCCGGGCCGGGCTGTGGGCGGGGGTGCGCCGGTTCAACGACGACGAGGACGCCGCGGTGCTCGTGCTGACGGGAGCCGGTGACAAGGCCTTCTGCGCCGGCGGTGACCTGCGCGAGATGGCCGACGGCGCGCTCACCGTGCCGCCACCGGACTTCCTGCCGCAGTTCGGCCGCAACATCGCCGTCGACAAGCCGACCATCGCGGCGGTGAACGGAATCGCCTACGGCGGCGGCTTCCTGCTCGCGCAGAACTGCGACCTCGTGGTCGCCGCCGACACCGCCCGGTTCGCCGTGACCGAGGCCCGTATCGGCCGCGGGTCGCCCTGGGCCGCACCGCTTCCGCTGCTGGTGCCGCCGCGGATCGCCATGCAGCTGCTGGTCACGGGGGAGCCGATCGACGCCCGGCGGGCCTACGAGGTGGGCCTGGTCAACGAGGTGGTGCCCCTGGCGGAGCTGCGGGCCGCCGCCCAGGCGCTGGGCATGCGGATCGCGGCGAATGCGCCGCTCTCGGTGCGGGCGGCGAAGGCGACGGTGGGCCTGGTGGCCGGGCTGCCGCTGGCCGAGGCGTTCCACGCGGCGGAGGCACTCTGGGAGCCGGTGTACCGCAGCCGGGACGCGCAGGAGGGCCCCGCCGCGTTCCGGGACAAGCGCCGACCCGTCTGGCAGGGCCGGTGATGGCCGTCGACATGGGCGCGCTGACCGCCGACCTCGCCGCCGAGTCGGCCGAGCTGTACGAGGTGCTCTCCGTGCTCGCCGAGCCCGACTGGCACCGCGACACGCCCGCGGCCGGCTGGACCGTCCGGGACCAGGTCACCCACCTCGCCTACTTCGACGAGACGGCCACCCTGTCGGCGACCGACCCCGACCGGTTCCGCGCCGAGGCCGACGAGCTCACCGCCGGGGGCGAGGACTTTCCCGACCGGGTGGCCGAGCGCTTCCGCGACCGGTCCGGAGCCGAGGTCTTCGCCTGGCTGCAGCGGGCCCGGCGGGAGTACCTGACGGTCTTCGGCGCACTCGACCCGGCCACGTCACTGCCCTGGTACGGACCGACGATGAGCGCCGCCTCCTCCGTCACCGCCCGGCTGATGGAGACCTGGGCGCACGGCCAGGACGTGTTCGACGCCTTCGGGCTGGCGCGCCGGCCCACGGCACGGCTGCGGCACGTCGCTCATCTGGGCGTCGCGACGCTGGGCTGGAGCTTCCGGCTGCGGGGCCGGCCGGCGCCCGAGGCCGCGGTGCGCGTCGAGCTCGCCGGCCCCGGGGGAGAGCTCTGGAACTGGGGTCCGGACGACGCCCGCGACCGGGTGACCGGCAACGCCCTCGACTTCTGCCTCCTGGTCACCCAGCGCCGGCACCG
>JAOPWJ010000210.1 GCA_025965715.1 Blastococcus sp. | reverse complement strand
GGCGGTCACCGGTGCGGCGTAGCTGGAGGGCGTGTCGCTGGGCTGCCAGCCGCTCGCGGTGAGGGGCCCGGTGAACAGCGAGCTGTCGACGACCACCCGGGTGACCGGCTCGCCGGCCGGGCGGGCGGCCACGACCTGGGTCGCAAGGTCCTCGACCGTCGGTGCGCCTTCGTAGGTCTGTGACGGCGCCGTCCGCGACAGCGTCGGGTCGCCACCGCCGACGAGGACGACCTCCCCCGGCGCGGACCCGGCGACCACCGTCGTCTCCAGGGTGTCGACGGGGTCGAGAGTCGTGAGCGCGGCGACGGCGGTCAGGAGCTTGGCGGTCGAGGCGGGCATCGAGGGTTGGGCGGCATCCTGGTCCAGCAGCACGTCGCCGGACGCGACGTCGACGACCGAGGCGGAGACGCCACTGCCGAGCGCGGGCGCGGCCAGCAGTGGGCCGAGCTGGGCTGCCAGCACGCCGGGATCGGGCGTGGGCGCGTCGGTCGCCAGCGAGGCGAGGACCGGCTCGGCATCGCCGAGCTCCGGCAGTGTCGCGTCCTCGACGATGCGGTCGACCCGGTCGCCGTTCCCGCCGTCGAACCCGCCGCTGAGCCACACACCGCCGCCGGCGAGGAGCACGACGAGCGCGACGACGCCGGTGGCGACGCGGCGCTTCAGGCGTCCGGTTCTCGCGGTGATGATCGTCGAACCGGTCGACGCGATGGTGCCCACCCCCCAAAGAGCGACCTCCACCGATCGGGCGGGGCCGCCGTAGGCCACACTAAGCGCGTGCAGTTCGACGTGACGGTAGAAATTCCGAAGGGCCAGCGAAACAAGTACGAGCTGGACCACGCCACCGGCCGCATCCGCTTGGACCGGATGCTCTTCACCTCCACGCGATATCCGGCCGACTACGGCTACATCGAGAACACCCTCGGGCAGGACGGCGACCCGCTCGACGCCCTGGTTCTGCTCGAGGAGCCGACGTTCCCGGGGTGCCTGATCACGTGCCGGGCCATCGGCATGTTCCGGATGACCGACGAGGCCGGAGGGGACGACAAGGTCCTGACCGTTCCGGCGACCGACCCCCGCATGTCGCACCTCATGGACATCACCGACGTGTCGGAGTTCGACCGGCTGGAGATCCAGCACTTCTTCGAGACCTACAAGGACCTCGAACCCGGCAAGTCTGTCGAGGGCGCCAACTGGGTCGGCCGCGAAGAGGCTGAGGCGGAGATCACAGCGTCGATCCAGCGGGCCAAGGACGAGAACTACCACTGACGGAGCGCCCTCCTGGCCCGCCAGGAGGGCCGGCCATCGCAGCGACGGCGGCGCACCCCGATCCGGGGTTGCGCCGCCGTCGTCGTCCGCCCGAGGACGGCGCGGTCTGACTTCACAATGACGCTCCCCCGGTCGAAGACCTCTGGGAGCGGTTCGATCGGCGGAGGTCGGGCCCGTCGGTCGAAAGGGAGTCGCGTGCGCCGCGTCTCGGTGGCCCTGGCCGCATTCCTCACCCTGACCGGGCTGCTGGTGGTGCTCCCGGTCTATGCCACGCCGCTGCCCCCGGTGGAGGCCGTGCCGCCCGCGATCGACGCCGTCGAGCTCGGCTCCGTCGCGGCACCCGCCGACGAGGCGGTGGTCACGGCCGATGGCGAGGTGGTCGCGACGGGCGCCGACACCGCCGTCCCGGTGGGTGCCGTGGTGGAGCCGCAGGACGAGCGGCGCACCCCGCTCCCGGACGGCGGCACCTCCGCCGACACCGTGGCCGTCACCGGGACGGAGGTGGCCGGAGTGCCCGCGCTGACGGTCTCGCTCCCCTCGACGGAGGAGTTCTCGGCCCTCGGCGTCACATGGGCCCACGACGACCGGGTCACCGACGTGACGGTGCAGATCCGGGTCGCCGCGTCGGGCGGCTCCTGGAGCGAGTGGACCATGCTCGAGACCGAGGGCATGACCGACGTCGGCGGACCGGACGGAACGCTGCGCGACGGCACGGCCCCGTACTGGTCGAACCGGGCGACGGGTGTCGAGGCCGTCGTCCAGACGCTGGACGGGCGCATCCCGCGCGACGTGCGCGTGCAGCTCATCGATCCCGGAACGAGCCCGGCGGACGCCAACCCGGGCCGAGCGGCGGTGCAGGACGCGGCGCAGGCGATCGATGGGCCGCCGATCTACACGCGGGCGCAGTGGGGTGCCGACGAGTCGATCCGGACGGGGTCGCCAAGCTTCGCCTCGACCATCAAGGCCGCGGTCATCCACCACACGGCGAGCGCGAACGGCTACACGGCCGGCGAGGTGCCGGAGATCCTTCGGGCGATCTACGCCTACCACGTACTCAGCCGCGGCTGGAGCGACATCGGCTACAACGTCGTGGTCGACTCGTTCGGCCGCGCATGGGAGGGGCGGTACAGCGGCAGCCGAGGGCTGGCCGCTCCGGTGATCGGAGCCCACGCCGGGGGCTTCAACACGTACACGTTGGGCGTGTCGATGCTGGGCGACTTCAGCAACCAGAAGCCGCCCGCCGCCATGGTCACCACGGTGGCCGACGTCGTCGCCTGGAAGTTCCGCATGTACGGCGTGAACCCCGTCGGCACCGCCGACCTCGTCTCCGGCGGGGGCAGCACGAACCGGTACGCCGCCGGAACCGTCGTCCGGCGCCCGACGATCTTCGGGCATCGCGACGTCGGTCTCACCGCCTGCCCCGGGGACGCCGGCTACACGGCGCTGGGGGCGATCCGCACCGCGACCGTCGCGCGGGTGGCCAGCTACTCCGTCCCCAAGGGCAGCGTGGACAGCGCCGTGGGCGGCATCGGCTCGGTGAGCGTCTCGGGCTGGGCCGTGGACTGGGACCAGCCCGACGCCAGTTCCACCGTGCATGTGTACGTGGACGGGCGCGCGACAGCCGCGTGGACCGCGACCGTCGGCCGCCCCGACCTCGCGAAGCTCTACCCGACGATCGGCGCTCGTCCCGGATTCCGCGGCTCCCTCGAGGTCGCGGCCGGCCGCCACGACGTGTGCGTCTACGCGATCAATGTGGGCCCGGGGCGCAATCAGCGGCTCGGCTGCCGCTCGGTGACCGTGCAGGCCGCCCGACCGGCTCCCCGAGGCGCGATCGACTCCCTCACGGCCTTCGGCGACCAGGTGCTGGTGCGCGGCTGGGCGGTCGACGAGGACCGCATGACCACGAGCCTGGCGGTGCACGTCTACGTCGACGGGCGAGCCGTTCGGGCCGCGACAGCGGACGAGCCGGATTCCCGGGTGCCGCTGACCTACCCACTGGCGGGTACCGCCCACGGCTTCGTCGAGGTGGTCACCCTGCCCGCGGGGGCACACCAGGTCTGCGTCTACGCCATCAACGTCGGGCCCTCCGCCGGCAACCCCTCCCTCGGCTGCCGCGCCGCGACCACCGGTCCGGCCGCGTCCAGCCCGCGGGGCGCGCTCACCTCGGCCGTCGTCGTGGGGCGGACCGCCACCGTGACCGGGTGGGCCCTCGACCCGCAGGCACCCACCTCCGCGACGTCGGTCCACCTGAGCGTCGACGGCGTCGTCCGCCAGGCGGCGAGCGCCGGTCAGGTGACCACCGCGGTCGCGCCCTACGCGCCCTTGGGCGTGAGCAGCGCGCACGGCTTCGAGGCGTCCATGGCCATATCCGCCGGTACGCACCGGGTGTGCGCCTACGGGATCAACGTGGGCGCCGGAGTGGGAAACTCCGGCCTGGGCTGCGCCGCCGTCACCGTCGCGGCCGGCGCCTGGAACCCGGTGGGCCGCCTGGACACCGTCACCGTCGACGGCCGGGACGTGACCGTCACCGGGTGGGCTCTGGACCACGACACCGCAACCGACCCGATCCGTGTCCACGTCTACGTCGACGGCGTGGGAGTGCGGTCGCTGGCGGCGGACACCGCGCGGCCCGACATCGGCGCCGCACTCGCCGGCGTGGGGCCAGACCACGGCTTCTCCACGCGCCTGACGCTCGCCTCGGGCTCGCACCGCGTGTGCGCGTATGCCATCAACGTGGGCGGCGGCACGGGCAACGTGGGCCTCGGGTGCCAGAACGTCTCGATGCCGGCCGCCGCGTACAACCCAGTCGGCGCGCTCGACCCCGTCGTCGTCACCTCGGGGACGCTGATCGTCCAGGGATGGGCCTACGACCCCGATGCGCCGACGGCGCCCATTCGCGTGCACGTCTATGTGGACGGGCGAGGGGTCAGTACGGCGGCGGAGCTGCCGCGCTCCGACATCGCAGCCCTCCATCCAGCGGCGGGCGCCCGGCACGGGTACACGACGACGGTGCCGGTGACTCCCGGGTCGCACAGCGTCTGCGCCTACGGCATCAACGTGGGCGCCGGTACGCAGAACACCACCCTCGGCTGCCGGACTGTTTCCAGCTGAGGGAACGGTCGGCCCGTCGAGATGCCGGGAGGGTGGCACGCCGGACCGGCGCGCCACCCTCCCGGATGCGCATCAGGAGACGGTGAACGTCCTTGTCCCCTGGATCGCGGCGCTCGTCGAGAGCAGCACCGGACGGATCCGCACGGTGTAGGTGCCCGCGGCGAGCGTCGTCGGGGCCTTGTAGGCGAACGACCCGGTGCCGTCGTTCGCGGTGACCGCCCCGCTCTTGACCAGGACGACGGTCGTTCCCTGCACCAGGTCGATGCGCACCGGGACAGCCGCCCCGTCGGAGAACGTCCACGAGATCGTGGCGGTCTGCCCGCGGACCGCCGAGGCGGCACCCGAGGCCGCCAGCGTCGGCAGGGTGACCGGAACGGCGCCCGTCTTGGCGACGATGGTCGCGTTGGCGGCCGCCGAGACGTCGAACTGGTAGTTGCCGGCCGCGAGGTTGACGGGCAGGCGATAGGTCACCGAACCGGTTCCGTCCGCCGCCGTCACCCCGCCGGCGGTCACCGTGGCGACCACCCGCGTGCCCTGCAACAGGCGCACCTTGACCGGCGCTGCGGCGCCATCGGTGAACGCCCACGAGACGGTCACCGGGGCCCCCGCCACACCCGAGGGCGAGGCGGACGCCGACACCGTCGGCCAGGTGACCGTGGTCGCGGCCGCCGAGGTGCTCGTGACGAGCGGGTTGCCGACGACCGTGGCGCGGATCTTCCAGTCGGCCCTCGGCAGGCCCGCCGGCACGTTCCAGGTGTAGGTGCCGGCAGCGAGAGGAACGCTGGCCGCGATCGTCACCGGGCTGAGGTTGGGGGCGACCGCTTCCAGCTTCACGGCGGTCCCCGGAACGCCCACCTTGGTGAAGGTCACGGTGAGGGGCCGGCCGGCGGCAATCGACGACGGGCTGCTCTGCGACGTCACGGACACCGACGTGCCGTTGATCGTCAGCGACTCGCTCGTCTGGATCACGGTCGGGAACGAGACAGCCACCAGCCGGACCCGGTAGTCCTCGCCGGTAGGCAGCTTCGCCGGCGGCGTGAAGGTCAGGGTGCCGCTGCCCGAAGGCGCCACCGCGCTGGTGAACGCCACCAGGTCGCCCTTGACCAACTCCGCCTTGACCGAGACGCCCAGGACGCCCGCGGCGGTCCAGGTCACCGTCAGCGGTGCGCCCGCAGCCGCGGTCGCGCCCGACGCAGGAGCGGTGAGCACCAACTGGCGGGTGCTGGTCACCGAGAAGCCGCCGGTGAGCGCCGGAGCCTTCGGCACGGCCGACAGGGTGGTGCGGAACCGGTATCCCGCACCGTCGTTCAGCGCAGCCGGCAGCGTGACGTCGGCCAGACCGGCGCCGCCGGTCCCGACCGCGACCGTCTTGAGGACGGCGAGGGACTTGCCGTCCTTGAGCAGCTCCACCTTGACCGTTCCTCCGGGAGCCCCGGTGTACGTCCAGGTCACCCGGGCGGCCCCACCGGCGGCCGGGGACCCGGCGAACGCCGGGGTGATCGCCGGGTCGACAACGGCGAACGCGTCGCTGGTGACGGCGTACTGCGGAGCCAGCAGCGGCGTGATGCGAAGGCTGTAGTCGGTCGCACGGGCCGTCGTCAGCGGCAGGGCGTACTCGTACCGTCCGGTGCCCAGCGGCACCTTCGCGGTGAGGATCTTCACCACGGTGCCGGCCCGCAGCAACTCGACCTTGGCGTCGGAGCCCATGTAGCCGCTGGTCGACCAGGTCGCCACCAGCTTCCCTGACGCGATCACCCGCTGGCCGTCCGTCGGCGCCGTCAGCGTCAGCGACGCGGGTGCCGGGGCGCCCCGCATGCTGGCCACCGTGCTCGACGTCGTGTTCAGCACTGCCCGGTTGTCCGCGGCGTTCGAAGCACTGGCCGGGGCGCCCAGCGGGGCGCCGTTGTACGTCTGGTCCGGATTGGAGAACCGCAGCAGGCGGCCACAGCCGGGGCAGGCGTTGGCGTAGGACATGACGGTGCGCCAGCCCTGCTGCGGGTTGACCCAGTCGTAGCCGTAGGGAAGAGCCGGCGTGCCCGACCAGGATCCGCGGTCGTGGGCCGCGCCGAAGTTGTGGCCGAGTTCGTGCGTGAAGGTCATGTTGCCCGTCGCGCAGCCGGCGTCGGTCACGCTCATCGCGTACGGCGCGAACGACGTGCTGATGCTCTGCATCTGATAGGCGATGCCGCAGTAGGGACCGGTCGAGCTGTCGGTGATCAGCGAGATGAGGTCCGCGCCGTACTGGTCGCGCAGCACGTGCAGCTCGTCGTAGACGCCGTCGCTGGGGTTGGCCAGCTTGCCCAGCGTTGCGCCGTCCACGGGGCCGTTGATCGAGACCTCCGCGGTGTGTGCCAGCCGAAGCACGGCGTTGATCCCGGAGGTGTCGAAGGCGCTGTTGGTCTGCTCGATCATCAGCGCGATGTCGGCATCCATGCCGGCCTGCCCGCCGTTGCGGGTCTTGGCGGCGGTGGAGTAGGCCACGAGGACGTCGACGACCGGAGCGTCGGCCGTGGCCGCCGTCGTCACGGGGACGTCGCCCCCCGCAGCGCCGGCCGGATCACCGTCGGCGACCGCGGGAGCGGCGGCGTGGCTGTGCTCCGGAGTGCCGGGGGCATGGCTGTGGGCGTCGCCGTCGGCGTGGGCGGCGTCGCCGTCGGCGTGGGCGGCGTCGCCGTCGGTCGGGCTTTCGGGCTCATGGCTGTGCGCCGGGGTGCCCGGGGCGTGCGGGTGGTCGTCCCCGGTGGTCACGACGGGGGTGAACCCACCGTCGGTGGGCGGCGTGGCGTGCGCGTAGGCGGTCGGGAACTGCGACTCGTCCATCTGCTCGACGCGAGTGCTGCCGTCGGGCAGCGGGCGCAGCCGGTAGGTGGCGTCCTTGCTGGTCACCAGGCCGGCGAGCACGCCGTCCTGCTCGACGAAGACGACGGTGCTTCCCTCGTCGCCGTCGATCGTGCCGCTCCACGTCCGGTAACCGCCCTCGGGACGGAACGCCGGAGCGGTGAGGTCCGCCACGACCGTGGTGTCGGTGAAGAGCGGAAGTTCGACCCTGTCGGCCGCGGTCGGTAGCGCGGAGGTGTCCACCGAGACCGTGCGCGAACGGGAGACGCCCCGGTCCCCCCCTGCGACCTCGGCGGCGACGGCGGTGACGAGCGCGTCGCCGGTGGCCACGGTCTCGACCTGTTCGACGGGCGCAGACGGCCCGGCCGTGGAGACGGCGGGCTCGCCGGTCGACGTGACGCCCGCCTGGGCGCCGGACTCGGAACCGGTGGGCTGCGCGGCCGGGCTGGATGCGGCGGACGACGACGTCAGCCCCAGTGCGCAGGACGTGACGGCGGCGACGGCGGCTGTCGCCAACCCGAGCCCGCGGTGACCGCGTGCGGCAGAGAACGTCATGAAAGCCCCTCAGCAGGCCCACCGTCCTTCGGCGGGCATCCTCAGAGCCGTCGACAAGCGCCCGACGGAGCTGAATCGGTCACCGCGGTTCTCGCTCGAAAGGGTGGATGCCGCTCCGGCGGCGCGGTGGCACGTCGGGACGCCGTCCTCATCGGGGCCGCCGGCCTCAGCCCGACGTGGTCGGGACGCCGCCATCGGTGCGGCAGCTCTTCAGAGGACTGCCCGCCGAGCTGGCGCCGGGCCGTGGCTTCGGCTCGCCTGCTGCAGGTCTGCCTGCCCGAGTCGCGATACAGGTGCTCGAGCACTCGCAGCCCAGCATGACCATCGCCACCGACTTCCACCCCGTGCCCGAGTCGGCCAGAGGCGTCGCCGACCAGACCGGCGAGGCGCTGTGGGCCCACCCGCGGACGCGAGCACCGCTGGCACCCAGGTCGCCGGTACCAGCACGGAACCTGGCCATCTGAGCTGAAGGAAGTGGAGCCGCCTGTCGGAATCGAACCGACGACCTTCTCATTACGAGTGAGATGCTCTACCGACTGAGCTAAGGCGGCGGGCTGCCCGGACAGCCTACGACACCGGCGCGCCCGTTCCGCGGAACGGGTCCTTCGTCAGGCAGGCAGCCGCAGGGCGACGGTGAGCGCCTCGAGAGCGATCCGCGGCTTGACGTTCTGCTCGAGCGCGACCCGGCAGGCCAGGATGGCGTCGATGCGCCGAAGCGCTCCCTCGGCACCGACCCGGCGCGCGAGTTCCTCGGAGTCCGCCCGGCGGTCGGGGTGCATGAGCATCGGCGGGGCGCCCCCGGCCGAGTCCAGCACCAGGGCGTCGCGGTAGAAACCGGCGAGGTCGACCAGCGCCCGGTCCAGCGAGTCCCGTCCCAGCCGCGTCGCCCGCGACTTCTGCCGCTTCTCCAGCTCCTTGAGCACGCCGGCGCCGCGGCTCGCCGCGGAGACGCCCGGCCCCCGCGCGCCATAGCCGAGGCTGGCCTTCACCGCCTCGGTCTCTGCGCCGTCGAGGCTGCCGGCCGCCTCATCGGCCTCCTCCTGCGCGGCGGTGACGAGGTCGTCGGCGGCATCGAGGCAGGCGGCCAGAGACACCAGCGACAGGGGCACGTCCAGCACCGCCTTGCGGGCCATCCGGGCCACCTCGTCCCGCGCCAGCCGGCGCGCCCGGCCGACGTGACCGCCCGAGGCCGCCGCGGACCAGGCGGCCAGCGCCGGGTCGACGCCGTCCCGTTCGACGAGGACGTCGGCCACCGCCTCGACGGGCGGGGTGCGCAGTCCGACCACCCGGCAGCGGGACCGGATGGTCACCGGGACGTCGTCGGGGTGCAGGCTGGGGGCGCAGAGCAGGAACACGGTGCGGCTCGGCGGCTCCTCGAGCATCTTGAGCACGGTGTTGGACGCCTGCTCGGTCATCCGGTCGGCGTCCTCGACCAGCACGACCTGCCAGCGGCCCTGGGACGGCGCCCGTCCGGCGATGCGCACCAGCTGCCGCACCTCCGCGACGCCGATGGACAGCCCCTCGGGGACGACGGTCTGCACGTCGGCGTGGGTGCCGGCCAGCACCGTGCGACAGGCGTGGCAGGTGCCGTCCCCGCCCTCGGCGCACTGGAGGGCCGCGGCGAAGGCGCGCGCCGCGACCGACCGTCCCGACCCCGGGGGGCCGGTGAAGAGCCACGCGTGGGTCATCGCGGCTGGATCGGCGACGGCCGCGCGCAGCTCGGCGACGACGGCCGGCTGACCTATGACCCGCGCCCAGACGCCCTCCGCGGGAGAAACGGGAGCGCTCATGGATGCAACTGGGGAGTCGCGCCGGTCTGCGCGTGCGGATGATGCGGTGCGGCGGCGTCCTCGCGGGCGACCGTCGAGTCGTTCGTCACCGGCACGACCTCCTCGGTCTGGGCCAGCGTCTGCAGCGGCAGCCCCGAGAGCAGTTCGGCGACCCCTACCCGGATGGCCGCCGCGATCTGATCGGGATCCTGCCGGGCGTCGAGAACGAGGTAGCGGTCGGGGTCGGCCTCCGCCAGCGCGAGGAAGGTCTGGCGCACCCGCTGGTGGAACTCGAGTGATTCCGACTCCAGCCGGTCGGCGGTCGCCCGGCCGCGGGCCCGCGCCAGCCCGATCTCGGGGGGCAGGTCGAGGAGGATGGTGAGGTCGGGCTGCAGCCCCTGCGTCGCCCAGCGGGAGAGCATCCGGACGTCGTCCAGCGGAATCGCCCGGCCGGCGCCCTGGTAGGCCAGCGAGCTGTCGACGAACCGGTCGGTGACCACGACCTCCCCGGCGTCCAGGGCGGGCCTGAGTACGTCGTTGACGTGCTGCGCGCGGTCGGCGGCATAGAGCAGCGCCTCCGAGCGCGGCGCGATGCCGGTGTGCGCCCGGTCCAGCACGATGGAGCGGATGCCTGCGCCTGACGGCGTCGCGCCGGGCTCGAAGGTCGCCCGGCAGATCAGCCCCTCGCTGGTGAGCCACTCCTGCAGGCGGCGCACCTGGGTGGACTTGCCCGCGCCCTCCCCACCCTCGAAGGCGATGAAGACGCCGCCGCCGTCCAGCCGGCGGCGCGCGGTGCTGTCCCGCCGCAGGGCGGTGACGACGTCGGCCAGCAGCGGCACCGGCCGCCCGTCGTCCATCTGGCGATAGGCAAGCACCCCGACGCCCAGAGCGAGCAGGCCGGCCACGAAGAGCATGATCCGCTCGCCGGTGACCGGGAGCGCCACGATCCCGAGGTCGAGCTCGTGGCGGCCGATGAGTCCCACCCCGAACGGCACGACGGCGAGCGAGACGATCAGCGCCGCCCGCACCAGTGACTGGACGATGGCGAACGTGCGGCCGCGGATCTCGTCCTCGACCTCCGTGCCGAGCAGGGTGAATCCGGCCAGGTATGCGATGCCGGCGAAGAACCCCATGAGGACGACGAGCAGCAGGGCGAGCCACAGCGTGAAGGTCCACGCCATGAGCAGCACCATCAGCCCCGCCCCCACGATGGCCAGGCCGAAGATGCGTTCGCGAGCGAGGTCGCGGGCGACACTCGGGCCCACCGCGATCCCCAGGCCCAGGCCGATGAAGACCGCGCCGAAGAGCAGGCCGTAGGCGGCATCGCCGCCGCCGAGGGCGTGGGCGAACGCCTGGCCCGTCGCGATGATCACCCCGGCCGCGGCCATGGCACCGGTGATCCCGACGACGAGGCCCCGAACCAGTGGGGTGTGCCCGGCGAAGGAGAAGCCGTGCCGGAGGGAACCGAGGAAGCTCTCGGTGGGCACGACGGCGCCGCCCGCCCGGCGGCCGCTGATCGAGGGCAGGTGCCAGATGACGAAGGCGGCGACCAGGAAGGTCAATGCGTTGAGGTACAGCGCGAGATCGACCTCGTCCACCGACGGCAGCAGGCTCGACAGCGGGCCGCCCAGGGCCGTGAGCGCCGAGAAGACGATGGCCGCGAGGACGGGAGTCAGTCCGTAGGTGGTGACCAGTGACAGCTGGTTCGCCGACTCCAACTGGTCTTTCCGCAGCATGTTGGGGACGGCGGCCTCCTTCGCCGGGATCCAGAACAGGCTGAACGCCTCGATGAGGAACTGGGCGACGAACAGCCAGACGAGGTTGTCCACGAGCGGGATCGACGCGAAGAGCGTGAAGCGGATGATGTCGGTGACGACCATCGTCTTGCGCCGGTCGAACCGGTCGGCGAACGCCCCGGCCAGGGGGCCGAGCACGATGGCCGGGAGCAGCCGGAACAGGAGGACGCCGCCCAGCGCGAAGTTGGCGGCGGCGAAGCCGTCGACCAGCGAGGTCGCGGTTGCGGTGATGGCGAGCAGGCCGAGCCAGTCGCCGAAGCTCGACAGCGACATCGACAGCCAGAGCTTGCGGAAGTCGCGCACCCGGAGCACCGCGCGGAGCTTCGCGACCATCCCCACCGCGCCCGCCACGTTCCGCTGCGCACCGCTCACCGGCGAGACGGCGTCCGTGGGCACCGGCGGGCCGGCGCGCTCCACAGGCAGCGCCCCGGTCAGCCCTTCGGGCGACGGGGACGGCGGCACTGCATCGGACGGAATCGGGGCTCCCGGGGCTCGGCGGGAGGGCGGAGCGCGCCTCCAGCTGCCATACGGTACCGGGCGGATCGGACGATTCCGGCACTTCTCGCGCTGACGGAGGGCACTGGACCGGACCGTCCGGCCGACGGCAGCACCTCTAGCATCGGGTCCGATGGCGACCACCACGGGACCGGACGACGGCTCCGCGGGAGCGCCGTCCCCCACCTCCTCGGTCGCCTGGGATCCCGCCAGGTACCTGCGCTTCGCCGGCGAACGGGCCCGTCCCTTCGCCGACCTGACCGCGCGGATCGACGCCGGGGCGCCGTCCACGGTGGTGGACCTCGGCTGCGGCGAGGGCGCGTTGACCGCGTCCCTGTCGCACCGGTGGCCCGGCGCCCTCGTGACCGGCGTCGACTCGTCGGCCACGATGCTCGCCGCCGCGGCCGCCCACGCGGTGCCGGGCCGGGTGGAGTTCGCCGCGGGGAACGTCGAGGACTGGGCACCCGACGATCCGGTCGACGTGGTGGTCAGCAACGCGGTGCTGCACTGGGTGCCCGGCCACGACCGGCTGATGGCCGGATGGGCGGCACAGCTCGCGCCCGGCGGGTGGCTCGCCGTCCAGGTCCCGGGCAACTTCCGGGCGCCGACACACACCCTGCTGAGAGGGTTGTGCCGCTCCTCGCGTTGGTCGACTCAGGTCGCCGCGGCAGCACCCGATGTGGACGCCGTCCTCGATCCGGCGGGCTACTACGACGTCCTGACCGACGCGGGGCTGGCCGCCGACGTGTGGGAGACGACGTACGTGCACGTGCTGACCGGAGACGACCCCGTGCTGGCCTGGGTGCGCAGCACCGTCCTGCGGCCCGTGCTCGCGATGCTCGACGAGGACGACGCGGCCGAGCTCACCGCCGTCTACGCCGCCGCCCTGCGCGAGGCCTATCCCCCGCGCTCCGACGGCACGACGCTCTTGCCCTTCCGGCGGATCTTCGCCGTCGGTTGCCGCCCGTCCTGATCCGCTCCGGAGGTTCCGTGCCGCTCACCGGCCTGCACCACGTCCAAGTCGCCTGTCCCGCGGGCAGCGAGAGCGACCTGCGCGCCTTCTACGGCGACGTGCTCGGCATGACGGAGGTCGCCAAGCCGCCCGTGCTCGCCGCCCGCGGGGGTGTCTGGTTCCGCTCGGGGACCGCGGAGATCCACTGCGGCGTCGAAGCCGACTTCCAGCCGGCCCGCAAGGCGCACCCGGGCCTGCTCACCGACGACATCGACGGTCTGGCCGCGGCCTGCGAAGCCGGCGGGCACCCGGTGCAGTGGGACCCGAACTTTCCCGGACACCGCCGTCTCTACGTCGCCGACCCCGTGGGCAACCGCCTGGAGCTGCTCGAACCGCTCAGCGAGGGGTGAGCCGGTACGCCCGGGTGACGTAGGGCAGGTGCAACGACTGCCGGCCACGGGTGGCGGCATGACCCGCCAGCAGCCCGCGGATCTCCGAGAGCAAGGCGGCCCGGCGGTCGTCGTCCATCAGCGCGACGTAGCTGCGGGTCGCGATGCCTCCGACGACGTCCTCCGGGCCGACCGTCTGGACGATGCCGGACTCCGTCGTCTGGACGTCAGCGCTCAGTTCCGCGGCCAACCGGTCGACGACACCCTGGTCGGCCTCGTGCCCCCGGGCCTCGTCGGCGATGAGCTCGCCGAGTGCGGCGACCCAGGGCACCCGCTCGTCGCGGGTGTTCCAGACCAGACCGAGCACTCCGCCCGGGCGCAGCACACGGCGGATCTCCCGCGCGGCGGGCGCCGGATCGAACCAGTGGGCGGCCTGCCCGGCCACGACCGCATCGACCGATGCGTCCTCGACCGGGATGGCCTCAGCGGTTCCGACGGCCGCCCGGACGCCGGGTAGCCGGGAGGTCAGCTCGCCGAGCATCTCGGGCGCCGGATCGACGGCCACCACGTCGTGGCCGGCCCTGACCAGGACGTCGGTGAGCAGGCCGGTACCCGCGCCCAGGTCCAGCACGTGGCGTGGCGGGTGCCCGGTCAGGAACGCGACCGCGTCGTCCGGGTAGCCGGGGCGCAGCGCGGCGTACTCGGCCGCCACCGAGCCGAACGACAGTGCCCGCGCCCGGACCGCGGCGTCCGCCGGCCCGAGGTGAGGCCCCGTCCAGTGGCTCGCCCGGAGCCGCCGAGGGGTGCGCGGAACGGGATCCTTCATCAGCCCGCGGCGACGGGTGCGGCGGACTTCTTCGCCGCCGCCTTCTTGGCCGGCGCCTTCTTGGCCGGCGCCTTCTTGGCCGTGGTCTTCTTCGCCGCCGCCTTCTTGGTGGTCTTCTTCTTCGTCACCGGTCCGCGGGCACGCCGGTCGGCCAGCAGCTCTGCCGCCCGCTCGATGGTGATCGTCTCCACCTCGTCACCCTTGCGCAGGCTGGCGTTCGTCTCGCCGTCCGTGACGTAGGGGCCGAACCGGCCCTCCCGCACCGTGACCTCGCCCTGCGTCACCGGGTCGGGACCGAGCTCCTTCAGCGGCGCCGCTGCGGCACGCCGTCCCCGCTGCTTGGGCTGGGCGAAGATCGCCAGCGCCTCCTCGAGGGTGACGGCGAAGAGCTTTTCCTCGCTGTCCAGCGACCGCGAGTCGGTGCCCTTCTTGATGTACGGCCCGTAGCGGCCGTTGAGGGCCTGGATCTCCTCACCGTCCGGCGCGGTGCCCACCGTGCGCGGCAGGGTCAACAACCGGAGCGCGTCCTCCAGCGTGACCGTCTCCGGGGTCATCGACGCGAACAGGCTGGCGGTGCGGGGTGCCTCCTTGCTGCCCTCCGGCACCACCGTCGTCACGTAGGGGCCGTAGCGGCCGGCCTTCACCACGACGGCGTGCCCGGACTCCGGGTCAGTGCCGAGCTCGCGGTCGCTGGAGGGCGCCGCCAGGAGCTCGAGGACCCTGTCCTGAGTCAGCTCGTCGGGCGCGATGTCCTCGGGAATGCTGACCCGCGCGCCGTCCTCGCCGGCCTGCAGGTACGGGCCGTAGCGACCGACGCGCGCGATGACCGGCTCACCGTTGGGGCCGGTGGCGCGGAGCGGGATCGAGTTCACCCCGCGGGCGTCGATCTCCTCCAGCCGCTGGCCGACGATCTGCTTGAGTCCGCCGGACTCGGCGATCCCGCCGCGGTGCCGGCCCTGGCCACCGAAGTAGAACTCGGTCAGCCAGTCGACCCGCTGCAGGGTGCCACCGGCGATGTCGTCCAGCTCCTCCTCCAGCGAAGCGGTGAAGTCGTAGTCGACGAGCTGCGCGAAATGCTGCTCCAGGAGATTCACCACGGCGAACGCGACGAAGGAGGGCACCAGCGAGTTGCCCTTCTTCCACACGTACCCGCGGTCCTGGATGGTCTGCATGATCGACGCGTAGGTCGAGGGCCGGCCGATGTTCAGGTCCTGCAACCGGGCGACCAGGCTCGGCTCGGTGTAGCGCGCCGGCGGCGAGGTCGTGTGACCCTTCGCCTCCAGCGTCTGGGTGTCCAGCCGCTGGCCGCGCTCCAGGCGGGGCAACCGGCGCTCGGCGTCGTCGCTGCCCGGGTCGTCGTCCCCGTTGGCCGCGGGCCCCTCGTCGCGCGACTCGACGTAGGCCTTCAGGAAGCCGGGAAACGTGATCGTCCGGCCGCTGGCGGTGAACTCGACGGCCTCGTCGGAGCTGCTGCGGCCCGCGAGCCGGATGCTCACCGTCTGGCCGACGGCGTCGGCCATCTGCGAGGCCACGGTGCGCTGCCAGATCAGCTCGTAGAGCCGGAACTCGTCGCGGGCCAGCTGTGCGGCCAGCTGGCCCGGGGTGCGGAAGCTGTCGCCCGCGGGCCGGATGGCCTCGTGCGCCTCCTGCGCGCCCTTGACCTTCTTGTTGTACCGCCGGGCCTCGGCAGGGACGTACGCGTCCCCGTACAGCTCACGGGCCTGCTGCCGGGCGGCGTTGATCGCCTCCTGGGAGAGGTTGGTCGAGTCGGTACGCATGTAGGTGATGTGGCCGTTCTCGTACAGCCGCTGGGCCACCCGCATCGTCTGCGCCGAGGACCAGCCGAGCTTGCGGCCGGCTTCCATCTGCAGCGTCGAGGTGATGAACGGCGCGTAGGGACGACGCCGGTAGGGCTTCTCGTCGACGCGGGTCACGGAGACCTGGCGACCTTCGAGGCGGGCGGCCAGCCCGCGGGCACCGGCCTCGTCGAGGTGGACCACCTCTCCGGTGACCCGCCCGGTCGCGGCGTCGAAGTCCTTGCCGGTCGCGATCCGGCTGTCGTCGACGCTGACCAGACGTGCCTTCACGGTGGTGGGCTCACCGGCGTCCGTGCCGGCGGAGGGCCTCGGAACGGCGAAAAGCCCTTCGAGGGACCAGTAGTCGGCGGCGTGGAAGGCCATGCGCTCCCGCTCCCGCTCCACCACGATCCGGGTCGCCACCGACTGGACACGGCCGGCCGACAGCTTCGGCAGGACCTTCTTCCAGAGGACCGGGCTGACCTCGTAGCCGTAGAGGCGGTCGAGGATGCGGCGGGTCTCCTGGGCGTCCACCAGCGCGGTGTCCAGCTCGCGCGGATTGGCGACGGCGCGGGCGATGGCCTCGGGTGTGATCTCGTGGAACACCATGCGATGCACGGGAACCTTCGGCTTGAGCGTGTCGACCAGGTGCCAGGCGATGGCCTCGCCCTCGCGGTCCTCGTCTGTCGCCAGGTAGACCTCGCTGGCCCCCTTCATCAACTGCTTGAGCCGGCTGACCTGCTGCCTGCGGTCGGGGCTGACCACGTAGAGCGGCTCGAAGGAGTTGTCGACGTCGACGCCGAGCCGGGCCCACGCGGCACCCTTGTGCTCAGCAGGGACGTCGGCGGCGTTGCGGGGCAGGTCGCGGATGTGCCCGACGCTGGCCTCGACGACGTAGCCGCTGCCCAGGTAACCGGCGATCTTGTTCGCCTTCGTCGGGGACTCCACGATGACCAGCGGCTTTCCCCCGGACGCGGCAGCGCGCTTGCGGGCGGGCGCCTTGGGCACGCCGGCGGTCGCGTCGCTGCTCTCGCTTCCGTTCTGGCTGGTCTTCGTGGGCACGGTGCTCCTGTCGATGGTCCTGCGGTGGGCCTGAGTGGTCGGGTCCCATGGGTGTTGTCGTCGGTGCGGGCTGCCCGGACGGTGCCGGGACTGCGCCCCGACGCCGGCGGGTGCCGCTGCGAACGCCCCTCGGCGGGCCACGGTAAGCCACTCGCCGCCAAAGCGACCGAGGGCGACCCCCCATGGGCGTGCCGTCGCTGCCTCAAACGTGGACCGCGCGGCCGTGTTCCCGGCGTCCCGCGTCGCGGCCGGAACGCGTCAGTTCGCCCTCCGGACGCCGGCCACCACCTCCCCGATCGCCGCGAGCGTCGGACGGTCCGTGTCGTAGTAGTCGGAGTGCCCCATCCAGAAGTCGACCGGCAGCTCCGTCGCCCCGAACATCTCCCCGTCCGTCGTGCTGCCGTAGTAGCCGGAGCCGGCGACGGGGTCCGACGGCGCCGCGGCGTCGAAGATCTCCGGCGCCTCGAGACTCCGGGCGTCGCCCTCCATGCCAGGACTGCCGAGCAGCACGACGGCGTCTGCTGACAGCCTTCCGCGCACGTCAGCTGCCTCGTCCACCACCACCGTGCCGTAGCTGTGCGCCAGCACGGTGGTGCGCGGCTGGGGTCCCCCCGCCGCGGATCGGGTGGCGAGCAGCCCGGCGAGCCCGGAGGCCAGGGCTGCACCCCCGCTCGCAGCCGCCGCCCGACTGACCATGCCGATCAGGCCCGGTGTCCGGTAACCCAGCCAGACGACCGTCGCGACGGCCAGGCCAGGGGCCGCCGCCTGGCTCGCTGCGGTGACGTCGACGGCGTCGTCGGTCAACCGGTCCAGGTCGTCCTCGGGACGGTTGCCCACGCCGGGCACGAGGAGGGCGACCGCGTCGGCGGTGTCCAGGTCGCCCAGGGCAAGGACCACGCGGTCGCCGCCCAGGTCGAGGAGTTGGAGCTGCACCTGCTGCCCGCGGGCCTCCTCCGCGGCGATCCGCCGGCTCAGCCTCCGCGCGGTGAGCGCGGCGCTGGGTGGCGCCCCGGGGTCTCGGAGAGCGTGCGCGAGGAGCAGGCGGTTCGCCCGGTCCCGCGCCCAGGCGGGCAGGCCGTCGAGCGCACCCACCGCCGCCGGCGCGGAACGTACCGCGGCGAGCTGGGCGGCCACGGAGAGGCCGGCCCACCATGCCGCCGCCCGGGCGGGATCACTGGACGCCGGCACGGGTGGCGGGAACACCGGCCCCACGAGCTCGACCTCGGCGGCCAGTTGACCGAAGGCTCCCACCGATCCAGCAGCGATCCGGCCCAGCCGGGTCACCGCCTCCCCCGCGGCCCCTGCCGCGGCGGACGCCGACGCCGCGTGCTCGAGAGCGGCGACGGCGAGGGCGGAACCGGGATCGAGGCAGGTGTCCGGACCGGGGACGGTCGTGCCTGGCGCGAACTGGTGGACGATCCCCGGCAGCCGCGAGTGCCACGCCAGTGCAACACCGAGCCCGTCCGGCGGGCGGGCATGCAGCGCCGCGGCGGCGAGCTCCTGCGCGAGCCGGGCCTGGCCGGACAACCGTTGGAAACCTTCCAGGGACTCCTCCATCGCGGCGTCCACCGCAGCCGCCACCGTGGAGAGCTCGAGGACCGCACCCGCGGCGCTCTGCGCCGCGGGCCCGGACCAGCACCGAGGGTCCTCGAGCGACCGCGCCAGGGTGCCCAACCGCATCCGCCAGAGCGGCAGTCGCGCGGCCACGTCGACGAGGACGGAGACGGCGCCGTGGACCGGTGACACGTCCCACGCGGCGACCGCGGTCAGGCGCGACCAGTGGCCGTCCGGGGTCGTCATGGCCCGCCCCGTCGCGCACCTGGCGTCTCCGCGGCGATCCGGGACGCCCGCCTCGCCTCGGCGATGCGGTAGGCGCTCGCCGCGCCGACGAGCGTGCCGGCCACAGCTCCGGACCTCGCGGCGACGACGTCGGTGAGCGACGCCCACGCGGTCGCGGCGGAACCTGCCGACAGCCCGGCGTCGCCGTCGAGGGCCGCGTACAGGGACCGGGCGGCGGAACGGCACAGCGCTGCGTCGTCCGCCAGCTCGGCGGACAGGGCGGCCAATTCCGCGGCGAGCGCCTCGACGGTGTCGAGCTGGATCGCGATCGTCGGACCAGCGGTGGGTGCGGACATCCCAATCTCCCGGCGTCGTCCCGGTCCCGTGCGGACCAGGGCGGCGGACGTTAGGAGCCGGAGCCGACCGTCGGTGCGCCGTCGTCCACAGCGGACGACAGCGTCCACATCCTCCGTCGGACTCCTCCGGCCGGCCGTGGCCGGCCGGAGGATCCCGGCGTGCGGAGGTCAGGGAACGCTGGTGGTGAGCGTCCCCGACGTCTCGTTGCTGGTACCGCCGACCACTACGGACCGGCGCTTGGAGACCAGCACCGACACCACGATCACCAGGACCGCCGCCAGCGCGATGAGGACCCGCAGGGTGGTGTTGGCGTCGTCCCCGACCGACATGGCGACGATCGCGGGTGCGATGAGCAGCGCCACCAGGTTCATCACCTTGATCAGCGGGTTGATCGCGGGGCCCGCGGTGTCCTTGAACGGGTCGCCCACCGTGTCGCCGATGACCGTGGCCGCGTGGGCCTCGCTGCCCTTGCCGCCGTACGCGCCGTCCTCGACCATCTTCTTCGCGTTGTCCCAGGCGCCACCGGAGTTCGCCAGGAAGACCGCCATGAGGGTGCCGGCCGCGATGGCGCCGACCAGGTAGGCCGCCAGTGGCCCGATGCCCAGCCCGAAGCCCACCGCCACCGGCGCCAGCACGGCGAGCAGACCCGGAGTGGCCAGCTCGCGCAGGGAGTCCTTGGTGCAGATGTCGACGACGGCGCTGTAGTCGGGCCGCTCGGTGTAGTCCATGATCCCGGGCTTGGTGCGGAACTGCTCGCGCACCTCGAAGACAACCCGGCCTGCCGCCCGCGACACCGCGCTGATGGCCAGCCCGGAGAAGAAGAACACGACGGCCGCGCCGAGTACCGCCCCGACCACGTTGTTGGGATTGACCAGGCTGAAGGCGTCACCGAGGGTCTCCCCCGCCTCCTCCAGTGCCACGTTCACCTGGGCGTTGTAGGACCCGAAGAGCGCCGTGGCCGCCAGGACCGCCGTCGCGATGGCGATGCCCTTGGTGATCGCCTTCGTCGTGTTGCCGACGGCGTCGAGGTCGGTGAGGACCCGCGCCCCCTCCTCGTCGATGTCGCCGGACATCTCGGCGATGCCCTGCGCGTTGTCGCTGACCGGCCCGAAGGTGTCCATCGAGACGATCACGCCGGCGGTGGTCAGCAGGCCGCAGCCGGCCAGGGCGACCGCGTAGAGCGCTGCGCCGCCCCCGATGAGGAAGGCCCCGTAGACGGCGCCACCGATCAGCAGCGCGGCGTAGACGGCGGACTCGAGGCCGAGCGAGATGCCCGAGAGGATGACCGTCGCCGGCCCGGTGAGGGAACTGCGGCCGATGTCCTTGACCGGCTTGCGGCTGGTTTCGGTGAAGTAGCCGGTGAGCTGCTGGATGGCGGCGGCCAGAACCACGCCGATGAGCACCGACACGAAGCCGAGCACCGGCGGGCTGACCGACAGGTCGGCGACATCGGCGATGCTCGGGAGGTAGGTGAAGGAGGCGGCGGCGACCAGGACCAGGGAGACGGCCGCGGAGGTGAAGAATCCCCGGTTGATCGGGGCCAGACCGCTGGAGTCGTTCTTGCCCGGGTTGCTGGCAAGGATGCCGACGATGGAGGCGATCACGCCGATCCCGGCGATCAGCAGCGGGAAGACCATGCCGACGGCACCGAAGAAGACCTGACCCAGGATCAGAGCCGCGACGAGGGTGACGGCGTAGGACTCGAACAGGTCGGCCGCCATTCCGGCGCAGTCGCCGACGTTGTCGCCCACGTTGTCGGCGATGGTGGCCGCGTTGCGCGGGTCGTCCTCCGGGATGCCTGCCTCGACCTTGCCGACCAGGTCGGCGCCCACGTCGGCGGCCTTGGTGAAGATGCCACCGCCGACACGCATGAACATGGCCAGCAGGGCGCCACCGAAACCGAAGCCCTCCAGCACGACCGGCGCGGTGTCGTCGAACAGCAGCAGCGCCGCCGCAGCGCCGAGCAGGCCCAGGCCGACGGTGATCATGCCGACCACACCACCGGTGCGGTAGGCGATGCGGAACGCCGGCCGGTATCCCCCGGCGTTCGCGGCGGCCGCCATCCTGACGTTGCCGCGAGTCGCCAGCGTCATTCCGATGAAGCCGACCGACGCCGAGAAGAGGGCGCCGATGAGGAAGAACACCGCCCGGCCCACGCGGGTGCCCACACCGCCGTCGGCCACGGGCAGGACGAGCAGGAGCAGGAAGACGATGACCGCGAAGACGCCGAGTGTCCGGAACTGCCGCTGCAGGAAGGCCGCCGCTCCCTCCTGGATCGCCCGTGCGATCTCGCGCATCTTCGCCGTCCCCTGGTCGGCGGCCAGGACGGCCTTGACCAGATAGGCGGCAAACCCGAGGGCGGCCAGGGAGATGACGAGGACGACGGCGACGAGCGCGGTGTCCCCGCCGGACAGCGAACTGTCGGGCATGTGTTTCCTCCAAGCGGTCGACGGCCGCCGGGAGGCGCCGGTGCTCCCCGGGTCGGCAGAGGTTCCGCCCGGCACGTCGAGAGCCCCCGCGCACCGAACGCTGCGCGAGTGTAAGGGAGGTCACACGCCGTGTAGACGTCCACGACGTTCTGTTGCCTGGATCACATCCATGCCATTCGTCTCCGACACTTGTCGTCGGAAGGTGTGACAGTGGACCGGTGACGACGCTCCACCCGCTCCGGCTGACCCCAGCTCCTGGCGGGACGCCGGGCACGGCTCGGGCCGCGATCCCGGGCACCGACCCCGCGGGGGCGGGCTCGGCGGGCGGCGCCCTCCCGGGAGCGGAGCTGCTGACCTCGGTCCTGGCCGGCACCAGCGAGGACGAGCAGCCGGTGACGCACGTCCACCGCATCCCGGTCCGGGAGAGCAGGACGCTGGCCTGGCCGGAGTGGGTGAGCGCCCCGCTGCGCGAGCGACTCGAGGGCCGCGGCGTGCGGTCGCCATACCGGCACCAGGTGGAGGCCGCGCAGATGGCCCACGCCGGGCGGCACGTGGTGGTCGCCACGGGCACCGCGTCGGGGAAGTCCCTCGCCTACCAGCTGCCGGCGCTCACCCGGCTGGCCGTCGATCCCCGGGCCTGCGTGCTCTACCTCGCCCCCACGAAGGCGCTCGCCCGTGACCAGCTTGCCTCGGTCGCCGCACTGGCCGACCCCTCGGTGCGCCCCGCCGCCTACGACGGGGACACCCCGGGCGAGGAACGTGACTGGGTGCGGCGTCACTCCCGCTGGATCGTCACCAACCCCGACATGCTCCACCGCGGCATCCTTCCGGCCCACCAGAAGTGGTCGAGCACGCTGCGCCGGCTCGCCTACGTCGTCGTCGACGAGTGCCATGCATACCGCGGTGTCTTCGGCTCCCACGTCGGCCACGTGCTCCGCCGGCTCCGTCGGATCTGCCGCCGCTACGGGGCCGATCCGGTCTTCATCCTGGCCTCGGCCACCGTGGCCGATCCGGCCGCGGCGGCAACGCGCCTGGTGGGAGCTCCCGTCACGGCGGTGACCGAGGACGGTTCCCCGCGCCCGGGGGCCACCTTCGCGCTGTGGGAACCCCCACTGACCGAGCGCACCGGCGAGCACGGGGCGCCGCTGCGCCGCTCCGCCGCCTCGGACGCGGCCGGCCTGCTCGCCGACCTGGTGGAGCGAGGGGCCCGCACCCTGGCCTTCGTCCGCTCCCGCCGGAGCGCCGAGTCGGTGGCCGAGCAGGCGCGCCGGCTGCTCCGCGAGCGTGGCCGCGCCGACCTGGCGCCACGGGTCGACTCCTATCGGGGCGGGTACCTCCCCGAGGAGCGGCGTGAGCTCGAGCGAGCGCTGTCGGCCGGCCACCTGCTCGGCGTCGCCACCACCAAAGCCCTCGAACTGGGCCTCGACCTCGCCGGGCTGGACGCCGTCGTGCTCGCTGGCTACCCCGGCACGCTGGCGTCCTTGTGGCAGCAGGCGGGGCGCGCCGGACGGGCCCGGCGCGAGTCGCTGGTCATCTTCGTCGCCCGGGACGACCCGCTGGACCACTACCTCGCCCACCACCCCCGGGCGGTGTTCGGCAAGCCCATCGAGGCGACGGTCACCGATCCCACTAATCCCTACGTGCTGGGGCCGCAGCTGTGCTGCGCGGCGGCCGAGCTCCCCCTCCTGCGGGAGGACCTCGAGGACTTCGGCGGCCCCGCCGCGGAGGCCCAGCTCGAGGAGCTGGTGGCGTCCGGACAGCTGCGCCGTCGACCGGCCGGCTGGTACTGGGCCGGGCGTGGTCGGCCCGACGTCGACATCCGGGGCAGTGGCGAGGAACCCGTGTCGATCATCGAGGCGGACACCGGGCGACTGCTGGGCACCGTCGACGGCGACGCCGCCCACGCCACCGTGCACGACGGCGCCCTGTACGTGCACCGTGGCGAGACCTTCGTCGTCGACCGGTTCGACGTGGAGGACGCGTGCGCCGTCGTGCACGCCGACAGTCCGGAGTGGACGACGGTCGCCCGCGACATCACCGATCTCCAAATCGTCGCCACCGACCACAGCCGCCGTCTTGGCACGGTCACCGCGCACACCGGGGTGGTCGACGTGACGAACCAGGTGGTGGCCTACCAGCGCCGACGGCTCGGTACCGGGGAGGTGCTGGCCGAGTTCCCCCTCGACCTGCCGGCCCGCCAGCTGCGCACCCGCGCAGTGTGGGTGACGCTCGACGAGCGGGCAGTGGAGCGGGCCGAGGTCGATGAACTACAGCTGCCGGGCTCCCTGCACGCGGCGGAGCACGCGGCGATCGGCATCCTGCCGCTGCTGGCGACCTGCGACCGTTGGGACCTCGGCGGGGTCTCGACAGCCTCCCACCCGGACACCGGAACGGCGACGATCTTCGTCTACGACGGCCACCCCGGCGGCGCGGGGTTCAGCGAACGAGGCTTCGCCGTGCTTCGCCGGTGGCTGCAGGCCACCCGGGCCACGGTCGCGAGCTGCGAGTGCGACAACGGCTGTCCCTCCTGCGTCCAGTCGCCCAAGTGCGGCAACGGCAACGACCCGCTCGACAAGGCCGGGGCGGTGCGCGTGCTCGACGTCGTCCTGGACGAGCTGCTGACCGCCGAGGGGCCGCTCGACGACGGTGACCTGGCCGAGGACGAGGACCCCGCGGCCAGCGCCGGTCGTGAGTCCTCCCGCCCGATCGCGCGTCGCTGACTCTCCGGCGGTCGGCTCCGCCTGCGGGGCGACCGGACCGGCGCGGGCCCGGGCGGTCGCCTGGTGCACGCCCAGGCCGGCCAGGCGTACGGGCACGCTGACCCGCACCTCGACGACCGCATCGCGATCGACCGTGCAGTCGGTCAGCTCCGCGGCGTTCGACCGGGCCACCTTCGCGGCAGCGGCGCAGGCACCGGGGTTCCCCGTGACCGCCCGGCCGGCTGCCGCCAAGGCCGACAGGTCGGCCGCGGCGGTGGCCCGATGCCGCGCCACGACCGCCTCGCCGACCAGCACTGCGGCCATTCCGATCGTCGCCAGGACACCGGACAGCGCCAACACCCAGACGGTTGCCGAGCCTCGCTCGCCCGCCGTCCCCCGGAGCGGGAGGAAGCGCTTCATCCGCTCGGCTCCAGGGCACCCGGTTCGCGTAACGCCACCGCCTCTGCCGACACCGAGATCCACACGGGCAGCGGGCCGAGCGCCGCGACGTCGGCCGTCACGGTGACCCGCACCTCCTCGCCACGCACCGTCACAGCCGTGATCGCCCCGTCGGGTGCGGCTCGGTCGACGAGGGCGCTGACCTCCGCGGAATCGTCCCCCCTGGCTGCCGCCCGCGCCCCCTCGCGCGCGGCGTCCACGCACCGGAGCTGGGCACCGACGACCGTCACGGCCGCGACCGCCGCGGTGAGGACGAGCAGGAGGACGGGAAGGACGACTGCAGTCTCGGCGGTGACCATGCCGCCCTCGGCCTGCAGCCGGCGCGTGCCGACCGGAGCCGGCGGCATGCTCACGACAAGGTCGCCAGGGCGCGTTCCACCAGGTCGGTCAGACCGGTGACGATCGAGCCCCCGGTCACGACGCGGTAGAGCACCGCGGCGAAGGCGCACGCGGCCACGGTGCCGACGGCGTACTCGGCCGTACTCATCCCGGCGTCCGCGGTCTGCTGCACCAGCGCCCACCGGCGGGCGAGGGCGCTTCTCCCGCTGGGCTCATCGAGCCCAGGGTCGGCCACCGGCACAACGGGGGTGGCGGACGGGGCGTCGTGCTCGGTCGGTGTGCTCGTCATGGCAGCTCCTCGGTAGGGGCCCGCTGTCGGGGCCGTGACCCGACCCTTCCGGCGGACGTCGAGTCGGCCCAGGCCGCGCCGGGATCTGTGGAGGGTCCGGTCGCCTGTGGACGGATCAGCCCAGGACGTCACCGGCGATGCCGAGTACGAGCGGCACGACGCCCAGGCACACGAACGCCGGGAGAAAGCACAGGCCCAGCGGCGCGAGCACCCACACACCGGCACGGCGCACATCGGCCTCGACGAGCGCACGGGCGGAGGACCGGGTGTCGGAGGCAAGGGCGACCAGGGCCGGCACGACGGATGCTCCGGACTCACCGGCCCGGACCATCGTGCGACCCAGTGCAGCGAGCGGCGCCGGCGCGTCGGCCCAGGCCCGACCCGGTTCAGCGCCCAGTCGGTAGAGGGCCGCGACCGCCTGCAGCCGTGATCCCAGAGGCCCGGGGACGGCCTCCCCGACCGCGGCCAGCGCGCCGGCCACCGGCAGACCGGCGCCCAGGCAGACCCCGAGCAAGTCACATGCGCCGGGAAGATCGCGCACGAGCGCGGCCCGGGCGGCCCGTTGGTCGTCCGGTTCGGCCATGCGGAGCACGCGGACCCCTGCCACCGCCACACCGGCGCCCACGCCGATGCCCGCTCCTCCACCGACGAGGAGCCCGGCCGCCAACCCGGCCGCGCCCGCGACCACCCGCGCTCGGCGGGGATCCCGCGCGCGGCCCGGATCTTCCGACACGTCGGCGGCGGAGGCGGCGCCGGGCGGGAACAGTCCCCGCAGCCGCAGGACGACCACGGCACGGCCCGGTGACCAGAGCAGGAGCGCCGCCAGGAGAGCCAGCACCGCCGGCCACGGACGGTCACCGCTCACCGGACGGCCCGCCGGATCAGCAGACGCGACCACGCCAGTCCGGCGAGTTCGAGCGCCACTCCGGCGACCAGGAGCACCTGGCCCGTACCCGTCGTGGTGAGAACCCGCCACGGATCGGCCCCCACTCCGCTGCCCATCGCCAGGCCCAGGGCGGGGAGCCCCGCCAGGACCATCGCACTCGCGCCCGGCCCGGCGGTGGCCGCGCGCAGTTCCTCCCGGGAACGCCGTCGCGCGCGCAGGTCGTCCTCGACGGCACCGAGCACGCCCGCGAGAGAACACCCGGTCCGCGTGCTGAGCCGCGCGGCCGCCGAGATGCGTTGCAGTGCATCGGCCAGTACCGCGTCCTCGGGCCCGCTCGCCGCGGGTTCCCCCGACTCGGGGGCACGGACAGCCAGGGCCAGCGCCCGCCCGCACTCCGCGTCGCCGCATGCCGCCACCGCGGCGTCGGTGGCCGTGGTCAACGGACGGCCACTGCGCAACTCAGCGCCCAGTGCGGCCAGCCCCTCGGTCAAGGCCAGCAACTGGACACCGAGGCGATCCGCGCGTCGCCGGGCCAGCCACGCCCGCGCCCCGACGGTGGCGACAACCGTGGCCAGGACGGCCACCAGAGGAGTGCTCAGGGCAGCCGCCACGACGGCCACCATCCCCACCGCGAGCGTCGGCAGCGGCAGCACGGCCACGGAAGGTCGGCAGCCCGGCCACCAGCGGGAACGCTCTGCTGTCCTCAGCCGCCACTGCTCTGCCCGGTCCGGCCAGAGCAGCACCGCCAGAGCCGCCGCGACCAGCGCCCCCGTGCTCACGAGGCGCCGCCGCCGCGGTCCAGGAGTTCTCCGAGCCGGTCACGGGCAGGGCAGGGGCCACCGTCCGCCCGCCAGCCGGGCTCCACCACGACGAACTCCCCTGCTCGCCGCACGACACCGAGCTCCTCGACGCGCCGCCCCTCCGGCGAGCGGCGCAGATGAACCACGACGGCCAGGGCCGCCGCCGCCTGACTGTGCACCGCGGGCCGGCCCAGCCCCGCGGCGACGCCGAGCGCCTCCAGCCGGGCGGGGACCTCCGCCGGCCGATTGGCGTGCAAGGTTCCGCAGCCGCCGTCGTGGCCGGTGTTGAGGGCCGCGAGGAGGTCGCTGACCTCCCCTCCGCGGACCTCCCCGACCACGAGGCGGTCCGGCCGCATACGCAGCGCCTGTCGGACCAGGTCGCGCAGGGTCACCTCGCCGACGCCCTCGACGTTGGCCGGCCGGGTGAGCAGGCGGACCGCGTGCGGGTGGGCGGGGGTCAGTTCAGCGGCGTCCTCGCACAGCACGAGGCGCTCTCCCGGGTCGACCTCGCCCAGTAGCGCCGACAGCAGCGTCGTCTTGCCCGAGCCGGTTCCCCCGGTGACGAGGAAGGCCAGTCTGGTGCGAATCATCGCCCGCACCAGCGACTCGCTCTCGCCCGGCAGCGCACCGACGGACGCCAGTTCGCCGAGGCTCCGTGAGCAACGCCGGAGCACCCGCAGGGACAGGCACGTGCCGCTGCCGGACACCGGTGGCAGCACCGCGTGCAGGCGCGTGCCGTCGGGCAGGCCGACGTCGACCCAGGGCTGGGCGTCATCGAGCCGACGTCCGGCCGCGGCGGCGAGCCGCACAGCGAGCCGGCGAACCGCGTCGTCGTCGGCAAAGCCCAGCGGCGCGCGTGCCAGCCCAGCACCCTCGTCGACCCACACCTGGTCGGGACCGTTGACCAGCACGTCGGTGACGCCGGGGCGGCGCAGCAGCGCTTCGAGCGGCCCGGCCCCCGCGAGTTCGTCGACGGCCTCCCGGACCGCGGAAAGGACGTCGTCGTCGCCGAGCAGCCCGCCGCTCTCCTCACGGACCAACGCGGCCACGCCGGACCGGGTCGGGATACCGGGCTCGAGGGCCAGACGCGTCCGCACGCGGTCCAGCAACGCGGGAGCGTTCACCGGGCCACGCCCGGCGCCGGCTGCGGTTCGGCGAGGATCCGGCGGGCGACCCGACCGAGCGGTGACCGGGCCGAGCCGGCCGGCGGTTCTCCTCGCTCGCCCCGCGGCACGGCGCTGCGGTCGTGGGCCAGTTCGGCCAACACGGGGCGTCCCACGACGTCCGCCACGTCGTTGCGGGACAGTCCTCCGAGGACCGACCGGACCACCAGCAGCGCGGACGACCAGCCCGATCCCGGCGCCTCCACCAGGAGCCGCGCGGCCGTGGCGGCCCGGAGCCGCGCCGGGACGACCAGCACCGCCAGGTCGGCGTCGGCCAGCACCGCGGGCACGGGCGAGTTCTGGGCTCCCGGCTCGGACCGCGGAAGATCCACTACGACCGGCCAGCCGCCGGCACGCACCGCCTCCACGACCGCGCTCAGCGCCTCCCCGGGAACGGTTCCCGGGTTGCTGCGCGAGGCGGAGACGACGTGCACGCCGCCCGCCTCGGGCAGGGCGGCCAGCAGCGCGTTGCCCGCGACCCGGCCACGCAGACCCGTGAGGTCGGGCCAGCGGAGCCCTTCGGCGCGTTCAGCGCCGAGCAGCAGGTCCAAGCCGCCACCCCAGGCGTCGGCGTCGACGAGGACCACCCCCGGAGCGGCGGCCAGCGCGACGGCGGCGGCGACCGTGCTGGCGCCGGCACCGCCGCAACTACCGCCCACGGCGATCAGCCGGCCACGCTCGACCGGCGCGCGAACGGCGGCAGCTGCGCGTGAGAGCAGCCACGTCTCCTCTTCCGGCAGGACGGCGACCCGTTCGGCACCCACCTCGACCGCAGCCGCCCATGCGCTCGCCGGCAGCTCGCTGGGCGTCACGACGACCACCCCGGGACGGCGCGGGAGGGTGCGCAACACCCCAGCCGTCAGCGCATCTGCACCGACGAGCACCAGCGGCGCCTCCCGGTACGCGCGGCGAAGGGCCGGACCGCCGGTGGCGAGCTCGGGCTCCGTGCCGGCCGCCGCGAGCAACCGGAGGAGGTCGTCGAGCAGGCGCTCGTCGGTACTGACCACGAGAGGGCGGGGGAAGGGGCGCGAGGGGGACACGGGCCGACCCCACCGCGGGATGGGCAGACAGTGCCAGGTGGACCGAAGAACTGTGGATGACCCGTTCGGGTGTGGACGGCGAGCGGGGCCCGCCGTGCGCAACTGCTCCACTTACAGTCGTGTCTTATGACCCGCGCAGCGGCGTTCTTCGACCTCGACAAGACCGTCATCGCCAAGTCCAGCACCCTGGCCTTCGGCCGGCCGTTCTTCCACGGCGGGCTGATCAATCGTCGGGTGGTCCTCAAGACCGCCTACGCGCAGCTGGTCTTCTCCTTCGCCGGCGCCGACGCCCAGCAGATGGAGCGGCTGCGCGCCCAGCTCACCACGATGGTCACCGGCTGGGACGCCGCCACGGTGCACGAGATCGTGCACGAGACCCTGCACGAGGTCGTCGATCCGCTGATCTACGCCGAGGCCGCCGACCTGATCGAGGCACACCGCGCCGCAGGCCGGGAGATCGTCATCGTGTCCAGCAGTGGTGCCGAGATGGTCGAGCCGATCGGCGAGATGCTCGGAGTCGACCGCGTGGTCGCCACCCGCATGGTGACGGTCGATGGCCGGTACACCGGCGAGATCGACTTCTACGCCTACGGGGAGAACAAGTCCGAGGCGATGCGTCGGGTCGCCGCCGAGGGTGGTTACGACCTCGCCGACTGCTACGCCTACAGCGACTCCAACACCGACTTGCCGATGCTATCGGCCGTCGGGCATCCGACGGCGGTCAATCCCGACCGCGGGCTGCGCAAGGCGGCGCTGGAGCACGGCTGGCCCGTGCTCCAGTTCACCCGCCCGGTCAGCATGCGGTCGCGCTTCTCCGCACCCCCGACTCCGGTCGTCACCGGGGCCGCGATGGGCGTGGGCGCAGCGGTCGTCGGCCTGGCCTGGTATGCGCGGCACCGCGCGCTGCGGGCCGGTCTGGCAGGTCCCGTCGAGTTGCCGGGCCCCGTTCCCGGCCGCAGGCGGCGCCGGGGCGCCTGACGCGGGGTCGGCGAGGCGCCGTCCACGCCGCGGGCAGGTGGTTCATCCTGCGGTCGTGTTTCCCGAGGTCTTCGCCTGGCTGGCCGTCGTGGCCCTCTGCGTCGCTGCGGTGGTGTTCGGCCGGACCGCTCGGCGACCTGGGCCCCGCAGGCGCCGGCGGTCGCCGAGCGCCCGCCTGGGGCTCTTCGTCTCGTTGTCCGGACCGTGGCTCGTCGTCGTGGTCGCCGCCGGCGCGGGCGCCTTCACCGGCTCCTGGCTGCCGGCGGCGGCCTTCGGGGCGGCCGGCATCGTTCTCGCCTCGCTGGTGGGGCTCACCCTGGACCCGGGCTGACGGTCCGGCCTCACCCGGCCCCACGGTCGACCGTTCAGCGGCGCAGCAGGCTCTCGCAGATGGCCAGGCCCTCCAGGGCACCGTGCTCGATCGCCTGGCAGCAGTGCACGATCCAGCCGGCGACGCCGTCGGGATCTCCCGATGCGTAGCCCGCCAGCGCCGTGCTGTAGGCCTCCTGCCCGAGCTCCGCGAACCCGACCTCCGGCACGGAGACGGCCTTGGTGTCCAGGCCGCGGGTGATCATCGTGAGCCGGCCGGCCGCCCGGGCCACGACGCCATCCGCCGTGCCGAACGGCGCCATCGCGGCGAGTTCGCCGTGCACGAGCGCCGCCACGACAACGGCGGGGGCCGTCGTCGAGCCGGTGACCAGCGAGAACAGCCCCGACAGCCGTGGGCCGGCATGCGGGGCGGGGCGCCCGAGTGCGGCGTTATCGGCGATGTCGGTCGCGGCGAGCAGGTGCAGCCGTGCGAGCACCTGGCCCGGCGCCCGCGGCCAGGTCTCCACCATCGAGCCGAGGGCGGCCGACACCCGAAGGGCGCCCTGCACCACCGGATCCTCGACGGATCCGGCGCGCAGGTGGGCGAGGGGGACGTCCCGGCCCTCGAGGGCGGCCGACGCCCGGGCACCGCGCAGCGCCGACTCGGTGCTCACCCCTGCCGACTCACGTCGCAGCACCCGGTGACCCAGGAGCCGGTCGATCCCGGTGCGGGCCCCGTCAGCGGCTTCGCGGACGCCCGACAGCTCGAGCAGTGGGGCCAGCGGATCGGGCCCCGGCCGTGAAACGGCACGGGCGGCCCCGGGGCGCAGAGGGATGCTCACGGCGAGGACGGTACGAGGTTCCGGCGTCCGGCCCGCCCGACCCTGGTCAGCGGCCTCGCAGGAACCCCTGCACGAGCTGGCCCAGACGGCCGGACGCGGCGGTCGTCGGCCACCGACGCCAGGCCGCCCGGCCGACGCCACCGCCACC
>JAOPWJ010000187.1 GCA_025965715.1 Blastococcus sp. | reverse complement strand
GCCCGCCGCCGAGACCGCGCTCACCGGCGCCGCTGTCGACGGCCTGGACGCGGCCGCGGCGGCGGCGGCCGCCGTCGAAGGCCTCACACCGCCGGACGACCTGCACGCCTCCGGCGGTCAGCGGGTCCGGATGAGCAGGGCGCTCGCACAGCGGGCCATCACGAACGCGATCAAGGAGGCAACCGGTGCCTGAGGGCCACACGACCGTCACGGTGACGGTGAACGGGGCGCAGCGCAGCGCCGTCGTGGAGCCGCGGAAGACCCTCGCGGACTACATCCGGCAGGACTGCGCGCTGACCGGCACCCACGTGGGCTGCGAGCACGGCGTGTGCGGCGCCTGCACGGTGCTGTTGGACGGCCGGACCGTCCGGTCCTGTCTGGTGTTCGCCGTCCAGGCCGCCGGCCACGAGGTCACCACCGTCGAAGGGCTCACCGGCCCCGACGGAACGCTGACCCCGGTGCAGGAGGCCTTCCGCGCCGAGCACGGCCTGCAGTGCGGTTTCTGCACCCCCGGTTTCGTCGTCTCGACGACGGCACTGCTCGAGGAGATCCCGGTGCCCGACGACGACGAGATCCGCCACGCCCTCTCGGGGAACCTCTGCCGGTGTACCGGGTACCAGGGGATCGTCAACGCCGTCCGCCGTGCGTGCGGCCGGGCCGACGCCAACTCCACGGGCAGCATGGAGGTGCCGGCGTGACGGCGGTCGCGGACGCTGCGGGCCCCGCCGCGCCCAGCCTGGCCGGTGCGGCGGGCCGCTGGATGGGTCAGTCGGTGCCGCGCAAGGAGGACCCCCGTCTCCTGGCCGGGCGCGGGCGCTACCTCGACGACATCGTCGTCCCCGGCATGCTGCACGCCGCTTTCGTCCGGAGCGACGTCGCGCGCGGCCGGATCGTGCGCGTCGACAGCGAGGCGGCGCTCGCGCTGCCGGGCGTCCGCGCGGTGTTCACGGCCGCCGACCTCAATCCGCTCGTCCACGAGACGTGGTGGAGCATGGCCGGCAAGGACGCGGTCTACGCGCCGAAGTTCTGCCTGGCCGAGGGCGACGTGCGTTTCGTCGGCGACCCGGTGGCGATCGTCCTGGCCGACTCGCGGTACATCGCCGAGGACGGCGTGGACCTCGTCGAGCTCGAGGTGGAGGCCGACGACCCGGTCCTCGACGTCGACGCCGCGCGCGCAGAGGGCACCGCCCTCGTCCATCCCGAGCTCGGCACGAACGTCGCGTCGACCATTCCGAAGGCCGACGTCCCCGGCCTGCAGGAGATCTTCGACGCCGCGGCCACCGTGGTGAGCGAGACCTTCGTCCAGCACCGCTACCTGCCGGTCCCGATGGAGACCCGCGGTCTGCTGGCGCAGTGGGATCCCTTCAGCCAGGAGCTCGACCTCTGGGCGGCGACGCAGAGCGCGCACGAGCTGCGGGCGTTCTTCTCGCGCCTGCTCGGCATCCCGGAGAGCCGGGTCCGGGTCCGCACCCCCGATGTCGGCGGCGGGTTCGGGCAGAAGGTCTTCGCCCTGCGCGACGAGTGGGCCGTCGTCCTGGCCAGCAAGCTGCTCGGCGTACCGGTCAAGTTCGTCGAGGACCGGCGGGAGAACCTGATCGCGGCCTCGTCGGCCCGTGACGACCGGATGTCGATGGACGTCGCCGTCGACGCGGACGGCACGTTCCTCGCCTTCCGCGCGGAGCTGGTCGAGAACGTCGGGGCCTATCCCTTCGCCGGCTCGGGCAGCGCCGCCGCGCTGGTGGGCATGTGCCTCCCCGGCCCGTACACCGTGCCGGCCATCGGCTTCTCCGGCGACGCCGTCTTCACCAACACCACCGGGCGCGCTCCCTACCGCGGTCCGTTCCTGATGGAGACCGTCGTCCCCGAGCAGATCGTGGACGTGGTGGCGAGGCGGACCGGGATCGACCCGCTCGAGCTCCGCCGGCGCAACGTCATCCAGAGCTCGCAGCTGCCGTACCAGCTGCCGACCGGGCTGGTCTACACGGGCGTGACCCCTGCAGAGACGCTGGAGCAGGCCGCGGAACTGATCGACTACGACGGCTTCCGGGCCCAGCAGGAAGCAGCGCGCGCGGAGGGACGGCTGCTCGGCATCGGCATCAGCCTCTGTGTCGAGCCCTCCGCCATCGCTTTCGGCGCGCTGTCCACCGAGGGCGCGGTCCTGAAGATGGAGGGCACCGGCACCTTCAACCTGGTGCTCGGCAGCTCCAGCACCGGGATGAGCGTCGAGACGACGATGCGGCAGGTCGCCGCCGAGTACCTCGGCTGCCACATCGACCAGATCACCGTGACCCAGGGCGACACGGCCATGACCCCCTATGGCGCCGGAACGCAGGGCAGCCGTTCGGCGGTCCTCTACGGCAACGTCACCCGCGAGGTGTCGATGGAGGTCCGCGAGAAGATCCTCCGGATCGCGGCGCACATGCTCGAGGCCTCACCGGACGACCTCGACATCGCCGACGGCCGGGTGGGGGTCAAGGGGGTGCCGCAGGCGGCGGTCACCTTCGAGCAGGTCGCCACGATGGCCTACCAGGGGACGGCGATGCTGCCGCCGGACCTGCGGGCCGGCGTCGAGGCCTACACCCGGTTCACCGCTCCGATGATGACCTTCGTCAACGCCTGCCACATCTGCACGGTCGAGGTCGATCCCGACACCGGCCAGGTGGCGATCCTGCGCTACGTGGTGAGCGAGGACTGCGGGCAGATGATCAATCCGAAGGTCGTCGAGGGCCAGGTCGCCGGCGGCGTCGTCCAGGGCATCGGAGGCGTGCTCTACGAGAGCTTCGTCTACGACGACGTCGGCAACCCGCTGACCGGCAGCTTCGTCGACTATCTCCTCCCCACGGCGGCCGAGGTGCCCGACATCGAGTACGGGCACATCCAGTCCGGCACGACCAACGCCCTGAACGTGAAGGGCGTGGGGGAGGGCGGCGCGGTCGCCTCGCCTCCCGCGATCTTCAACGCCGTCGCCGACGCGCTCGCGCCGCTCGGGGTCGAGCTCCGCGGCACGCCGCTCGGGCCCCGCCAGATCCTCGACGCCCTCGAGGCCGCGGGTCACTGAACCGCACCCCCACCCTTCCGGATCCTCGGACCACTCGACCAGCAAGGAGATCCTCATGGCGAAGTCACTCGAAGGCCGCGTCGCCTTCATCACCGGTGTCGCCCGCGGTCAGGGCCGCGCCCACGCGGTGCGCCTGGCGCGGGAAGGCGTCGACATCATCGGCGTCGACATCTGCGAGAACTACCCCCACATGAACTACCCCAACGCCTCGC
>JAOPWJ010000172.1 GCA_025965715.1 Blastococcus sp. | reverse complement strand
AGCGGTCGACGGCGTCGAGCACCCGGTCCAGGTCGGGCAGGTACTCCTCTTCCAGCTTGGACGGTGGATACGGCGTGTCGTATCCACCCACCCGCAGGACCGGTGCCTCCAGGGAGTGGAAACAGGTCTCGGTCACCCGAGCCGCGATCTCGGCCCCGAGGCCCAAGGTCACGGGGGCCTCGTGGACGACGACGCAGCGTCCCGTGCGGCGAACGGAGTCATAGACCGGGTCCAAGTCGAGCGGGGAGACCGTGCGCAGGTCGATCACCTCGAGACTGCGCCCCTCCTCGGCCGCGGCATCCGCGGCCTGCAGCGCCGTCTTCACCATCGGGCCGTAGGCCAGGACCGTGACGTCGTCCCCTCCACGGACCACCCGGGAGCGGAACAGCGGGTCCGGCGTCGCGTCGCGATCGACCGGCGCCTTCTCCCAGTACCGCCGCTTGGGCTCCAGGAAGACGATCGGGTCGGGGTGGGCGACGGCCTGCTGGATGCCCCAGTACGCGTCGACCGGGTTGCTCACCGCGACGACCTTCAGCCCCGCCGTGTGCGCGAAGTAGGCCTCGGGGCTCTCGCTGTGGTGCTCGACCGCGCCGATCCCGCCACCGAAGGGAATGCGGATCACGATCGGCATGGGCAGCGAGCCCTTCGAGCGTGCGTGGATCTTGGCCACCTGGGTGACGATCTGGTTGTAGGCCGGAAAGACGAACCCGTCGAACTGGATCTCGCACACCGGCCGGTAGCCGCGCATGGCCAGGCCGACGGCGGTGCCGAGGATCCCGGCCTCGGCCAGCGGCGTGTCGACGACCCGGTCGTCGCCGAAGTCCTTCTGCAGACCGTCGGTGATCCGGAAGACCCCCCCGAGCCTGCCGATGTCCTCACCCATCAGCACGACCTTGGCGTCGTCCTCCATCGCCCGGCGCAGACCCAGGTTGAGCGCCTTGCCGAGGGTCAGGGTCTCGGTCACTCGTCCCCCTCGAAGCCGGCGTGGTACTCGACGAACTCCGCCCGCTGGGCCGACAGGTCCGGCGTCTGCTCGGCGTAGACGTGGTCGAACATCTCCGTCGGCGCCGGGTCGGGCATGCCCACCGTGCCGCTGCGGATGCGGACGGCCAGCTCGTCGCCCTCGGCGTCCACCGAGTCGAAGAACGCCGCGTCGGCGATCCCGCTGCGCGACAGGTATGCCTTGAGCCGGGCGATCGGGTCGCGCAGCTTCCACTCCTCCAGCTCGCTGGCCAACCGGTACCGGGTGGGATCGTCGGAGGTGGTGTGCGCCCCCATCCGGTAGGTGAACGCCTCGATGAACGTGGGCCCCTGGCCTTCGCGCGCGGCCTGCAGGGCAGCGCGGGTGACGGCCAGGACGGCGAGGACGTCGTTGCCGTCGACCCGGACCCCGGGGAAGCCGAAGCCGGCGGCACGCTGGTAGAGGGGCCCCCGGGCCTGGCGCTCGATCGGCACGCTGATCGCGTACTGGTTGTTCTGGCAGAAGAACACGACCGGGGCCGCGAAGCTCGCGGCCCAGATCATCGCCTCGTTGACCTCGCCCTGGCTGGTCGCGCCGTCACCGAGGAAGGCCAGCACCGCGGATTGCGCACCGTCGCGCTGGACGCCCATCGCGTAGCCGGTGGCGTGCAGGCACTGGGCGCCGATCACGATCGTGTACAGGTTGAAGCCGGTCGCGACCGGATCCCAGCCGCCGTTGTCGACGCCGCGGAACAGCGCCATGACGTGCAGCGGATCGACTCCGCGGGTCCACGCGACGCCGTGCTCGCGGTAGGTGGGGAAGGCCATGTCGGCGGGCTGCAGGGCGCGGCCGGCGCCGACCTGGGCGGCCTCCTGCCCGAGCAGTGAGGCCCAGATGCCCAGCTCGCCCTGGCGCTGCAGTGCGGTGGCCTCGATGTCCCAGCGGCGCACCAGCGCAAGGTCCCGGTAGAGCCCGCGCAGCTCGTCGTCGGACAGCTCGACGGAGTAGCCGGGGTCCTCGACCCGCTCGCCCTCCGGCGTGAGCAGCTGGATCAGCTCGGGCTGCTGCGGCAGGTGGGGGGCGCCGGCCCCCGGTACGGGGTCGACCACCTCGGTGGCGTTGTCCAACGCGGTCACGCGGTCACCTCACCGGCGCTGGCCGACCTCGGAACTGCCGGTGCCGTGCCTTCTGGTCCACTCGCACGCTCGCGCACTGCACTCTCCTCGCCGTCTCCGCAGCACCGGGGTCGCCGGCCGTCCGCGGTGGTGGACGTCTGTGGCACCGGGGTGTGGCGTCACTCACACATGGTGACACGATCACCCCGTCGGTGGACAAGACCATCCCGGCGTCGATCTGCGCAAGCTCCCTCGCGATGATTGCGCAGAAGAACCAGTACTAGGACGTCCTTGCATGTCAGACTGAGCAGCGTGCCCGATGTGGACGCCACCGACGCCCGGTTACTGCTCGCCCTGGCGCACGATCCCCGGGCGAGTGTCATGGCACTGTCCCAGCGCCTCGGACTGGCCCGGAACACGGTGCAGGCCCGCCTGACCCGGCTCGAGGGGAACGGGGCCCTGGCGCCGCTGGACCGGCGGGTGCGGCCCGAGTCGCTCGGTTACCGCCTCGGGGCCTACATGAGCGTCCAGGTCGTCCAGCGAGGGCTCGCCGAGGTCGGCGATGCGTTGGCGCACATACCGGAGGTGCTCGAGGTGACCGGCCTCTCCGGCGCCGCCGACCTGCTCGTCCAGGTGGTCGCCACCGATGCCGACCACCTGTGGCGGATCACCGAGCAGGTGCTGGCCATCCCCGGGGTGCAGCGCATCGACACGGCGCTGGCCTTGCGGCGCTTCGTCGACCACCGGCTGGAACCGTTGCTGGAGCGGGCCGCCGGGGACCGATCCGGCGACTGAGCGTCACGCCGCTCCCCCCGCAGGCTCCCGGACGGGATGGCCCGGGCAGGCGGGGATCGAGCGGAGTCGCCGCGGCCGACGACCGACCAGCGGGCATCGGGCACAGCCCCTGCGCCGAGCCGGTTGGACAGGGAGGGGCCGGGTAGGGGCGCAACCATGGCGACCAGGACCCCGCTGGGGACGTTCGGCAAGGGCAGGCGCGCAATCAGCACGGCGGGCTGGCTGTGGCGCGGCGCGGCCGCCGGTGCCGCGGCGAGCACCGCACTCAACGCCGTCACCTACATCGACATGGCCGTGCGTGGTCGTGGCAGCAGTTCCACACCCGAGCAGACGGTGAAGACGCTGGCCGAGAAGGCGCACGTGAGGATCCCCGGCGACGAGGAGACCCGCGAGAACCGCACCCAGGGTCTCGGGCCGCTCGTCGGGCTCGTCGCCGGCGTGGGCGTCGGCGTCGTGGGCGGGCTCGCCCGCGCGTCGGGCTACCGGTCGGCGAAGCCGGTCGGCATGGCGCTCACCACCCTGGGCATCCTCGTCGCGGCGAACGGCCCGATGACGGTCCTCGGCATCACCGATCCCCGCACGTGGTCGGCGACCGACTGGATCAGCGACCTCGTTCCGCACGCCGTCTACGGCGTCGTGGTCAAGACGACGATGGACGCCTTCGACCGGTGAGGGCGCCCGTCCTCCGCACCCTTCGCCGGCCCGGGGCGCGGGGCGGTTCTCCTACCTCCCCGTCCAGCCTCGCTCGTGCACCCCACCGGGTACCGGCGCGGCCGGGTCGTAGGGCCTGCGCGTGAAGATGAACGTGTCGAGGTTGAGGTGGTCCTCGGCGATCCGCAACGTCTCACCGGCGAAGTAGCCGTCCCGCCCTACCCACGTGCCGTCGTCCCGGGGCTCGAAGCGACTGGCCCGGCCGTTGCGGCCGGGAAGCGGGCCGAGGTGCAGCCGTCCGCCGCCGACGGCGCGGAGCACGTACGGCGAAGGACCCCAGAACCAGACGCCGAGCCGGTCCAGCGGCACCGGGGACGGCGAGGGCGCCCACGGCTCGACGATCCGCGGCTCGTGCGCGCGCAGGTCGGCGAGCAGACCGAAGACCACCGGGTCCACGCCGGCGGTGCTGTTGGCGAGGGAGACCGCGCCCGTTCCCTCCTCCCGGTCGACGAAGACGCCGGCGAGGAAGCCGGGCATGGAGCCGCCGTGCCCGACGTAGGTTCGGCCGTCGAGCCGGACCACCTGCAGGCCCAGCCCGTAGGCCGACCAGCCGGTCGCCGACGAGTCGACCGCCGCCGGTTCGGTCATCTCCTCGAGCGTGCCCGGGTCGAGCACGCCGCCGGTGTCACCCAGCAGAAAGGCGGCGAACCGGCCGAGGTCGGCCAACGTCGCCCACAGCTGGCCCGCGGCGGCCATCACACCGGCGTGGTGCTCGGGCTCCGGCAGCACCACGTCGGCCCACGGGTGCACCGCCTGCCCGGCCGCCGCGGCTGCGACCGGGCGGGGGCTGGTGCGGGTCATGCCGAGGGGCCGCAGCACCTCGGCCGCCACGGCGTCGTCCCACGACGTTCCGCGGGCCCGCGCGACCAGCTCGCCGAGGAGCCCGAAGCCGAGGTTGGAGTAGTGGAAGCGCCGCGCTGCCCCCAGGACGACGTCGTCCTGACCGAGCCCGAGCTCCTCCAGCGACCCGCCCGGGGTGCGCTCCCACCACCCACCGGGGCTCTCGGCGGACGCGCCGGCGAGATGGGAGAGCAGCTGCCCGATGGTGCGGTCCCCGAAGGGGGTCCCGGGCAGGTGCAGCTCGAGGGGGTCGTCCAGGCCCAGTCGACCCTCGTCGCGGAGCCGCAGAACGACGACGGCAGTGACCGTCTTGCTGATCGAGCCCAGCCGGTACTGCACGTCGGTGTGCGGCTCGGGCACCTCGCCGCGGGCAGCCGACCAGGCCAGTACGCCGTTCCGGACGATGCCGGCGACGAGGCTGGGTGCGCGCCCGTCCCGCTGGGCGCGCGCCGCGCGCGCGAGAAGGACTCGGGCGGTGGTCGGCAGCACGGGGTCGGCCATGTCTGGCACCGTATCGAGCCACCTGCCGGAGCCGCAGATCAGGCGGCGAGGGGCGGCAGCGCATCCTCGGCCGATCCCGCCGGCGGAACGCGGAGGTGACCGAACCGTCGGCGGTCCCGGTGACGGTGGCCGGGCTGATCGGCACGAGCGCGTCGTGGCAGGGTCGAGGGCGTGCAGGGGCTGGCCGGACGGGAGTTCTGCCTCGTCCTGCTGCGGCGCATGGCCGACGTCCGGCCCGACCTGGTGGCCGAGGCGCTGCCGCGCGTCGGCGCCGACCGGGCGGAGGCGCATGCGGCGCACACCCGATGGCAGGCGCTGCAGCACTCCCCCCGGGGACCCCGCGGTCTGGCCCTGCGGGGAGCGGTATTGGGGCCGCCCGAGCAACGCCAGGAACGCTGGTTCGGCGACCTTCCCGTCCAGGTCCGCCGCTGGCCACTACCGCTGTGGCCACACCTGCGGTGGGAGGTGGTCAGCGGACCCGGGGGCTCGGTGCTGCACGAACAGCTGGTGCGGGCGCCCGGGTCACCGGTTCCGCCGGCGTCGGCCGGCGACCTGCGGATCTGGCAGCACGTGCTCGACGACGTCGTCGGGTTGCCCGGCGCCGAGAGCGTCGACCCGGGAGTCGTCACGCGCTGGGAGGTGCTGCTGCCCGGCGGCCTCCGGACGTCGTTCGTCTGGGGACTCCTGCAGGAGGTCACCCCGTCGCCGGACCGCTGACCGCCGCACCGCTGACCGCCGCCGAGGAAACCCCAGCTCCCGACTGGGGCGAGGCCGGTCGGCTCGGCGGCGAAGTGGCGAAGGGGCGAAGGGGGGAGCCAGCCCACATCCCGCTCCACGCCTGCGCCATACCGCCTCCCGGACCGTGCGATTGGCCGCGCCGGTTCCAGAGCCGTGTTCACGCAGCGGCGACACCCGCCACTCCCCGAGACGACGGAGCCCCGGCCGCGCGAGGCGGTCGGGGCTCCGAAGCGGGCGGACGGCGGCTCAGCCGGCGATGCGGGTCATCGCGGTGATGCCGCCGATGCGGTCGATCGGGCTGACCTTGACGACGTCGCCCGACGACGGCGCGTGCACCATCTGGCCGTCGCCGATGTAGATCCCGATGTGACTGATCGGGCTGTAGAAGGCGACCAGGTCACCGGGCTGGAGCTCGTCGCGCGACACTGCTTGGCCGACGACCGCCTGCATCCGGCTCGAGTGCGGAAGGCTGATGCCGGCCGCGGCGTAGGCGTACTGCACCAGGCCGGAGCAGTCGAAGGAACCCGGGCCGGCAGCGGCCCAGACATAGGGCTTGCCGCGCTGCGCCATGGCCGTGTCCACCGCGATCTGCGCCGCCTGGCTGTTCGCGACGATGGGGCCACTGGCGACCGGGACCTCGGTGCGCTCCGCACGGCTGGCACGCTCCTCGTGGGGCGATGCCGTGACCGCCGCCTGCTCCTGGGCGCTGAGTCGGTCGTAGACGGCCTGGTACTCCGCGATCTGCGCCTCGAGATCGGCCTGCTGCGCCGAGACCTCGTCGAACTGTGCCTGCGCGTCCGCGGCGGACTTGGCGGCGACCGCCTGCGCCTGCGCGGCGGCGACGTTGGCTGTGGCGGCCTGGTCGACGATGCCGTTCTGGTGGCCCGCGATTGTCTGGAGGGTCGTCACGCGGTCGACGAAGTCGTCGACGGACTCGCTGGTCAGCAACGCGCGCAGCGACCCCTGCCCCTCGCCGGTGTAGGCGGCGCGGGCGATGCCGACGACGTGCTGCTGGGCGGTGGCCAGCCCTGCCTGCGCCTGCTGCAGCGCGATCGCCGCATCCTGGGCGGCCTTCGTCTGGGCGGCGAGCGTCTCGCGGGCCTCGTTGAACTCCTCGGCCAGCGCCTCGAGGTCGTGTCCGCGGGCGGCAACCAGCTCAGCGACCTCTGCCGACGTGCTCGGGACCGCCTGCGCAGGAACCGCCGGGAGGAGCAGGCCGAGCACCGCGGCCAGGGCGAGGGTTCCCCGCCGGACAACGAGCGGGCGGCGGGCGGACGGGCGCAGGGCCACGTCGGAAGGGGTCGCCATGAGCGGCGGCTCTCCGTTTCTCTTCCACGAGCCGCCTACCGGGTTAGCTGACGGGTTCGGGCGGGAGTTCGCCCGGCGGGACGGAACGATCCGTCCGCGCTACACCCCATGCTGCGGTGGGTCCCCGGCCCGGCGCCCGCGGTGCGGGACGCCCGGCTCGACGGCGTCCGGCGGGGGCCACTCGAGCAGTGACTGAAAGCCCCGACGAACACACCGACCGTAAGGGCCGCGACGCCCTCATGACAATGACAAAGATGTAATTTGTGGTCTTTGCCCCAACCGCCCCAGCGCCCTTGCGCGGAACGGGTGGTAGCGGGCCTGTTACGAAGTCGTGACTCTGCGCAGTACCGCCCCGATCGCAGCTGTCCTCGCCGCCGCTGCGGCACGACGTCGTTTCAGCCGGCGGTTTCCCGTTCAGTACAGGTACATGGACCTCAAGAAGCCGCTCATCCTCCTGGCCGTCCTGGGCTCGCTGGTCGCCTGCGGGGACAACACCGACCTGCAGCGGGGCGAGACCAACTGCGACTCCAGTTCCACGGACGCCAGCAATCCGCACGACGCGAGCTGCCAGGAGACCGGGACGAACGACGGCGTGGGCTGACGCACGACCCCCGCTGCAGGCAGAGGCCGTGGCCGATACCGTCCGCCGGTGAGCCGGACCCCCGTGATGCAGAGCAGGTACGACGCCGTGGTGGTCGGCGGTGGCCACAACGGGCTGGTGGCGGCGGCCTACCTCGCCCGGGCCGGGCAGTCGGTCCTCGTGCTCGAGCGCCTGGCCCAGATGGGCGGCGCTGCCGTCAGCCGCCAGATCTTCGACGGCGTGGACGTCCGGCTCTCGGCCTACTCCTACTTGGTCAGCCTCCTGCCCGACCGCATCGCCGCGGACCTCGGCCTGGAGCTGCGGCTGGCCGATCGCTGCGTCGCCTCCTACACCGCCGCCGTGCGGAACGGCCGGTCCACCGGTCTGCTCGTGGAGCGGGACGAGGGGCCGGCGACCGCCACCTCGTTCCGCCAGTTCACCGGCTCCGAAGCCGAGTTCGCCGGCTGGCAGCGCTTCTACGGCCGCCTGGCGACGCTCGCCGAGGACCTCGCCCCCACGCTCACCGAGCCACTGCTCTCCCCCGCCGAGCTGAGCGGCCGCCTCCGGGACCCCGGGGTCTGGCGGGACCTGCGGGAGCGCCCCCTGGCCGACGTCGTCGCCGACTACCTCTCCGACGACGTCGTCCGCGGCATCGCCCTCACCGACGGCCTGATCGGTACGTTCGCCGACGTGCACGCGGACGACGGCCTGGCCGGACGGTGCTTCCTCTACCACCTGATCGGCAACGGAACGGGTCGCTGGCGGGTGCCGGTCGGGGGCATGGGCGCCGTGAGCGGAGCCATGGCGGCGGCCGCCCGCCGCGGCGGAGCTGAACTGGTCGCCCGGGCGACCGTGACCGCGGTGGATGCCCGCGCCGACGGTGTCACCGTGCACTGGACGGACGAGGACGGCGTCGCCGCGGCCGCCGATGCCGCGCACGTGGTGGTCGGTGCCGCGCCGCGCGTGCTGGCGCAGCTGACCGGCGCCGATCCCGGGCCCTCGCCGTCGGGCTCCCAGCTGAAGGTCAACATGGTCCTGGAACGGCTGCCACGGCTGAGGTCGGGCGCCGACCCGGCGGCCGCGTTCGCCGGCACGTTCCACGTCGACGAGGACGCGGACCGGCTGGACACCGCCTACGCGCAGGCCTCCGCCGGGCGGCTGCCCGACGTCATCCCGTTCGAGGCCTACTGCCACTCCCTGTCCGACCCGTCGATCCTCGGGCCCGTCGAGCGCGCGACCGGCCGGCACACGCTCACCCTGTTCGGCCTGCACACGCCGGCCGAACTGTTCCGCCGCGACCCCGAGGGCATGCGGACCGAAGCGGTCCGGCGGGTCGTCGCGCAGCTCGACGCGCACCTGGAGGAACCGCTCCTGGACTGCCTGGCCCGCGACGCCTCCGGCCGACCGTGCCTGCAGGCCGCCTCCCCGCTGGACATCGAGGCGTCGCTCGCCATGCCCGGCGGCCACATCTTCCACGGCGATCTGTCGTGGCCGGTCGCGGGGAGCGCGGACCAGGTGGGCACCTGGGGCGTGACCACCGACCATCCGCGGATCGTCTCGGCATCCTCCGGCGGAACCGTCCGGGGTGGCGCGGTCAGCGGCCTGGGCGGGTTCGCGGCCGCCCGCCACCTGCTCGACGCGGTCTGAGTTCGGCGGAACGGGTGCGCGGCGCCGCCGGGGAGCTGCTCGCCGGCGTGCGACGGCGCCTCGTCGGCCGCGACCTCGCGCTGATCGCCGCCGGGCTGACCTTCTACGCCGGCATCGCGGTGGTGCCGCTCCTCGTGCTCGCCTTCTCCCTGACCGCCCGGCTCACCTCCCCGGAGGGGGTCCGCACGCTGGGCATCCAGCTGGCCGGCCTGCTGCCCTCCGACCTGGGGGCACCCGACGCGCTCGCCCGCCTGGTCGACGCCGGGGTGGCGCTCTCGCTGTGGGGTGGCGTGCTGGCCCTGGTGCCGATGTCGCTGTACGGCGAGGGGCTGCGCCGGGCGCTGCTGCGGTTCGGCGGCCGACCCGAGGGCGCGACCGCCTGGCGGGGGCGGCTGGCCGTGCTGCCCCTGCTGCTGGCGACCCCGGTGCTCCTCTACCCGCTGCTGCTGGCCGCGCGGGAGATGGCGGACCTGGCCGCCACGGGAGGCGCCGGAGCCGCCGTCGGTCGGGTGGCCCTCGGGTTCTACTCGGTGCTGGCGGCCCTGACCGTGCCACTCGCCTGGGGCTTCCGGGTGGTCGGCGGCGGGCAGGTGCGCTGGCCGGCGCTCATCGCGGGCGCCGCGTTCACCGCCGCCTGCGTGTCCGGTTTCCTGCAGGGCTTCGTCTTCTTCCTCTCCCTGCCGCTGGACCTCGGCGCCCCTTTCGGGGGCCTCACCGTGGTCGGCGGGGTCGCGGCGGTCGGGTTCTGGCTGTTCCTGCTCCACCTGGTCGTGCTCGTCGGCTGGTTGCTCACCCAGTCGCTGGACGAGCTGCTGGCCCGCCGGACAGCGGCTCCGGCAGATCGCCCCGGTGCAGGACCACCAGAGTGCTCACCGCCCGGGTGAGGACGACGTAGAGCCGGTTCAGCCCGCGCGGTTCGGCGGCCACGATCGCCGCCGGGTCGACCACGACCACGGCGTCGAACTCGAGACCCTTGGCCAGGGCCGCCGGAACCACGGCCACCGCAGCCGCCTGCTCGCCGTCCTCCGTCAGCGCCGCCGTCGCGATACCCGCGCGAGTGAGCAGGGCGACGAGGTCGTCGACCGCGGCATCGGCACAGACCACGCCGATCGAACCGGGCGACGCGGCGAGCTCGGTGAGGACCTCGACCAGCGGGCCGCCGAGCGAGCAGACCGGTCGCACGCTGAGCGACCCGGGCTCGGAACGCACGGCGGTCGCCGCCGGCAGGCCAGGGGCGATGAGCGGCAGCAGTCGGTTGGCGAAGTCGAGCACCTCACCCGGCACCCGGTAGCCACGGGTCAGCGGCCGGACGACGGTGCCCGGGCGCCCCAGGCCGGCCAGGGTCTCGGCCCAGTCCGCGGTCGCCCACGGGCTCGTCGCCTGCGCGAGGTCGCCGAGGACGGTGAGCGAACCGGCCGCCAGCCGCCGGGCCACGGCGCGGCACTCCATCGGCGAGAGGTCCTGCGCCTCGTCGACCACCACGTGCCCGTAGCCGGCGGTCCGCTCCAGCAGCCCGGCCACCTCGTCGACGAGCACCGCGTCGGCGTCGGTCCAGGGTGCAGTCCGGACCGACCGGGGCGCCTGCGGCCAGCGCACCAGCGCCTGCTGGCCGTCGTCCAGGATCCCGGCGGCCGCCCGGGCCAGGAGGGCGGCATCGGTGAGGAGCGCACAGACCAGGGCCGGGGCGTCGACGGCCGGCCAGACCGCGTCGCAGAAGCCCCGGACCTCCGCGCTGCGCGCGGTCCGGCGGGTCTCGGCGTCCGTGGGGCTGCCCCCGGCCTCCTCCTTCTGCCGGCGCGCGTCCTCCGCCACGAGCAGGGCCAGCCGCTCCCGGCCGGCGGCGTAGTGCAGCACCTGCTGGTCGTCCGCGGCGCGGGCGCGGCGGCGCAGGTCGTCGACGTAGCGCTTGAGCCGCTCGACCGGCACCCGGTAACGCCGCCCGGCCAACGGCACCTGCAACGAGTCGGAGGGCTTGGTGATCCCGCCCCACACGGCCCGGCGCAGCACCTCCGCCATGCGGGCGTCGCCCTTGAGGACGGCCACCTCCGGCGGTTCCACCGCCCGCACCGTCACCCGTCCGGTCAGGTCGGCGACCGTGGTCTGGACGATGTCGACCTCACCGAGGGTCGGCAGCACCTGCTCGATGTAGCGCAGGAAGGTCCGATTGGGACCTACGACGAGGACGCCGGACCGTGCGAGCTGGCCCGCGTACGTGTAGAGCAGGTAGGCGGCCCGGTGCAGCCCGACGGCGGTCTTGCCCGTGCCCGGCGCTCCCTGGACGCAGATCGACTCCCTCAACGGGGCGCGGACGATGTCGTCCTGGTCGGGCTGGATGGTGGCGACGATGTCGCGCATCGGCCCGCTTCGGGGACGCTCGATCTCGGCCCGCAGGAGAGCGCTCGGGCCGTCGTCGTCGGAGACGCCCCGGCCGTCGAGCGGCTCGTCCTCGTAGCTGGTGAGCTCGCCGCCCGAGAAGCCGAAGCGCCGGCGGCGCACCAAGCTCTGCGGAGCGGCGGCGGTGGCCTGGTAGAACGCCCGGCTCATGGGCGCCCGCCAGTCGATGACGACGGGATCGCCCGCGGCGTCGCGGACGTGCCGCCGACCGATGTGGAACGTCTCCCCCGCACCGTCGACGAGCCGGCTGTCGGTCCGTCCGAAGAAGGCGGGCACGTGGGGGTCGGCGGCCAGGGCGAGCAGTCGTGCGGCGCGGGCGGCGCCGAGCCGCTCGGAGGCCCAGGCATCGACGCCGGCGTCGGTGGCGGCGGACGCGGCGGTGCGCATCTCGGTCAGGCAGTCGGCCGCCCGAACCAGATGGGCGCGCTCGGCGGTGAGCACGGGATCGGGGATCGGGGGGACGGCGGATCGGGTCTCGGGAACGGTGGAGTGAGACACGGTCGAAGGACGTTACGCCCTCTCCCCCGGCTCGACGATGTGCACGTCGACCGCTCGGAAGAGCCGCGGCGTCTCCAGCAGCACCGCCTTGGTCGGCTCCCCGACGTCGAGGGCCGGCTCGCGGCGCAGCGCGGCCAGCGAGCGGAGCCGGGGATCGGTCAGGACGGTGTCCACCAGCCCCCGGTCACCGCCGGTGAACAGGCCGTCCACCGAGCCCGCGTGCGGCAGGAGCACCCGGACGGCGGTCTCGACGGCATGGTCCACGACGGCGTCGGTCTGGTGGCCCCGGCGCCGGGCGAACCGCTGCTGCGACCAGCCGCCGGCCGCCGTCCGCCCCTGGACCTGCCGGGCGTCCACCTTCGAGACCACCAATCGGTCCCCGTCGAACACCCCCACAGCCCAGCGGCCGCGGCGGACGAGCAGCACGGCGGCGCGGCGCGGCTGCTGGGCGGAGAGGAGGAAACTCCTCAGCAGGACCGGCCCCGGCTCCCACCCGAACGGGGCCCGGAGGACCAGCCGCGTGGTGTCCGCGCAGGTGATCGCCACGTCGCCGTCGGTCGCCGCCACCTCGGTGAAGGGACCGTGCCGGTCGGCGACACCGTCCAGCCACCGGCCGAGCCTCGCTGGGGCGACGCCGAGCCGCCGCCCTCCACCGGCGGCGGGGCGGGGACGGGTCACCGCCGGAGCATTCCATCCGGAAGCGCACCCGACCCGCGCCGTCCCTCCGTCGGACGGCGCGGGCCGGGTGCGGGTCAGGGGTTGCCGGTGCCGCGGACGACCGGGAGCCCGGCCGCCGCCCAGGCGTCGAAGCCGCCGATGACGTCGGTGGTCCGGGCCAGCCCGAGCGCCCGCAGGCTGTCCGCCGCCAGGCTCGAGCTGTAACCCTCCGAGCAGAGGATGATGATCTCGACGTCATAGCCGGTCGCCTGGGGCAACCGGGCGTGGCTGCACGGATCGAACCGCCACTCCAGCACGTTGCGCTCGACGACCAGCGCGCCCGGTACCGAGCCATCCCTGGCCCGTTGGGTCGCAGGTCGGGTGTCGACGAGCAGGGCGCCGGCAGCGACCCGGGCAGCCGCCTCGTCGGGGGTCAGCCGGCCGATGCGGCTGCGCGCGTCGCCGAGCAGCTCCTCGATCGTCCTGGCCCCCGCCGGCCGCGTCGGTGCCCTCACCAGTCCACCCCTGCCTGCTCCGTACCGATGTGCTCGAGCCGCTGGTTCTCGACCCGGTACGTGTTCATGACCGTCAGGCGCGGGGCGTACACGTGCACGCTGACAGCTGGTTCGGCGCCGGCGTTGCGCACCTGGTGGACGTAGCGGGGCCCGAAGTACCGGACCCGCCCGACGCCCAGGTCGCCGGCGGCCTCCCGCGGACGGCGTCCGCCCCTGCCCGCCCCGACCACGCGCTCGTTCAGCACTCCATGGGCGACGGCGAGTGCGCCGGCGGAGCGGCCGTGGTCGTGCAGGGCGGTGCCCTGGCCGGGGAGCCAGGAGAGCAGCCACACCTGCGCGCCGGCCAGGTCCTCGTGCAGCGAGGGGTCCAGCACGTCCTCGAGAAGGCGGTCCTCGAGGAGCCGGGTCCATCGCGTCTCCTCCTGATAGCGGACGAGGGGCCGCCAGAAGTCGGGACGCAGGGCGAGCGTGATCGCGACCGCGGCGTTCCCGGTCGAGGGACGGCTCGGTGCGGTCGGGGTCGGCGGGTGTGAAGACAGGGTGGCGGGTCGGAGCGTCGCGGTCATCGTGCGTCCTTCGGGGCTTCGGCCGCGGGGCGGCCGGGAATGTCAGGGGCTGGGGGACGTCAGCGACCCGGACACAGCGCGCTGGCCACGCGCAGCAGGTCCACCGCGGACCGGCGATGCAGCGGGACGGCGAAGGACATGCCGTCACTCAATCATCGGAACGGCAATCCCGTCAAACCCGATCGGCTTAGTAGGTCTTTCGCTGACCGGCCAGCACCGTGGCGCCGACATGCTCCGCGGGCACGATCAGCAGCCGCTGGCACAGCACCACGACGACAGCCCCGACGCCCGCCGCGATGGTGGCGACCAGGAAGGACGCGTTCGCCCCCCAGACGTCGACGATCTTGCCCGCGACCGAGGCGCCGACGGCCACCCCCAGGCCGAGGGCCGTGCCGATCCAGGTGAATGCCTCGGTCACGGCCGCGCGTGGCACGAGCAGTTCGGCGAGCGTGAAGGAGCTGATCAGCGACGGCGACAGCGAGATCCCGGCGAGGACGACGAACGGCAGCATCAGCCAGACGTCCCGCACGAGCGCCAAGGGCACGCTGAGCAGGGTCAGCAGCACGAGGGCGCCGGCCAGCCGGCGCCGCAGCGGCAGCCGCCAGTGGACCGTTCCCCAGCCGATGCCGCTGACCATCGAGCCCACGGCCAGCCCGGCGATGAGCACGCCCGACAGGGACTTGGCGTGCTGCGCGTCGGCGAAGGCGACCAGCGCGATCTCCAGGGCGCCCAGGATCGCACCCACGGCGGCGCCCACCACGAAGAGCACGCGCAGACCGGCGGTGCGCATGGCGGAGGGGCCGTTGCGGTGACCATGGGGCGCGGGAGGCGGCTCGGTACGGCGCTGCGCGGCGAACAGCAGGCTGCCGACGGCGGCGAGGGTGAAGGCGGTGACCACCCCGGAGGTGGCATGGCCGGTCGTGGACAGGAAGGTCACCAGGACCGGGCCGACGATGAAGACGAACTCGTCGACCACCGACTCCATGGCCAGGGCCGTGGGCAGCCGGGAACTGCCACGCAGGAGGTGCGTCCAGCGGACACGGATCATCGACGACACGGGCGGGATGCACGCGCCGGCCAGCCCGGCGGAGGCGAAGACGACCACCAGCGGCCAGTCGTCCTTCACGGCGAACAGGAACGTGACACCCGAGACCACGAAGACGGCGAGGACGGGGAGCAGCACCCGCCGCTGCCCGTGACTGTCGGCCCAGCGCCCGAGAACGGGCCCGGCGAGGGCGGTGGTGACCGCACCCGCAGCGGCGACCGCACCGCCGAGGCCGTAGGAACCGGTTTCCGAGGCCACCAGGAGCACGCAGCCCAGGCCCACCATGGACAGCGGGAGCCGGCCGATGAAGGCCGCCAGGACCATCGGCCAGGCGTGCGGGGTCCGCAGCACCTGCACGTAGGGGTTGGCCACGGGTTAGGGCCTCCGTCAGCGGGGAAGTGGCGACCTCACGCTAACCGACCGGCAGTCCGCGAGCCGCCCTGACGGTCCCGAGAACCGAGAACGCCGAAGGCCCAGGACGACGCTGTCCTGGACCTTCGGCGGTCAGGCCTCCTCCCGGGCACCGCCCGAGCCTGCGAGGTGGGGAGGAGGAGGTCCTTCCTCAGCCGAGACGGCTCTTGAGGATCTCCAGCTCGTCCCACATGGTGGTGGGCAGCTTGTCCCCGAACTTCTCGAACCATTCGGTGATCTGCGGGACCTCCCGCTGCCACTCGTCCCGATCGACGGCGAGCGCCTGGCGGACCTGGTCGGCAGTCATCCCGAGACCGGAGACGTCGAGGGAGTCCGGCGTCGGCACGTGACCGATGGGGGTCTCCACGGCGGCGGCGGTGCCCTCGAGACGCTCGATGACCCACTTGAGCACTCGGCTGTTCTCGCCGAAGCCCGGCCACAGGAAGCCGCCGTCCTGGTCGCGACGGAACCAGTTCACGTAGAAGATCCGCGGCAGCTTGCTCGAGTCGTGCGCCTTGCCGGTCTCCACCCAGTGCTTGAAGTAGTCGCCGGCGTTGTAGCCGATGAACGGCAGCATGGCGAAGGGATCGCGGCGGACGACGCCGACGGCGCCGGTGGCCGCGGCCGTGGTCTCCGAGGACAGCGTCGCCCCCATGAACACACCGTGGTTCAAGTCCCGGGCCTCGGTGACGAGGGGAATGGTGGTCTTGCGGCGGCCACCGAAGAGGATGGCCGAGATCGGCACGCCCTTCGGGTCGTCGTACTCCGGCGCCAGGATCGGGCACTGGGTGATCGGCGTGCAGAAGCGGCTGTTCGGGTGGCTGGAGAGCTCGCTGCTCTCCGGCGTCCAGTCGCGGCCCTTCCAGTCGGTCAGGTGGGCCGGCGGCTCGTCGGTCATCCCCTCCCACCAGATGTCGCCGTCGTCGGTCAGGGCGACGTTGGTGAAGACCGAGTTGCCCTTCTCGATCGTCCGCATGGCGTTCGGGTTGGTGTCCCACCCGGTTCCGGGCGCGACGCCGAACAGGCCGAACTCGGGGTTCAGCGCGTAGAGCCGGCCGTCCTCGCCGAAGCGCATCCAGGCGATGTCGTCGCCGAGGGTCTCGACCTTCCAGCCGGGAATCGTCGGCTCGAGCATCGCCAGGTTGGTCTTGCCGCAGGCCGACGGGAAGGCAGCCGCGACGTAGTAGGTCTTCTGCTGCGGGCTGGTCAGCTTGAGGATCAGCATGTGCTCGGCGAGCCAGCCCTCGTCGCGGGCCATCACCGAGGCGATCCGCAACGAGTAGCACTTCTTGCCCAGCAGGGCGTTGCCGCCGTAGCCCGAGCCGTAGGACCAGATCGTCCGCTCTTCGGGGAACTGGACGATGTACTTGGTGTCGCTGCAGGGCCACGGGACATCGGCCTGGCCGGGCTCCAGCGGAGCGCCGACGGAGTGCATGGCCGGCACGAACGGCCGGTCCTCGCCCATGGCCTCGAGGACGTAGCTGCCGATGCGCGCCATGACCCGCATGGAGGCCACGACGTACTCGGAGTCGGTGAGCTCGACACCGAACATCGGGTTCTCGGCCTCGACGGGGCCCATGCAGAACGGGATGACGTACATCGTCCGACCGCGCATGGAGCCGCGGTACAGCTCGGTCATGACGGCCTTCATCTCGGCCGGGTCCATCCAGTTGTTGGTCGGACCGGCGTCGGCCTCGTCGACCGAGCAGATGAACGTGCGGTCCTCGACCCGGGCGACGTCAGTGGGGTCCGACGCGCACCAGAAGGAGTTGGGCTTGGCGTCGAGACGGCGGAATGTGCCGGCGTCGACCAGACGCCCGGTGAGCCGCTCCCACTCCTCCTCGCTGCCGTCGACCCAGACCACCTGGTCGGGGGTCGTCAGCTCGGCCATCTCGCGCACCCACGCCAGCAGGCGGGCGTGGGTGGTCGGGGCGTTGTCGAGACCGGGGGTGGCCACGGAAGTCAACGGCGTCTCCATCCTCTGGGGAGCCGGGGCGGAGTCCTGCACCGGCGTAAGTTCGGTCGACCCGGCCGTCACAGTGTGCAACGAGTCCGGGCCGGGTCAGGGTACCGACGTTCTAGACGTCTGTAACCGTGAGAGATGTTACGTCTAGGACGTCTGGTCCCCGGGTCGGAAGACCCTGGCGGCTGGCGACGTTGCCCACACTGATGAACACCGCCGCCCTCTTCACGCCCCTGACCCTGCGCGGCGTGACGCTGCCCAACCGCCTCGTCGTCGCCCCGATGTGTCAGTACTCGGTGACCGACGGCTTCGTCGGCGACTACCACCTGGTTCACCTCGGCCGATTCGCCCTGGGCGGGTTCGGCCTGGTCATCGTCGAGGCGACCGGCGTGACGCCGGAGGGGCGGATCAGCCACGGGGACGTCGGCCTGTGGTCCGACGACCACGTTCCGGGGCTGGCACGGGTGGTCGACTTCCTGCACGCGGAGGGAACGGCAGCCGGCATCCAGCTCGCGCACGCCGGTGCCAAGGCGAGCACCCTGCGGCCCTGGGACGGCACCGGGCCGGTGACATCCGAGAACGCCCGTCCGGGTGAGGCCCCGTGGCCGACCGTGTCCGCGAGCGCTGTGCCCGCGGGTCCGGGCTGGCCGGCGCCGCACCCATTGACCGTCACGGAGATGGGCGAGGTCCGCGACGCGTTCGCCGCCGCGACTCTGCGCTCGTCGGCCGCCGGCTTCGACGTCGTCGAGGTGCACGCGGCGCACGGCTACCTGCTGCACCAGTTCCTCTCGCCCTTGTCCAACCACCGCGAGGACGCCTACGGCGGATCGCTCGAGGCGCGGATGCGCTTTCCGCTCGAGGTGGTCGACGCCGTCCGCGCCGCCTGGCCTGCCGACAAGCCCCTGTTCGTGCGGGTCTCCTCCGTCGACGGCTCCCGCGACGGCATGACCGTCGAGGACACGGTGGCCTTCGCCCGCGAGCTGAAGGCGCGTGGCGTCGACGCCGTCCACACCTCCGGTGGCGGTCTCGGCGGCGGCTGGGAGCACCCGATCGGCTACGGCTACCAGGTGCCCTTCGCGGCACAGGTGCGAGCCGACGCGGACATCCCGACGGTCGCCGTCGGGCTGATCGTCGACGCCCACCAGGCCGAGGCCATCGTCGCCGGCGGCGCGGCGGACCTCGTGGCCATCGCGCGCGAGGCGCAGGACGACCCGAACTTCGCCGTCCACGCCGCCCGCGAGCTCGCCGCCGACTACGACGTCTATCCGGTACAGGCCGGGCCGAGACTGGCCTCCCGGGACCGGCTGCTCGGCACGCTCGGCCCCTGGACCGGGCCCGACCCGGTGCAGGTGCGGCAACCGGCCTGAAGACGCTCCCGGAGCGGGCTCGGCCCTGGCCGTCAGCCGGGCGGACGGCCGCAAGCCGGGCCCACCGTGGCGAGGAAGGTGTCCCAGTCCGGAGGCGCCGCCGGAGGGCACCCGCGCTCGGCGCCGAACCTGTCCAAGTACCAGTACCAGCCCATCGCGTAGTCGCCGGACGTCGGCGTCGGCGTCGGCGGGGAAGAGCTGGCGAGCAGCCGGACGGAGGCGGACGAGGCCGGCGGTGGGGACGTCACGGGCGGCGCCTTCTCGGAGGCCCCACCCTCGGTGTGACGGACCGGTCCGAGACGGGTAGAGCGGAGTCGTTCGACCGTTTCCGACCGAGGAGCAGCTATGGCCACCGGTGAGACCGGCTTCGAGGACGTCTTCTACGACCTGGTTTCGGTGCAGTACCACTCGCTCAAGGCAGGCCACGACTACGGCCAGTACGTCCGGGACGCCCAGAACGCGGGCCTGGACGACATCGCGGGCTTCTTCCGCGAGGTGATGGAGCAGGACTCGGCGCGCGCCAAGCGTTGCCACGAGTTCCTCGGCCGCCTGCAGGGCACCGAGCAGGGGGGTCCCGCGACGCAGTAGAGCAGCTGTCTGCTCGCGCCACTCGCAGCTCGCGGCGGGACCTGCGGAGAGCCCTAGGGGCAGGATGAGCGGCGTGATCACGACGCCGCTCACCCGCTGGTTCGACCTGACGACACCGGTCATCGGCGCACCGATGGCCGGCGTGGCAGGCGGCGAGCTCGCGAGCGCCGTGTCCCGGGGCGGTGGGCTCGGCATGCTCGGAATCAGCGGCGTCCACAGCGCGTCGTTCGTGACGACGCAGTGCGCGATCCCCGCCGCGGAACAGCTGCCCTTCGGCGTGGGCCTCATGGCGTGGGTGCTCGCCGACCGCCCCGACCTGCTCGAGGCGACCATTGCCGCGCAGCCGAGTCTGGTCTCGGTCTCCTTCGGGGATCCCGCGCCCTACGTGGCCCGGCTGCACGACGCGGGCATCGCGGTGGCCGCGCAGGTCAACACGGCGGCGGACGTCGCCCGGGCGCTCGACGCCGGCGTCGACGTGCTGGTCGCACAGGGCACCGAGGCCGGTGGCCACACCGGGCACCGCGCCACCCTGCCGCTGCTGCAGGAGGTGCTCACGCTGACCGATCGTCCGGTGGTCGCCGCGGGCGGTATCGCGACGGGGTCCGGGATGGCCGCCGCGCTCGTGGCCGGCGCCGCCGGCGTGTGGATCGGGACGCCACTGCTGTCGTGCACCGAAGGGCTCGCGTCACCCGCCGCCCGTCAACGGATCCTCGCCGCCTCCGGCGACGAGACGGTGCTGACCCGCGCGTTCGACGTGGCGGAGGGCATTGCCTGGCCCGAGCGCTGGCCTGGGCGTGCCCTGATCAACGACTTCAGCCGGGAGTGGCACGGCCGCGAGGAGCAACTGCTCGACGACGCCGCCGCCCGTCAGCGGGTGGTCGAGGCACGCCGCACCGGCGATCCGGCGGACGCGCCCGTCTACGCCGGCGAGTCGGTCGGCCTGGTCACCGCCGAGCGATCCGCCACCGACGTCGTCCGCGAGCTGGACGCTGCGGCCGAGAAGGCGCTACGCGCGGTGCCTGACCTGCTCGCGTGAGCGAGCGACCCGTCCCGGGCGCCGCCCCGAGCCGGCGAGGGCCGGGGCGGGCCGGGAGGACGGGGCGCTGTCCTAGACCGCGCAGCTGTCGTCGGTGCAGCCCTCGGCGGCCGGCATGGTGATGAGCGGATTGGCGTCGGCCCACGCCCGCTCGAGGATCTGCAGCAGCACCTCGGCGGGCTGGGCGCCGGCCGCGCCGTACGCGCGGTCGACGACGAAGAACGGGACGCCGGTTGCGCCGAGGGCCCGCGCGGTGGCGGCGTCCTGGTGGACGGCGGGGAGGTAGCGCCGGTCGGTCAGCGCCTGGCGCGCCGCGTTCTCGTCCAGACCGACCTCGACGCCCAGCGCCACGAGGGAGTCGACGTCGAACACCGAGCGCTTCTCCTCGAAGTAGGCGTGCAGCAACCGTTCCTTCAGCTGGTTGCGCAGGCCGTGCTCGGCGGCGAGGTGCAGCAGCTCGTGGGCCGGCAGCGTATTGCCGCTGACGCCGTCGGCGAGGTGATAGTCCAGGCCCTCGCCCGCGGCGACCTCCTCGACGTGCGCCATGTTGGCGCGCATCGAGTCCTCACTGGTGCCGTACTTCGCGGCCAGCGACGGCAGCGTCGGGTGCGTCGTGCCCTCCGGAACGGTCGGGTCGAGCTGGAAGGAGCGCCACACCACCTCGACCTGATCGCGGTGCGGGAACTGCTCCAGAGCGCTCTCCAACCGGCGCTTGCCGATATAGCACCAGGGGCACACGACGTCGGACCAGACCTCTACCTGCATGCCCCCCTCAACCTGGTTGCGCCTTCAAGCATTCCGCCGTCACCCCTGGGATGCGGGCCGGTGCGCCTGCGCCTGCGCGCGGCCGTCGCCGGCCGTGGGGTCGAGGAAGACGTACCGGACGCCCTCGTGCCGCGCGACCAGCCGGCGTTCGGCCTCGTCCGATGCCCGCTCCACGTCGGCGACCGTGGCCGTGTCCTCGAAGTCGACCTTGGCCGCGACGAGCACCTGTCCCGGGCCGATGACCGTGGTGAGCAGGAAGGGGACGTCGCTGACCTGGTCCAACGCGGCGATCTCCTGGCGCAGCTCCTCCTCGATCTCCGGCGACACCGACCGCCCGATGAGCAGGGAGACGTTGGCCCGGGTCAGTGACCCGGCGACCAGGAGCAGCAGGATGCCGATGGCGATGGCGGCCACGCCGTCCCAGGTGGGATCGCCGGTGAGCTGCTCGAGGAACAGGCCGACGGCCGCCAGCACCAGGCCGACGAGCGCGGCGCTGTCCTCGAAGGTGACCGCCTTGACCGTCGTGTCCGACGTCTCCTTGAGGTACCGGCGGGGCGTCGTCCCCCACTTCTTCGCCGACGCACGCACCTGGCGCACCGCCTTCAGCCACGACGCGCCCTCGAGCACGAAGCTCACGGCCAGGACGATGTAGGCGACGAGCGGACTGCCCTGCTCCTCGCCTTCGATGATCGTCGTGACGCCCTGCCAGAACGAGAAGCCGGCGCCGAGCGTGAACGTGGCCAGGCAGGCCAGCAGCGCCCAGAAGTAGGTCTCACGTCCGTAGCCGACGGGGTGCCTGGCGTCGGGGGCCTTGGTGCCCCGCTTGAGCGCGACGAACAGCAGCACCTCGGTGATCGTGTCGGCCACCGAGTGCGCGGCCTCCGACATCATCGCCGAGGAGTGGCTGATGAGCCCGCCGATCAGCTTCGCGATGGCGATGCCGAGATTGGCCACGCCGGCGACGATGACGGTGCCGGTGGACTCCCCTCCCGACTCGCCCGCGGTGGCCTCCTTGGCGAGGGCGTGCTCGGTGGTCGGAGCCGGCTGCGTCATGGCGCGACGATGCCCCGAACGGGCCCGGCGCAACCGGGCCGGCTCGGCAACCGGGGCCCGCTACCTCACGGCGACGAGGTCGACCACGAAGACGAGTGTCTCGCCGGGCTTGATGACGCCGCCGGCGCCGCGCTCGCCATAGGCCTTGTGCGCGGGGATGGTGAGCCGGCGCCGGCCGCCCACCTTCATGCCGGTGATGCCCTCGTCCCAGCCCTGGATGACCATCCCGACACCCAGCCGGAACTCCAGCGGGTCGCCGCGGTCCCAGGACGCGTCGAACTGCTCGCCGCCGCCGTGCGTGACGCCCACGTAGTGGGCGCTGACCAGGCTGCCGGGGGTTGCCTCGGCGCCCTCGCCGACGACGACGTCCTCGATGACGAGGTCGTCCGGGGCCGGGCCCGTGGGCGGCTCCACGTCCGGTCGGGTCAGCTCGGCCACGGTTCTCCCTTCCGCACCGGGACGATCCCGGCGGCGTCCGTCCATCCAAGCAGCGGCTGCTCGGGCTCGCCCGACCTGGTCGCCGGCGCGGACGAGCGGTCCTGGTCGCCGTCGTCCGAGGGAGCTCCATGGTGGACGAGTGCGCCGAGGGAACCCAGCCGCATGACCGCCGCGCCGCTAGTGTCCGGACGCATGCTGGACCACCTGTCACTGCGGGTCGCCGACGTCGACGCGGCGGCCGCGTCCTACACCCGGGTGTTCGGCCCCGTGCAGAGAACTGGGACCGAGATCCCGCACTCGCCGCAGGAGTGGCCCCAGTACCACCCGCGCTCCTACGGCGTCTTCTTCCGCGACCCCGACGGCAGCAACGTGGAGGCCGTGCACCACGGCTCGCCCGCCTGATGGAGAACGCGCCCTGGTGGACCGGTGCGGTGGTCTACCAGATCTATCCGCGCTCGTTCCAGGACTCCGACGGCGACGGCATCGGTGACCTCGGCGGCGTCCTGCATCGCCTGGACCACCTCAGCGACCTCGGCGTCGACGTCCTGTGGCTCTCGCCGGTCTATCCCTCGCCGCAGGCCGACAACGGCTACGACATCAGCGACTACCAGGACATCGATCCGTTGTTCGGCACGCTGGCCCAGCTCGACGAGCTGATCGCCGAACTGCATCGGCGCGGTATGCGCCTGGTGATGGACCTGGTCGTCAACCACACCAGCGACGAGCACCCGTGGTTCGTCGAGTCGCGGTCCTCGCCGGCCTCACCGAAGCGGAACTGGTACTGGTGGCGGCCGCCACGGCCCGGGATGGCGGCCGGCGACCCCGGCGCGGAGCCGACGAACTGGCAGTCGTTCTTCTCGGGACCGGCCTGGGCCCTGGACGAAGCCAGCGGGGAGTACTACCTGCACCTGTTCGACCGCAAGCAACCGGACCTGAACTGGGAGAACCCCGAGGTCCGCCAGGCGGTCTACGCGATGATGCGGTGGTGGCTCGACCGCGGGGTCGACGGGTTCCGCATGGACGTCATCAACATGATCTCCAAGGACGTCGGCCCCGACGGGCACCTGCCCGACGGCCCGCCCCTGCCAGGGTCGGCGTACGGCGACGGGACGCCGCACTTCTTCTGTGGCCCGCGGATCCACGAGTTCCTGCAGGAGATGCACCGCGAGGTGTTCGCGGGACGGGGCGGGGCCGACGGTGGAGCGGCTTTGCTGGCCGTCGGCGAGATGCCCGGTGTGACCGTGGAGGAGGCGCGGCTGTTCACCGACCCGGACCGGGGCGAGGTGGACATGGTGTTCCAGTTCGAGCACGTGGGCCTGGACCAGGGGGCGTCGAAGTGGGACGTGCGGCCGCTGCGGATGCGTGACCTGAAGGCCTCGTTCGGACGCTGGCAGGCGGGCCTGGCCGAGGCCGGCTGGAACTCGCTCTACTGGGACAACCACGACCAGCCGCGCGCGGTCTCCCGGTTCGGCGACGACAGTCCCGAGTTTCGGCGCGACTCCGCCACCTGCCTGGCGACGCTGCTGCACCTGCACCGCGGCACGCCCTACGTCTACCAGGGCGAGGAGTTCGGAATGGCGAACTTCCCGTTCGCCGGGGTCGACGACTTCCGCGACCTCGAGTCGGTCAACCACTTCGCGGCCGCGATGGTGGCGGGGGAGGACTCGGCCGCCGTGCTGGCCGCGCTGCGCACGATGAGCCGGGACAACGCCCGTACACCCGTGCAGTGGGACGCCTCGCCGTCGGGCGGTTTCACCACCGGGACGCCGTGGCTGCCGGTCAATCCGGACTTCGTCGAGTGGAACGCCGCCGCTCAGCGGAGCGACCCGACGTCCGTGCTCGCGCACTACCGCCGGCTGATCGCGCTGCGGCACGAGAACCCGGTGGTGGCGCTCGGCGACTTCACGATGCTGCTGCCCGACCACGACGACGTCTACGCCTTCACCCGCTCGCTGGGCGGCCAGACGCTGCTCGTCGTCTGCAATCTGAGCCGGACGACGTACCCAGTGGCCGACCTGCTGACCGAAGCCGTGGATGCGCCGCTGGTGCTGGGCAACCTGCCCGGGCCCGGCCCGACGCTGCGACCGTGGGAGGCGCGGGTGCTGCGGCTCGCCTAGGCGACGGGCCGACAAGCGCTGTCGCCCGGCGGACGCGGAGGCGCCGGGGGTCGGTCCCCGTGCCCGGACTGGTCGACGCCGTGCTGCCGGCACGCATGAGGTCGCCGTTCCGCTGGCTGGTCGGCTGGGCCCTTGTCAGCGACCTCGGCGTTCCCTGCTCGGCACCGCCGAGGGCTTCGCCGACACGGCCGTGGTACTTGATCGGCGCGCTCGGCGGCATCGTCGCCGGTCGGGGGCTGGGGACCGTGACCGCCCAGGTCCAGGGCGTGAGCGGGCCGTCCTGGTTCAGTTCTCGACGTGCTCGATCTGCCGGTCAGCGTGCTCGCCGTGGTCGAAGGCCTCGCCCGCGGCGGCCGCACCGAAGGACAGCACCCCCAGCGCCATGACGACGGCTATGGCCCGCCGCGGCCTGGCCCGGACGCTGCGCCAGGCCTCCCGGGTGAACAGCGTGCGCAGCTGCAGCCAGACGAGCACCGCAATCGACCGCCACCCGGGGGCGGCCGGTGCGAGGGCCGGGGCCGGCGGGAGGTCGGCGGTCAGCGGAGGCAGGTCGTGGGCGAACCGGGCGGCATAGGCGGCGGCCATGCGCTCGTCGCCCTCCTCGAGGCTGAGCAGACCGCGGGCGACCGCGTCGTGCAGCTCGCGCACCACCGCCTCCCGATCGGCGTCGGACGCACGAGCGGGCGGAACGTTCGGGGGCGGGGTCATGGCAGAGCTCCTCCAGGGGCACGACGTCGTCCCCTCAGGATGCCCGTCGAAGCTGTCAGCTCGCTGTGGATCAGGTGAGGGGGCTCCGCGGCAGGAGCCGGTCGCTGATGATCCGCTTCTGGATCTCGCTGGTGCCCTCGAAGATCGTGGTCAGCCGTGCGTCGCGCCAGTGCCGCTCGACCTGGCGCTCGGTGGTGTAGCCGTTGCCGCCGTGCAGTTGCATGGCCTGGTTGGTCACCCGCACCGACATCTCGGTGGCCTCCAGCTTGACCATCGACGCCTCCCTCTCGCAGGGCAGGCCGAGGTCGAGCAGGTGGGCCACCTGCCGGTAGAAGGCGCGGGACTGCTCGATCTGCGCCGCCATCTCGGCGACGGCGAACCGCAGGGCCTGGAAGTCGCCGATCGGGTGGCCGAACTGCTCGCGTTCCTGCAGGTAAAGGATGGAGTCCTCCAGCGCCGCTCGAGCCAGCCCCACCGCTCGGGCGGCCGTGTGCACACGGGCGGTGTTGAGGAACTTCTGCGCCTCGGCGAAGCCCGCCTGCTTCGCTGCCTCCCCCTGCTCGTCGCTGTCCTCCCGTGCGGCCCGACCCTCGTCGATCACGTTGCCCTTCGGGAGCCGGACGCCGTCGAAGGTGAGATCCCAGGTGAGAAAGCCGTGGTAACCGACCTTGTCGATGGGATATCCGGAGAGGCCTTCGGGGAACTCGCCGCGCTTCTTCTCCAGCAGCAGGTTGATCAGGCCCTTCGAGCGGGACTCCCCCGGCTCGGGGTCGCGCTCACGGACGAGCACCTGGATGAAGTCGGCGGCCTTGGCGTTGCCGCACCAGCGCTTGCGGCCGGTGACGATCCACTCGTCGCCCTCGAGCACCGCTCGGGTGGAGACGCCGGCGAGGTCGGAGCCGGCATCGGGCTCGGACAACGCGATGGCGCCGATCCAGTCGCCCGTGGCACTGCGGCCGAGCAGTTCACGTCGGCGGGCCTCGTCGGCCACCGCCGTCCCCAGGCCCTGTGACCGGGCGAGGATGCTGGCGCTGCTCATCCAGGCACGGGCCAGCTCCTCGCTGACCATGCAGTACTCGAAGACGCCGAGGCCCAGGCCGCCGGCTTCGGCTGGCACGGTGATCCCGAAGTAGCCGAGGTCGGCCAGGCGGCCGAGCAGGGACGGCGGGATCTCGCCCTTCTGCGGGTCGAGCTCGTTGGCGACCGGCAGCACCTCGTCCATCGCGAAGCGCCGGGCCTGCAGCTGCAGCCGCTCGCGCTCAGCGCTGTGCCATGGCGGCAGCAGCTCCGGAGGCTTGGGCTGCCAGGTCTCCCGAGCCGTCTCGTTCTGGTCGCTCGACGCCATCGTCGGTCGTCTCCACTCGCTGGGGGCGGTTGATTCGGTACACCTTGGCCGCTCGGGGTGCCCGGCGCCTGCCGTCGTCATCCGTGAAGGTGAGCAGGACCACCGCCGATCGTGGCCGCCGCGGATGGGCCGCAGAGGGTCCCGGTCGTGCGGTCGGGAGGAGCAGCGCCTAGCGGTGGGCGACATGCGGCTCCTTTCGACATCCGGAGGAGCACGAGGACATCGCGGCCGTGGAGCGCGCCTTCGACGAGGCACTCGAGATGATCGAGGACGGCCGGATCGACGGCCGAACCGCCGGATGCCATCCTGTGCCCGCGCCGCCCGCGCACCCCCGCCGTCCGAGGAGCGCCCGTGTCGCCCGATCCGACCGACGAGCGGAACGTGCTTGGCGAGCCGTTGCAGCCCTGCGGCACCGACCCCATGACCGGCTTCTACCGGGACGGCAATTGCAGCAGCGGGCCCGAGGACCTGGGCCTGCACACCGTGTGCGCCGTCGTGTCGGCCGACTTCCTCGCGATGCAGCGGGACCTGGGCAACGACCTGAGCACCCCGCGTCCCGAGTACGGCTTTCCGGGGTTGATGCCGGGCGACCGCTGGTGCGTCGTGGCCGTCCGCTGGTTGCAGGCCTACCAGGCGGGCGCCGCGGCCGGCGTCGTCCTGGCCGCCACGAACGAACGAACTCTCGAAGTGGTGCCGATCGAGGCGCTGCGGCAGCACGCGGTGGACGTTCCTGACGACCCGGGCGGCCTCGCCTGAGGTTGCCCTAGTGATGGGGAACAGCGGCTACTTGGAGCCCTTTCCGGCGCCCTTGTGATTCCGGACATGTGCGCTGCACTGGAATCCGCAGACGGAGAAACCAGGAACAGCCGATACATCGACTGGTTCGGCCGCAACGTCGCCCCGCGACACGTGTCGCCCTTGATGGCCAACCGGTTCTCGACGGCGAACATCGACGTTCGCGAGTTCTGCATGGAGATGGTCGACTCCGCGACTACGTGGCGGGCATCCGTCGTCGGGACCGAGCCGTACGAGACGAACATCCAACGGTTCGTGACACGGCACCCCCACGCCCTGCCGCCGTACGTCGTGGACGTGCCCGTGTCAGCTAGGCGGGCGTGCGCTTGCTCTGTCACGTCACACGTCACCCAGTTTCCACAGGGACTGTTCCCGCTGGTCAGCACCTCGAAGTGGAACTATCATCGAACGCATGTTCGATGACGGGGTGAGGTACGTGTCACCCGTCGAGCAGCTGCTCGGTCAGAGGCTGGCCGGCCTGCCCGGCGCCCCGGTGTTCATCGTCGTTGGCGAGCCGCACGGCCGGCGAACGGCGGCGCCGCAGCCCTCGACCGAGCCGTCGGTCCCACCGCCGACCGAGCCGTCGACCGGGCCGCTGGTGGAGGTGCTCGACGGGGTGCCCGGTCCGATCCCCGAAGACGTGCCCAACCCACCGTCGGCGCAGTCAGTCGAGGACTTGCCGGCCGGGTCGGCGTTGTTGCGGCAGCTGCTGGAGACCGGGGCCGGTCATCTGACGGCGGCGAAGGCGGCGTATCTGAAGTCGTGCCGGCAGGCCGCGGTGCAGGCGCGGGAGTTGGCGGCGTTCGCCGCGCAGCGGCCGGCGGCGATCCTGGATCGGCCCGATGAGGAGGTGGGTGCCGCGGCGGCAGCCTCGCGGGCGGCCCGGCCGGCGGTGTTGACGGCGGTCAGCGAGTGGGCCGTGGATGAAGTGGCGGGCACCTTCGGGATGTCGGGTGCGGCGGCCTCGGAGCTGCTGTCGGTGTCGGTGACGCTGGTCGCCCAGCTTTCCGCGACGGTGGCGGCCCTGGAGGACGGGGTGATCGGCTGGGCGCACGCCCGGATGCTGGCCGAGGTGCTCGCCCCGTTGACCGATCCCACGGTGCGGGCCCAGGCGGAGGAGCGGCTGCTGTCGGGGGCGGCCGGCCGGACGGTGGCCCAGCTGAAGGCCTCGGCCCGCCGGGCGGTGGCGCGCGCGGACGCCGCGGCGGCGACCCGGCGGCTTGCCGCGGCGATCCGGGAGCGCCAGGTGCGGATGTTCCCCGGCGAGGACGGCATGGCCACCCTGTCCGCGACCCTGCCCACCCCGGTCGCCCTGGCCTGCCGCAGCGCGTTGGAGAACTACGCCCAGGCCTGCCAGACCCCGCAGGACAAGCGGACCAAGGACCAGCGAATGGTCGACTGCTTCGCCGACCTGATTCTGCGGCCCGGCGCGTCCGGTCGGCCGCCGGTGCAGGCGCAACTGCAGCTCCTCGCCACCGTGGACACCCTGACCGGCGGCGAGCAGCCCGGCGAGATCGACGGCGAGGTCGTGTCCGCCGTCGTGGTCCGCGAACTCGCCCACACCCTCGGCCTGCTACCCCGACCGGAGGCACCCACGCCCGACGATCCTCAGGCCGAGGCCCACCCCGAGCAGACCGCCGCCCAACCGACGTCCGCCGAGGGGGTTTCCGCAACGAGTCCGAGGTCGAGCGCGAACGAACAGGCAGCCGCCGACCTCGCCGCGCTGCTCGGCGTCCCGACCGTGGCCGGCACCGCATTGACGCACCTGCCCACGATCGCCGTCATCGAGGAGATCAGCGGCCAACTCCTGGCCCTGACCGACGCCGGGCAACTCCGCCGATGCGCCACCGGCAACAGAGGCCTCGGACCGCCACCCGCCACCCCGGGCTACCGCCCCGCCACGGCGCTGCAACGATTCGTCCGCGCCCGCGACCGCCGCTGCCGCTTCCCCGGCTGCCGGACCCCCGCCCACCGCTGCGACCTCGACCACAACACCCCCTGGCCCACCGGACCCACCAGCACCTACAACCTCTGCTGCCTGCGCCGCCACCACCACCGCCTCAGCCACCAAGCACCCGGCTGGACCATGCACCGCCTCCCCCACGGCGGCCTCCAATGGACCACCCCTGGCGGCCAACGAATCACCACTCACCCGCCCGCCTACGCCACCGACGACCCACCACCCACCGCCCACACAGCACCCGCCACGAGCCCCCAACCGCGGGTGGACCCACCACTCACACCCACCGAACGCGTCCTCGGCCGACCCCCACCACCCGACACCACCGACGACGACCCCGCGCCCTTCTGAGGGGAGGACCGACCACCCCGGAGAGGGCGGCGATCCGCCGGCCCGCCGAAGGACGCGGGGGTGGGTGGCGCGAGTGGTCCGCGTGCCGACCGTGTCCGACCCTCACTCAGGACGACAGCGCGGCGGGGGTCTCACGCAGCGGGGTGGGCACACGGGTCGACCGGGCCGTCTGCGCCAGCACGATCCCCGTCAGGACGACGGCGCCACCGAGGACCTGCCACGCGGTGAGCACCTGCTCCAGCCACAGCCACGCGATCACCGAGGCAAAGACCGGCTCCACGGTGGCCACCAGGCCGGCCGCCGTCGGTGGCAGGTGGCGTAGCGCGGCGATCGACAGCCAGAACGGCACGATCGCGCCCAGGACGACGATCCAGGCCACCAGCGCCCACAACGGCAGCTGCAACGAACCGATCGACACCGGGACACGCTCGACAAGGACTGTCGAATCGAAGGTCCACCACGGCGCCGCGACGGACCAGAACACCGCCGCCGCCACGAAGCTCCAGCACGTCAGCGTCACCGGATCCCGCGTCCCCGTTCCGCGCTCGCCCATCACGTAGTAGGTCGCCAGGCACAGCGCCGCCACCAGTGCCGCGACCACCCCCAGCGGATCCAGCGACCCGCCGTCCCGCCACACCTCGGCGATCAGCACGAGCCCCGACAGCGACAGCAGGAGCGCGAGCCACAGCCGGCTGCGCACGTGCTCACGGCGCACCGACCACACGTAGAGGGCGATGAACACCGGCGCGGTCATCTCGAAGACCAGCGCGATGCCGACCGGCATGCGGCCGATCGCGACGTAGTAGAGGAACTGGGTCAACGCCACACCGACGACGCCGAAGACGGCGAGGAACGGCAGCTCCCGCCAGGTGATCCGCAACCGTCCCGGAGCCACGACCGCCAGCACGCCCAGCAGGCCCAGGGCCGCGCCGGTGCACCGCAGCGCGGTCAGCCTGGTGGGCGCGATGCCGGCCTGCAGGGCGAGCGTCGAGACGGTTCCGTTGACGGCGAAGAAGCCGGCCGCGGCCACGGTGAGTGCGTATCCGACGGCGGGGCGGGCGACGCGGGACACGGCCGCAATGTAGTCGCCTACCTCCCCCGTGCCACCTACGGAGTGCATGGAACGCCGAGCCCGATCCCGGCCGTCCCGGCTACCGTTCGGTGGTGGCCCCCGCCGAGCAGATGACGAGCGCCGTCGCCCAGTCGCTGACCGCCCGCACGGGCCGATCGCTCGACGAAGGAGTCGCTCTCCTGGCGAGTTCGGGTGTCGACCCGGTCGACCACAACGCCGTGCGCCGGTGGCCGAGGGAGGCCCACGGCGTGCGGCAGGACACCGCGGCGGCGGCCGCGGACACCGCCGCCCACGACCAGAACCCCTGAGCGCGACCGTGGACGAGCGGCCACCGTGGTCCCGGCGTCGCCGGCGCACGCTGATCGGGCTCGCCGTCGGCGGGCTGGCGTTCGTTGTCGGCGCGATCGTGCTCCCCGACGAGATCGGCATCACCTGCGCCTTCCTGGCGGCCCTCTGCGGTTTCCTGCTGGTCGTCGCGACGGTGATCTTCGGAGCAATCCCCGGTCCGGACACGTTCGGCACCCTCCTGCGCTCGTCACCGGTGGCCGGCGCGGTGCTCGTGGTCACCGTCCTCCTGGTGCTGTCGACAGACGACGAGCTCCGCTGGCTGTGGCTGCTCGCCGCCGCGGCCGCCGCAGCCTGGACGGCGTTCGCGGTCTGGGAGGCCCGCCGGTCGAGCGGCTGAACCGGACCGAGAGACTGCGGGCATGGACCTCCCCTCGGCCCTGTACCTCCCGCAGGACGACGGCTCGTCAGCTGCGGGCTTCGTCGCGACGCCGCTGACCATCGGACCCTGGGACCCGGGCCTGCAGCACGCGGGGCCTCCGGCGGCGCTCCTCGCGCGGGAGGCCGAGCGGGCGGGCGCGATCCCCGACGGCCAGACCGTCCGCCTGGCCTACGACATCTTCGGCCCCGTGCCGGTGGGACCGGTCCGAGTGCGCGCCGACGTCGTCCGCCCGGGACGCCGCGTCGAGCTGGTCGAGGCGGTGCTGTCGGGGCCCGACGACCGGCCCCTGATGCGGCTGTCCGCCTGGCGCATGCGCGTGCGGAACGACGGCGGGGCGCCCACCGACGCCCCGCCTCATCCCGCGCCGGCCGGGCCGGAGGAGAGCCGGCCGGAGGACGCCGCCTTCTTCACCGAGGACGTGGCCTACCACCGGGCGCTGGAGTGGCGCTTCGCCGCCGGCAGCTTCAACGAGCCCGGCCCCGCGACCGCCTGGACCCGCCCGCGCTGCCAGCTCGTGGACGGCGAGGCCATGAACCCGCTGCAGCACCTCCTCGTCATGACCGACGCCGCGAGCGGCATCTCGGCGGCGCTCGACTGGAACCGGGCCACGTTCGCCAACGTCGATCTGTCCATCGCGCTCACCCGGCCGCCGCAGGGTGGCTGGCTCGGCATGGACGCCGCCACGGTCCTGGGCGGCACGGGCGCGGCCCAGTGCTTCGCAGTGCTGTTCGACACCTCCGGGGCGATCGGCCGGTCGGCGCAGTCGCTGTTCGTGGAGCCCCGATGAGCCGCACCGTGCGCGAGTTGGCACCCCGACGCCGGGCACAGGAGGCTGGACACCGATGAGAGCGATCCACGATCTGCTGACCTGGCTCTCGGGACGCGGGCTCGAGGTGGTGCTGATCATCCTCGGCTCGGTGCTGATGGCCCGCCTGGTCTCGTGGATCGGAAACCGGCTGACCGACCGGATCGACCGGCAGGCCATCGGCGGGGACGCACTGGTCCGGTCCGAGGCCGCCAAGCACCGCCATTCGCTCACCCAGGTGCTGACCTGGGTGGCCATCGTCCTCATCTACTCGATCGCGGTCTTCTTCGTCCTCGACCGACTGGGCGTGCCGGTGACCGGGCTGGTGGCGCCCGCGACCGTCCTCGGTGTCGGCCTCGGCTTCGGCGCCCAGCGGATCGTCGGTGACGTGCTGGCCGGCTTCTTCATCATCACCGAGCGCCAGTACGGCTTCGGGGACGTCGTCGCGATCACCGTCACGGGCGCCAGCGAACCCGCGACCGGGACCGTGGAGGACGTCAACCTCCGGATCACCCGGGTCCGCTCGTCCAACGGTGAGGTCGTCACCGTGCCCAACGGCGCGATCGCCAAGGTCGTGAACCTCTCCCGCGACTGGGCGCGCGCCGTGGTCGACGTCCCGGTCCCCACCAGCGTGGACGTCAACCGGGTGAACGAGATCCTGCGCGAGGTCTGCCGCGAGGCCTTCCGCGACCCCGCTCTCCGCCCACTTCTGCTCGACCCACCGAGCGTGATGGGCGTGGAGAGCCTGGGCCTGGAGGAGGTCAACGTCCGGGTCGTCGCGCGCACTCTTCCCGGCAAGCAGTTCGAGGTGGGCCGCGACCTGCGGGCGCGCATCGTCGGCGCCTTCGGCCGCCAGGGCATGAGCGTGCAGCCGCCGTCCGCCGAGGAGACCGCGGAGGTCCCGGCCGCCCTTTCCCAGCGGGCCGCGGGGGAGGAGATCCGGTGAGCACCCCCGAGGAGATGCCTCCGGCCGAGCCGGCCGTGGCGACGCCCACCGTCAGCACCTCGCCGCCCCCGACCCTCATCCACCGGTGGTGGTCGGCGATCCCCGCGCACATCGGCCCTGCCCGCACCTCGACCGTCGTCCTTGCGGTGCTCTTCCTGCTGCTGGGGGTGCTGTATCTCGACGTCCGGCCCGCGACCACCGGCACGGTGGCCCCCGCGAGCACGACCGGGCAGACCACCGCGCCGGCGCAGACCGCCACCACGACCGCGCCGACGACCGCCGCACCGACGACGTCCGAACCGGTGCCGACGACCTCCGACACGACGACGGCGCCGACCGACGAGCCGACCACCGACGTGCCGACGCCGACATCGACGGGAAGCGACGAGCCCACCGGGCCCGCCGTCCCGACGACCGAGGCACCCACCAGCACGCCGTCCACCACCGCCGCACCGGCGCCCACCAGCTGAGCCCGCCCCGCGGACGCGGGCCTTCCTCGCCGAGGGCCCTCGACGGTCGGGTCCGTCAGAAGCTCGTCACGACGGCGATGCCCGGGGCGCGGCCGACCTCGGCCAGCGCCGGCCCCGCGTCGTCGAGCGACAACGTCCGAGTGACCAGCCGGCCCGGGTCCAGCCGCCCGGCGGCGATCAGACCGAGCAGCTCGGGATAGGCGTGGGCCGCCATGCCGTGGCTGCCCAACACCTGCAGCTCCAGCGCGACGACGCGGTCCATCGGCAGCTCCGGGCGGCCCTGCCGGGGCGGCAGCAGCCCCACCTGCACGTGCCGGCCGCGCGGTCGCAGGCTCAGCACCGAGTTCCGGCACGTGACGGCCGCACCGAGCGCGTCCAGGGACACCGAGACCCCGCCGCCGGTGAGCGCGGCCACCGCCGCCGGGACGTCGTCCGTGCCGTCCACCGCATGCTCGGCGCCGAGGGCGCGCGCGAGGTCCAGCGCGGCCGGGTTCACGTCGACGGCGACCACCCGGGCGCCCGCGGCCACGGCGACCTGCACCGCCGAGAGACCCACGCCACCGCAGCCGTGCACCGCCACCCACTCCCCCGCGCGCACCTGCGCCACCTGGACGACGGCGCGGAACGCCGTTGCGTAGCGGCAGCCCAGCGCGGCCGCGGTGGCCAGGTTCAGCCCGGCCGGAACGGCGACGAGGTTCACGTCGGCAGCGTCGAGTGCCACGAACTCCGCCAGTGAGCCCCAGTGGGTGAACCCGGGCTGGGTCTGACGAGCGCACACCTGGTGGTCACCGGCCGCGCACTGCGCGCACCGGCCGCAGGCGTTCACGAACGGGGCCGTCACCCGGTCGCCGACCGACCAACCGCGCACCTCCGCGCCGATGGCGGCGACCGTTCCGGCCAGCTCGTGACCGGGCACGTGCGGCAGGACGACGTCCCGGTCGTGCCCCTGCCAGGCGTGCCAGTCGCTGCGGCAGATCCCGCTCGCCCCGACGCGGACGACGACGCCGCCGGGCGCCGGATCGGGGATCGGCACCTCCCGCACGTCGAGCGGCCCGCCGAACGTCTCGAACACCAGCGCACGCACCCGCCCAGCATGTGGGACCCGGGTTCTCCGTGGGTCGAGGGGGTCCTAGGATCAGCGCTGGCTCACGAGAGGCAGCGACAAGCACCTGGCTGGCTGCCCGGCAACCTCTACTCCGTCTGAGGTGCTCCAGGGGAAGAGCCGGCCGGACGGCGCCCGTCGCCCGGCAAGGACGGAGTTCCTCGCGCGCCGCGGGTTCTCCCGAGCGAGAGGAAACGGCGCATGAGCGATCCGCAGAGCTGGAGCTTCGAGACCCGACAGATCCACGCCGGCACCAGCCCAGACCCCACGACCGGCGCCCGCGCGCTGCCGATCTACGCCACGACCGCCTACCAGTTCCGCGACAGCAAGCACGCCGCGGACCTGTTCGCGCTGGCCGAGATGGGCAACATCTACACGCGGATCATGAACCCCACGCAGGACGCGCTCGAGCAGCGCGTGGCCTCCCTCGAGGGAGGCGTCGCGGCGCTGGCCGTGTCCAGCGGGCAGTCCGCCACGACGCTGGCGATCCTGAACGTCGCCGAGGCCGGTGACCACGTCGTCGCCTCCGCCTCGCTCTACGGCGGCACCTACAACCTGCTGCACCACTCGTTGCCCAAGCTGGGCATCACCGTCTCCTTCGTCGAGGACCCCGACGACCCCGAGAACTGGCAGTCACTCGTGCAGGAGAACACCAAGGCGTTCTTCGGCGAGACGATCGGCAACCCGAAGGGCGACCTCCTCGACATCGAGACCGTCGCCGCCGTGGCCCACCGCAACGGCGTGCCCCTGATCGTCGACAACACGATTGCCACGCCGTTTCTCATCCGGCCGTTCGAGTTCGGCGCCGACGTCATCGTCCATTCGGCCACCAAGTACCTCGGCGGCCACGGCACGGTCATCGCCGGGATCATCGTCGACGGCGGGCGGTTCGACTGGACCAGTGGCAAGTTCCCGGGCTTCACGACGCCCGACCCCACCTACCACGGTGTGGTCTACGCCGACCTCGGTGCGCCGGCCTACGCGCTGAAGGCCCGCGTCCAGCTGCTCCGTGACCTCGGCCCGGCGATCTCGCCCTTCAACGCGTTCCTCGTCGTCCAGGGCATCGAGACGCTCTCCCTGCGCATGGAACGGCACGTGGCCAACGCGCTGAAGGTCGCCCAGTTCCTGGAGGCCCACGACGAGGTGGACCGCGTCAACTACCCGGGGCTGGCGTCCTCGGCCTGGCATGCGGCCCAGCAGAAGTACGCGCCGAAGGGCGCCGGCGCGGTGCTCACCTTCGAGCTGCACGGCGGCCGGGAGGCCGGCCAGAGGTTCGTCGAGGCGCTGGAGCTGCACAGCCACGTGGCCAACATCGGTGACGTCCGCAGCCTCGTCATCCACCCGGCGTCCACCACGCACTCCCAGCTCACGCCGGAGGAGCAGCTCACCACCGGCGTCACCCCGGGTTTGGTCCGGCTCGCCGTCGGCCTGGAAGGCATCGAGGACATCCTGGCCGACCTGGAGGCCGGCTTCCGCGCCGCCAAGGAGGCCTGATGCCGGGGTGGGTCGAGGGGGATCCGGTCGGGAACCGGCTCTTCCTCGACCTGCCGGGGCCCTTCCTCCTGGAGCGCGGCGGTTCGCTGCCGGGCGTCCGGGTGGCCTACGAGGCCTGGGGGGTGCTCGACGCGGACGGCGGCAACGCCGTCCTCGTCGAGCACGCGCTGACCGGCGACAGCCACGCCGTCGGCCCGGCCGGCCCGGGCCATCCGACGCCCGGCTGGTGGAACGGCCTGATCGGTCCGGGCCTGGCCCTGGACACCGATCGGTTCTTCGTCGTCTGCGCCAACGTGCTGGGCGGCTGCCAGGGGACGACGGGGCCCTCGTCGGCCGCACCGGACGACGGCCGGTGGGGTTCCCGCTTCCCGGAGGTGACGGTCGGCGACCAGGTGCGGGTCGAGGCCGCGCTCGCCGACGCCCTCGGGGTGCGCCGCTGGGCGTGCATCGTCGGCGGCTCGATGGGCGGCATGCGCGCGCTGGAGTGGGCGGTCGCGCTGCCCGACCGGGTCGCCACACTCTTCTTCCTCGCGTCGGGCGCCGTGGCCACCGCCGACCAGATCGGCACGCAGACGACTCAGCAGACCGCGATCCGGGCCGATCCACGCTGGGCCGGCGGCGACTACCCGTTGGACGAGCCCCCGGTCGACGGCCTCGGCATCGCCCGGCGGATCGCCCACCTCACCTACCGCAGCGCCTTCGAGCTGGGCGAGCGGTTCGGCGCGAGCGTGCAGGACGACGGCCGGTTCGCCGTCGCCTCCTACCTCGACCACCACGCCGACAAGCTCGCGCGCCGGTTCGACGCAGGCAGCTACGTGGTGCTGACCGAGGCGATGAACACCTGGGACATCGGCCGCGGGCGCGGCGGGACGGCGGCCGCGCTGGCCCGGGCGACGGCCCGGGTCGTCGTGGCCGGCATCGACACCGACCGGCTCTATCCGCCGGCGCTGCAGCAGGAGGTGGCCGAGCTGCTCGGCGTTCCGCTGCAGGTGATCGAATCGCCCTACGGGCACGACGGCTTCCTCATCGAGGTGGCGGCGGTGGGGTCCCTGCTCCGAGCGCTCCTGGAGGAATCGTCATGAGCTACGACGTTGCTGCGGTGCGGGCACACTTCCCGGCGCTGCGGACGGGCACTGCCCACTTCGACGGACCCGGCGGCACCCAGGTGCCCGAGGTCGTCGGGCGAACCGTCGCCGACACCCTCACCTCCTCGATCGCCAACCGGGGCCGGACCACCGCCGCCGAGCGGCGCGCCGAGGACGTCGTGCAGGGAACCCGCACGGCCCTCGCCGACCTGCTCAACGCGGACCCGCGGGGCGTCGTCTTCGGTCGCAGCGCCACCCAGCTGACGTTCGACCTCGCCCGCACCCTCGCTGCCGCATGGGGCCCCGGCGATGAAGTCGTGATCACCCGCCTCGACCACGACGCGAACATCCGCCCGTGGGCGATCGCGGCGGAGGCGGCCGGCGCGACCGTGCGGTGGGCGGCGTTCGACCCGGCCACCGGGGAGCTGACGGCCGACGACGTCGCCGAGGTGCTGACCGACCGCACTCGGCTGGTCGCCGTGACCGGGGCGTCGAACCTGATCGGCACCCGCCCGCCCGTCGCCGAGATCGCCGCTGTGGTGCACGGCGCCGGCGCGCTCCTCGCGGTGGACGGCGTGCACCTCACCGCCCACGCGCCGGTCGACGTGCGGGCGTTGGGTGCGGACTTCTACACCTGCTCCCCGTACAAGTTCCTGGGCCCGCACTGCGGCGTCCTGGCAGCAGCGCCCGCGCTGCTCGAGACGCTCGCACCAGCGAAACTGCTGCCCTCGAGCGACGCCGTTCCCGAGCGGTTCGAGCTGGGGACCCTGCCCTACGAGCTGATGGCCGGGACGACGGCAGCCATCGACTTCCTCGCCGACCTCGACCCCTGCGCGACCGGCACGCGGCGGGAGCGGTTGATCGCCTCCCTGCACGCCGTCGAGCAGCACGAGGATGCGCTGCGCGAGCACCTGGAGAAGGGCCTCGCCGCGCTGCCCGGCGTGCGGCTGTGGTCGCGGGCCGCGCACCGCACGCCCACCGTCCTCGTCACCTTCGACGGACGGGAAGCCGCCGAGGCCCACCGGTTCCTCGCCGAGCGGAACGTCAACGCCCCGGCCGGGCACTTCTACGCGCTCGAGGCCAGCCGCTGGCTGGGGCTCGGCGACACCGGCGGTCTGCGGATGGGGCTCGCGCCCTACTCCGACGCCGACGACGTCGAACGCCTGGTCACCGGCCTACGGGAGTTCCTGGCGGTGCGCTGAGCCGCGCGCGGGCCGGAGCCGGGACGGCGTGCACCGGCGGCCCGGTCGTCGCCGGCAGCGCACGGCTCAGGGCATGCCGTCGTCGGGCAGGTGGCCGGCGGCCGGCAGGGGACGACGGATGATCGGGCGCACCTTCCGCGCCGAGTCCAGCCGCTCGTAGTAGGCGGCGGCGTTCCCGCGGATGTGCAGCAGGTCGTCGTCGTCGGCCTGGCGCACGACCTTCGCCGGAACGCCGGCCACGACCGAGCGGGGCGGGATCTCCTTACCCTGGGTCACCACGGCGCCGGCGGCGATGATCGACCCTGCGCCGATGTGCGCGCCGTTCATCACCACCGCGCCCATACCGACGAGGACGTCGTCGTCGATGCGGGCGCCGTGCAGGATCACCCGGTGGCCGACGGTCACGCCCGCGCCGATCACCAGCGGAAAGCCCGGATCGGCGTGCAGGGTGCTGCCGTCCTGCACGTTGGACCGCTCGCCGATCTCGATCGTCTCGCTGTCGGCCCGGGCCACGGCGGTGTACCAGATGCTGGACTGCGCCCCCATGGTCACCGCCCCCACCACCACCGCCGTCGGCGCGACGAAGGCGTGGTCGTGGATGTCCGGCGCCCCGAAGGGCAGTTCCGCGATGTAGTTGTCCGCCACGCGGTCACTCCAGCACAGCGGTCCGTTCACCGCCGTACCGGGGTGTCACGACGTGATCTCCGCCAGCGCGCCCGGGATCTCACCCGGCAGCTCCCGAGCCAGGAAGCCCAGCGGACCGATCGACGACGACAGCCGCTCACCGGCCCGGCCGTGCAGGTAGGCGGCCCAGACGGCGGCCTGCGCCGGCTCGGCCCCCCGCGCCAGCAGCCCTCCCGTGATCCCGGCCCGCACGTCGCCGGACCCCGACACCCCGAGCCCGGCGTTGCCGCTCTCGTCCTGCCACAGCCGGTCGTCCGGGGTGGCGATCCACGAGGTCGCACCGCCGAGCCCGACGACCGCCCGTGCCCGGCGGGCCAGCTCCGCGGCCGCGCCCGCCGGATCGGCCTCGATCTCGTCGTCCTCCACGTGCAGCGCGTAGGCGATCTCCGTCGGATTCGGTGTCAGGACGACCCGCCCCTCCAGGTGGTGCAGGCAGGCGGTGTCGGCGGTGACGCACGACAACCCCAGCGCGTCCAGCACCACGGGCCCGCGCAGATGCGGCAGCAGCCGCGCGCCGAAGGCCTGCGTCTCCTCGGTGTCGGCCATGCCGGGACCGATGAGCACCGCACCGGCGTTCTCGGCGAGATCCCGCACCTCGTCGGCGGCCTCGGCGCTGATCGCACCACCCGTGGTCTCCGGGAGCGCGCGGACCAGCGCCTCGGGAAGGGTCTGGGCCGCCAAGGCGGCCCGGGAGGCCACCGTCGCCACCTGCAGCTTGCCCGCGCCGGCGCGCATCGCCGCCTCGGCCGCGAGCAGCACCGCACCGAGGGTCTCCGCACTGCCGCCGATCACCAGGATCGAGCCGCGGGCGTTCTTTCCGCCGGAGGGCTCGGGCAGCCGCCAGTTGCGCAGTACCTGCGGCGTCACGAGCGTCGGGTCAGGCGTGCTGGGCGGCATCGGGCTCCTCGGTGACGTCCTCGGCTCCGACGAGGTGGTCGACGGCGTTGAACGCCACCAGCTCCAGTGCCCCGTCGGCGCCTGTCTCGTAGCGGGTCACCGAGGCGTTGGCGACCTGCTCCTTGCGGTCGACGGCGAGCAGCTCCTGCTCGGTCAACTCCTCCAGCACGTACCGGAAGACCATGATCACGGCCTGGTGCGCGACCAGCATCAGCCGCTCCCCGTCGTGCCGCAGAGCCCCGGTGGCCAGGAGGCTCCGGACGCGCAGGGCGACGTCCGCCCAGCTCTCGCCGCCGGGGGGTCGGTAGTAGAACTTGCCGAGCAGATCCCGGCGGCCGGCCTCGTCGGGGTACTGCTTCCGGATGCCGACGCCGGTCATGCCGTCGAACGAGCCGAAGTCCCGCTCGCGCAGCCGCTCGTCCGTGCGCACGGGCAGGCCCAGCGGCCCGGCGGCCAGCAGCGCCGTGCGCAGCGCGCGTTCGAACGGCGAGCTGAGCACCGCCGTCGGCCGCTCGTCCGCCGGCAGCTTCCCCAGCCAGCGGCCGAGCGCCTCGGCCTGGCCGCGGCCGGTCTCCGACAGGGCGACGTCGGGATCGCGGACGTCGAGGTCGAGCCGACCGGCACCGGCCCGCTGCGCCCGTGCGTCGGCGACGTTGGCCATGCTCTCGCCGTGCCGGACCAGCCACACGGCCGACGGTCCCGGGACCCTGCCCACCGCCACCCCCGTCGTCCAGTGCTCGATCGCGCCGCCGCCGTCGGTGGCCACCCGCCCGCCGATAGCCGTCCCGCACCCCCCCGAAACCGGTGCGGGCTCGGCAGGATGGCGGCATGACGCTTCCCACCGACCTGCCGGTTCTGGGATTTCCGGACCAGGCGGGGCTCGAGGAGTGGCTGGAGGCCCAGCACGCGTCCGCGCCGGGGCTCTACGTGAAGCTGGCCAAGAAGGGCGCGGGAGTGCCGTCGGTGAGCTACGCCGAGCTGGTCGAGTCCGTGCTCTGCTTCGGCTGGATCGACGGGCGGTCCAACCGCCTGGACGACCGCTTCTACCTGCAGCGGATCACGCCGCGGCGTGCGCGGAGCGTGTGGTCCGAGAAGAACGTCGCCGCCGTCGAGGCGCTGACCGCGGCCGGCCGGATGCGACCCGCGGGCCTGGCGGCGGTGGAGGCGGCGCGGGCCGACGGCCGGTGGGACCGGGCCTACGCCGGGCCGGCCACCATCACCGTGCCGGACGACCTGGCGGCTGCGCTGGGGACAGATCCGGCGGCGCACCAGGCGTTCGAGGCGCTGGACGGAACCAACCGGTACGCCGTCCTCTGGCGGGTGCACACCGCCGCGACTCCGGCCACGCGTGCGAAGCGGATCACTGCGCTGGTCAGGATGCTGGCCGAGGGCCGCCGCCCGCATGAGGCCCCGTCCAGAGGCTCGCCCGAGGCTAGGAGCGATGGGGAGGACGGGGCCGTCCGGAAGCCTCAGCCGACGATGCGGCGAGCGCCCCGGTAGCCCTTCATGTCCACGCTGGTGACGGCGACCGGCCGGCCGGACGTACGGGCGTGCACCATCATGCCGTTGCCGATGTAGAGCCCGATGTGGCTGACCGGCGAGAAGAAGTAGACGAGATCGCCGGGCTGCAGCTCCGCGCGGCTGACCGCGCGGCCCAGGCCGGCCTGTGCGCGGCTGGCGTGCGGCAGCGCGAATCCGGCGGCCGCGTAGGCGTACGAGGTCAGGCCGGAGCAGTCGAAGGTGTTGGGACCCGCGGTGCCCCAGACGTACCGGTCGCCCACCTGCGCCAGCGCCGTCTTGACGGCGACCGCGGCGGCGCTGCTCGGCGCCAGCGGCAGCTGGTCGGCGGACGGCGCGGCCAGCGCCGGTCCGGCGAGGGAGTTGGTGACCGTGGCCTGCTCGGCGGCGGACAGCCGGGCGAAGAGGGCCTCGTAGTCGGCGATCCGCTTCTTGACCTCGCCCTGCTGCCCCTGCAGCTGCGCCAGCCCCGCCTTCGCGGTGGCAGCCGCCTGGTCGGCGACGGCCTGGGCCTTGTCGGCGGCCCGCTGAGCGGCAGCCGCCTCGGAGATGATGCCGTTGGTGTGGGTGGCGAGCATGTCCAGAGTCGCCACGCGCTGGACGAGCTCACCGGCGGACTTGCTGGTGAGGAACGCCGCGATCCGCGACTGCGTCTTGCCGGTGTAGCCGCTGTGCGCGATGGCGCGCAGTTGGGGCTCGTAGGCCTTCATCGCCGCCCTGGCCTTGGCGGCCGTCGTCGCGGCCCGCTGTGCGGTGGTCTGCTGCGCGGCGACGGTCAGCTCCGCCTGGTGGACCTGCTCGTCGATGAGCGCGAGGTCGTTCGCGGCCTGTTCGGCCGCCGCGGTGACCTCGTCCCGGGTGCGAGGTGCCGCGCCGGCCGGCGCGGGCGCGAGCACCCCGGTGGCCACGGCGACGAGCGCGGCACCGAGGGCGAGTACGGCGCGCGAACGGCGGCGAGAAGTCGTGCGCGGGGACTGCACCATCGGCCTCCGTGTCTCTGCGCCGTGCCCGGGAAGAGGGCGACGTTCTGTGCGCGTAAGTACGGACGGTAGGGAGACGGTGTCGACTTGTAGTGGGCGCCGCGCGGACCGGGCGGGGAGTAGACGCACCGTTCGTCACAGCGACCCCAGGAGCGCTCAACTGTCGCGGCGGCGGCCGGGGCGGTGCCGCCGGCGGCAGGGCGGCCCTCCTCCGGCGTGGGAGGCGTGAGCAGGACGGGGTCCTTCTGTCAGCCGGCCAGCGGCTCCTGCGCCTGCAGGCTCTCCACGGTGTGGAGGTCACGCAGGATGGCCGCGAGCTCGTCGGCGGTCCACGGCTCGCAGCAGTCACAGGTGTCATCGCTGTAGCTGGCGAGGCCGAGACGGCCGCCGGCCTGGTCCTCGGCGATCGCGAGGTGCCCGGCAGACGGGTGACGGTGGCAGGCGCAGCCCTGGGCGCACAGGCCCAGACCCCAGCCAGAGATGACGACGGTGCGGCCGTCATCCCGGATCTTGCCCACCTGGAAGACGGACGGCTTGCGACTCCTGCTCACGGAGTCCTCCCCTCGACGGTCCCGACTCACGCCGGGAGCCAGGTACCAGTGGTGATGCGATGTGGACCAGGTATCGGCACAGTCCGGCAGGTTCTGTACACCTGACGGGAAAACCTGCCCCCACCGAGGTCCAGCGCCATCCCGGTACTCAACGTAACCGTTTCCGTACTGGACGTCGCCGTCAGTTGTCACCAGACGTCTCGCGGGACCGTTGGCGACTCCGCGTTCCCACCGGGGCGGCTGTGACAGGAGGGTCAGCTGGCCGGGCTGACGCTGCTCATGTTGAAGTCGGGTACCCGCAGGGCCGGCATGGCGGCGCGGGTGAACCAGTCGTTCCACTCCCGTGGCAAGGTCCGCTCGGTTCGCCCCGCCTGGTTGGCCCGGCCCAGCAGATCGACCGGCGACTCGTTGAACCGGAAGTTGTTCACCGCCCCCGTCACCTCGCCCCCCTCGATCAGGAAGACTCCGTCGCGCGTGAGCCCGGTCAGCAGGAGCGTCTGCGGATCCACCTCGCGGATGTACCACAGGGTGGTCAGCAGCAGGCCGCGCTCGGTGGCGGCCACCATCTCGTCGAGGTTCGCAGTGGCGGTGGGATCCTCGAGGATCAGGTTGTCGACGGCGGCGGTGGCAGGCGCCGTGGTCCGCAGCGCCCACGCCCGGGGCCGGACGAGGTTCGCCAGGACTCCTCCGGCGATCCAGTCGACCGCGGGCGTCGCCATGCCGTTGTCGAAGACCGAGGCGGTACCCGAGGATGCGGCGACCACCTGGAAGGGCGCCGCCTCCAGGCCCGGCGCGGCCGGGTCGCTGCGCAGCGTCAGTGGCAGCGCGGCGAGGCGCTCACCGACACGGTTGCCGCCTCCGGGGCGTCCGAACACGTTGCGACCCTCGTCGGCGTCCCGGGCCCCCATCGTCCAGTACAGGTAGATCATCAGGTCGCTCACCGCGGACGGCGGCAGGATGGTCTCGTAACGACCGGCCGGCAGGTCGATCTGCCGCTGCGACCAGGCCATCTTGCGGGCGATGTCTCCGGCGAGGCCGGGCACGGAGATGTCCCGGAAGTCGCGGGTGCCGCTGCCGGCCCACACCGAACGGCCGAAGTCGGCGTTCTTGCCGTTGAGTTCGACGCGGCCGGTCGGCTGGTCGTGTCGCAACCGGAGCCCGGTCGAGCTGCCGAGGTAGGTGGTCGTCAGCGAGTGCTCGGCGAAGCCGAACAGCAGGTCGCCCCGGTCGCGGGCGTCCCCGAATGCCTCGCCCAGCGCCGGTGCGAACTCGGCGAAGACCTCGATCGAGGTCTCGGCCGGGTCGGCGTACCAGTCCCCGCCGCTCACCGGCTGGTCGCCGACCAGCGCAACGGCGTCCTCGGCCGGTCCGGCGTCGCGGGCGGCCTGCTCGCTGGCGGCGACGAGCTCGGGGATGTCCGGCGACCCGGAGCGCGTCACGGTGCCGGCCGCCATCCCCGCACCGCCGTCGACGAAGGAGACGACGACGACCTGGCGCGAGCGCATCGCGCCGTTGGTGGTGAGGCTGTTCGACGCCCAGCGCAGGTTCGCCTCGGAGCTCTCCACGACGAAGGCCACCTGCCCGTCCGCCTTCGACGCCGCCAGCGCCTGCTCGACGACCTCCTGCGCGGAGTGGGAGCTCATCGACCGGCCTCCTGGACGGTGTTGAGGATGCCGACGTTCTCGAACAGCGCCGACGGGCAGCCGTGGCTCACCGGGGCCACCTGCCCCGGCTGCGCCTTGCCGCAGTTGAAGGCGCCGCCGAGCACGTAGGTCTGGGGGCCGCCGACCACCGACATCGAGCCCCAGAAGTCCGTCGTCGTCGCCTGGTAGGCGACGTCGCGCAGCTGGCCGGCCAATTTTCCGCTCTCGATCCGGTAGAAGCGCTGCCCGGTGAACTGGAAGTTGTACCGCTGCATGTCGATCGACCAGCTCTTGTCGCCGACGACGTAGATCCCGCGCTCGACCCCGGCGATGATCTCCTCGGTGGAGGGCCCGTCGGCTGCCGGCTGCAGCGAGACGTTGGCCATCCGCTGCACCGGCACGTGCCGCGACGAGTCGGCGAACGCGCAGCCGTTGGAGCGCGGCATGCCGCGCAACCGGGCCATGTTCCGATCGACCTGGTACCCGACGAGGACGCCGTCCTTGACGATGTCCCACTGCTGACCGGCGACGCCCTCGTCGTCCCAACCGACCGTGGACAGGCCGTGCGGCGCCGTCCGGTCGCCGGTGACGTTCATGAGCGGCGAGCCGTACTGCAGGCTGCCGAGCGTGTCGACGGTGGCGAAGGACGTGCCCGCGTAGGCCGCCTCGTAGCCCAGCGCGCGGTCGAGCTCGGTGGCGTGGCCGACGGACTCGTGGATCGTCAGGTAGAGGTTGGACGGGTCGACGACCAGGTCGTAGCGGCCGGCATCGACCGACGGTGCCTTCGTCTTCTCGCGCAGCAGCTCGGGGATCTCGCCCAGCTCGGCGCGCCAGTCCCAGCCGGTGCCGGTCAGGTACTCCCAGCCCCGGCCCACCGGGGGGGCCAGCGTGCGCATGCTTTCGAACTGGCCGGTGGCCCGGTCGACGGTCAGTGCCGTGAACTCGGGGTGGATCCGCACCCGCTGCTGGCGGGTACGCGTGCCGGCGGTGTCGGCGTAGTACTTCTGCTCCTTGACGGCGATGCAGCCGCTCTGCACGTGCTCGACCCCGTCGGCGGCCATCAGCTGCGCGGAGAGCTCGATCAGGAGCCCGGACTTCTCGGCGTCGGGCACAGTGAACGGGTCGATCTCGTAGTCGGAGACCCAATCCCCCTGGTACGCCGGCTCGGGCGCCAGCTCCACCCGATCGGTGTTCATCGCCGCGGACACGCGCGCGACGGCGACCGCCGCCTCGGCGAGCCGCACGGCCTCCGCGGCGGTGAGGACGACGCCGGCGGCGAACCCCCAGGTGCCCTCGTGCACCACGCGGACGGCGAGGCCGAGGTCCTCCACGTCGGCGAAGGCCTCGGGACGGGAGTCACGCAGGCTGATCGACTGGGTGCGGATCCGCTCGACGCGGATGTCGGCGTGCTCGCAGCCGAGGTCGACCGCGCGCGTGAGCGCCGAATCGGTCAACGCGGACAGCGGCAGCGCGAGGAAGGACCCGTCGACGGTGCGCGGTGGTGACACAACCCCTGTCTACCAGCCGGTTGCGTCGGGTAGCCCCCGCCCATGGCAGCAGCGGACGACGTCACCCTGACCTTCGGCGGCAACGCCACGATGCTCCTGCGGATCGGCGCGTTCACGCTGCTCACCGATCCGAACTTCCTGCACCGGGGGCAGAAGGCCCATCTCGGCTACGGCCTGCGGGCCACGCGGCTGACCGAGCCGGCGCTGCAGCCGACCCAGCTGCCGGCCCTGGACGGCATCCTGCTGTCGCACATGCACGGCGACCACTGGGACCGCATCGCGACGAAGTCCCTGCCGAAGGAGACGCCGGTCCTCACCACGCCCGAAGCCGCGAAGTGCCTCGCCCAGCGGGGGTTCACGGGCACCGCCGACCTCCGGGCCTGGGAGGCCCACGAGTTCACCCGCGGCACCGACACCCTGCGGGTGACCTCGGTCCCCGGCGTCCACGGTCCCGGACCGCTGGCCCGGCTGCTGCCACAGGTGATGGGCAGCGTGGTCGAGCTGGTCCGTGGCGGGGTCGCCGGGCCAGAGGTGTCCTGGAGGGGTTTCATCAGCGGGGACACGCTGTTCCGTCCCATGCTGGGGGAGGTGCTGGAGAGGTGCGGACCCCTCGACGTCCTCATCCCGCACCTGGGCGGCACGCGGGCGCTGGGGCTCACCGTCACCATGGACGGCCGCCAGGGGGCCGACCTGGTCGAGCTGCTGAAGCCGCCGGTCCCCGTGCCCGTCCACTACGACGACTACGACCGGTTCACAAGCCCCCTGGGCGACTTCGTCACGGAGGTGGCCCGCCGGCGGCTCCCGGGCGAGCTGCGCCCGGTGCAGCGCGGCGAGACCATCTCCCTGCGAGCGTGACCTAGAAGGCGTCCCCGGTGCGCCACGGCATCTCCTGCAGGGTGAAGGTGTTGCCGTCGAGGTCCTCGAAGGAGGCGTACAGCACTCCCCCGCCGACGTCCGTGACGGCGCCGACGTCCACGCCGCGGGCGACGAGCTCCGCGCGGGCCCGCTCGATGTCGGCGACCACCAGGTGCAGCCCCCTGATCGACCCGGGCGGCGCCTCGTAGACCGGCAGGCCGGAGCCGATACCGATCGAGCAGGCCGACCCCGGCGGGGTCAGCTGCACCACCCGCACGCCGTCGGCCGGGCTCACGTCGACATCGACGACGAACCCGAGCTTCTCGGCGTAGAAGGCCTTGGCCCGATCGACATCGGCGACGGGGACGGGCACCAGTTCGAGCCTCATGTGTGTCATCCGCGGGCGAGGAGCTCGTCGAGCTTCTCGTAGCCCTCGTTGACGCCGACGTCCATTCCGCTGGCCAGGAAGGCGTCGCGGCCCGCGAACGAGTCGACGAGCGAGGTGGCCGTGAGCCGGGTGCGCCCGTTGCCGAGGTCCTCCAGGACCAGCTTCTCCAGCGCGACACCCTCCGGGAAGCCCTCGAAGGTGAAGGTCTGGACGATCAGCTCGTTCGGGCGCACCTCGTGGAAGCAGCCGTGGAACCCGTACTCCTCGCCGTCGCGGATGTGCAGGTACCGGTAGGAACCACCGGTGCGGCAGTCGAAGGAGTCGATGGTCATCGTCAGGTCCCGCGGGCCGAGCCACTGGACGACGAGCTCGGGGTCGGTGTGGGCACGGAAGACCTTGTCGGGAGTCGCGTCGAACTCCCGGACGATCCGCACGAGGGGAACATCGGGGTCGGCGAGGATCTGGGTCTCGTGCCGAGTGGTGCTGGTCACGACGGGGTTCCTTCCTTCTGTGGAGGATCGTCGGGCATCGACCGCAGGACGTCGTCCAGACGGCGGTAGCGCTCCTCCGCCTCCCGGCGGTAGCGCTCGATCCACTTGGTCACCAGGTCGAACACGGTCGCCTCGAGGTGCACCGGACGGCGCTGGGCCTCCCGGGTCCGGCTGACCAGGCCGGCGTCCTCGAGCACCCGCAGGTGCTTGGAGACGGCCTGGACGGTCACGTCGTACGGCGCGGCGAGCTCGTTGACCGTGGCGTCGGCGACCGCGAGCCGCGCCACGATGTCCCGCCGGGTGGGATCGGCGAGCGCCGAGAACACCCGGGAGAGCGGATCCGCCGCCACTGCTTCCTCCTCTTACTCAACCTTTCGGTTGACAGGGAGGACGGTAGACCGGCACGCCGGCCTGGTCAACCGTCTGGTTGATGAGGCCGGGCCGTCGCCGGACCGTCCCGGTTGCCACCAGTCCGCCGGTCGCCGGGTCGCCGACCGGCCCGAAGACGACGTGCACTGTCGGAGGGACGCCGAACGTAGGCCGCGCTCAGCTCGCGTCCCGGCAGGTTTCAGCCCCCGCGGATACCGTGGCAGCCATGTCTCTCGTCGCTGCCGCTGCATCCTCCGACCAGGGTGGTATCACCGGCTGGCTCCTGGACCTGGTGGACAAGCTCGGCGCCGTCGGTGTGGGACTGAGCATCCTCGCCGAGACGATCATCCCGCCGATACCCAGCGAGGCGGTGCTCGGGCTGGCCGGAGTGTTGATCAACCAGGGCCGCTTGTCGATCGTCCCGGTGATCCTCTTCGCCACCCTGGGGTCCCTGCTCGGCGCGATCTTCTTCTACTACATCGGTCTCGCGCTGGGCCCCCGGCGCTCGCACGCCTTCCTCGACCGGCTGCCCCTGGTGGAGACCGAGGACGTCGACCGGACGTTCGGCTGGTTCGAGAAGCACGGGCGCTCGGCGGTCTTCCTCGGGCGCATGGTGCCGATCGTGCGCAGCTTCATCTCCGTGCCCGCGGGTGTGGTGCGGATGCCCTTCGGTCAGTTCCTGCTCTTCACCGCAGGGGGCAGCCTGATCTGGAACACCGTGCTGGTCAGCCTGGGCGTCGCGGCGGGCGACTTCATCGAGAAGAACCTGCACTACCTCGACTACGTCGTCGTCGCCGTCGTGGTCGTGGGCGTGCTCTGGTTCGCCTACCGCAAGCTGAGCGGGAAGACGCGCCGTGCGGGCTCGGCCGGCGCCGACCTGCCCCCCGATCACCGGGACCAGCCGGCGTGACCAGCCGTCGGGAGGAGGACCGCTCCCGCCCGGGCATCCACTCCCGCCCGGACGTGATCGCCTTCGACGTCAACGAGACGCTGCTCGACCTCGCGCCGGTGCGGGCGGCCCTCGTCGAGGCCGGCGAGCCCGAACACCTGCTCCGCACGGTCTTCGCCCGCACGCTGCTCACCGGGGTGGCGGCCACGACCGTCGGCGGGTGGTGCCGCTTCCGCGACGCCTTCGACGCGGCACTGGCCCAGGAGAGCGACCTCGATGCAGCTGCGCGGTCGACCGTCGCCGACGCCTTCGCGGAGACGGTTCCACACCCGGACGTCGAGCCGGCGCTGCGGCGGCTGACGGAGGCCGGCGTTCGCGTGGTCACCCTCTCGCACGGCTCGCCCGGCATCGCCGAGGCCGGGCTCGCCCGCGGCGGTATCAGCCCGCTCGTCGAACGCACCCTGTCCAGCGAGGTCATCCGGGCCTGGAAGCCCTCGCCCGAGGTCTACCTGTGGGCGGCCGGAGTCTGCGACGTCGCGCCGGACCGGATGGCGCTGGTCGCCTCGCACGGCTGGGACGTCCTCGGCGCCCAGCGGGCGGGGCTCACCGGAGCCTGGTTCCCGCGCAGTGAGCGCAGCTACCCCGCGGTGTACGAACCGCCGCACGTACGGGCTGTCGACCTCGGCGGCGCCGTCGAGGGGCTCCTGGCCCTGCCGGCATGACCACCGATGTCCAGACGCCGCTCGGACTCGCTCGAGCGCATCTCACCGAACCCTCGACGGCGCCGATCGGCACCCTGGTCCTCGGTCACGGCGCCGGTGGCGGCGTCGAGTCGGCGGACCTGGTCGCCGTGACGAGCCAGGCCGCCGGCGCCGGCTGGCGGGTGGTCCGAGTGGAGCAGCCGTGGCGGGTCGCCGGCAAGCGCATCGCGCCGGCGCCGGCTCGGCTCGACGAGGGCTGGTCCGCCGTCCTGCAGCGTCTGCGCGCCCACGGACTCCTCGCCGGCCGGCTGGTGCTCGGCGGCCGCAGCGCCGGGGCGCGGGTGGCCTGCCGCTCGGCCGCCGAGCAAGGAGCGGCCGGCGTGCTGGCGCTGGCGTTCCCGCTGCACCCGCCGGGTCGGCCCGAGAAGAGCCGGGCGCCGGAGCTCACCGGCGTCGCCGTGCCGCTGGTGGTGGTGCAGGGCGAGACCGACGCCTTCGGTGCGCCGGCGGACGTGGCCGCGGCGCTGTCCGGACAGGCCGGAGCGTCGGTGTACGCCGTACCGGGCGACCACTCGCTGAAGAAGAACGTCGACATCGTCGCCGCGGCCGCGCTCTCGTGGCTCGGCGACCTCTGACTCGGCACCCTCTCGGAACACCGCACTCTCACAACCGCGCCGGGTGGTGCGGCCGACGCCTGAACGGCTGCGGCCCTGGCGGGTCAGGGCTCAGCCGGGTCAGGCTCAGCCGCGGCGACGGCGGCGGCGCCTCCTGACCACGAGCGCGACGAGCAGCACCACCGCGCCGACTCCGGCGGCCGGGGCGGCGTAGCGGGCCATCGCCGCACCGCCGGCCACCTCGAGGAGGTCGATCGGCTCGGGCTCGGCGGAAGCCACCGCCCGTGGGCGGGACGTGACGGGGCCGGCGGAGGGGACGCTGCGGACCGGCGCACCGGTGGCCGGCTTCGAGCGCGGACCGGTGGGGCCGCTCGGTGGAGTGCTCGGGGCCTTCTTCGCCGCGGGGCCGGTGTCCGTGGCAGCCGGGTCCTCGACTGCCTTGATCGGGACGGTCTTCGCCGGCGCCGCCTTCTTGGCCGGCTCCGCACCGGCGGGTGCGGGCTTGGCCGGAGTCGCCTTCCCGGTCACCGTGTCGGTGGTGCTCGCGGCCGCCTTCCTGGTCGCCGAGGCGGCCTTCTTGACGGTCGTGGCAGCGGCGCCGTCGCCCTGCACCTGCTCGGCCGAGCCGGCGATCTCCTCGACCGCGCCGGTGACCGTCGCCGCGGCCTTCTGCGCCGCGCTCTCCGCCCGGTCCGCATCGCCCTGCGCGTCGCCCTCACCCAGCTGGGCGGCGAGCTTGTCGGCGAACTGGCCGAGCAGCTTGTTGCCGACGTCGGTCATCACGCCACGGCCGAACTGGGCGGGGCGGCCGGTGATGTTGAGGTCGGTCAGGACATCGACTCGGGTGATCGAGCCCTCGGCCGTGAGGTTCGCCGTCACGGTCGCCGCCGCGGTGCCGTTGCCGCGCTGGTCCTTCCCGCGGGCATCGATGACCGCCCGGTGGACGGCCTCGTCCTTCTCGATGAAGGAGGCCCTGCCCTGATAGGTCAGGTTGATCGGCCCGAGCTTGACCTTCACGCGACCGGTGAAGTCGTCGCCGTCCACCGAGTCCAGCGCCGCACCGGGCATGCAGGGCGCGATCCGCTCGATGTCGAGGAGCACCCGCGATGCCTCCTCGTCGGGCACGGGCACGGTGAACGAGTTCTCCAGTTGCACAGTCAACCTCCTGCGAGTCGCGCGGGCCCCGTCCCGGGTACCGCCCCCGAGCTCGCGAGGGGTGGGGAGGACGGGGTCCTTCTGGACGCTACAGCCCGGCGGCGGCCGTCACCGCCCGGCGCGTGAGCACCTGCACCAGGTGTTGCCGGTAGTCCGCCTGCGCATTCAGGTCGCTGCTGGGGCTGGTGTTCTCCGCCGCGTGCCCGGCGGCCGCCGCCACCGCCTCCCGCGTGGCCTCCACCCCGGACAGCGCCGCCTCCACGCCGGCAGCGCGCAGCGGCGTCGGGCCCATGTTGGTCAGCCCGATCTTCGCCTCGGCGATCCGGCCGCCCTCCCGGCGGACGACGGCGGCCACGGCGACGATCGACCAGGCCTGGGCCACCCGGTTGAACTTCTCGTAGTGCGTCCCCCAGCCCTCGTGCTTGGGCACCCGGATCTCCACGAGCAGCTCCCCCTCCTCCAGCGCGGTGGTGAGGTAGTCGACGAAGAACTCCGCGGCGGGCACGGTGCGGCGTCCCGCCAGCCCGGCGAGAACGAACTCCGCGTCGAGCGCGAGTGCCACCGCCGGCAGGTCACCGGCCGGGTCGGCGTGCGCCAGTGCCCCCCCGAAGGTGCCGCGGTGGCGCACCTGGCGGTCGGCCACCGTCTCCGTCGCCTCGGCGATCAGGGGGGCGTACCGGGCGATCAGCGGGTCGCCGATGACGTCGGAGTGCGTGGTCATCGCACCGATGACGATGGCGTCACCCTCCTCCCGGACACCGCGCAGTTCGGCGATCTTGTTCAGGTCGACGACGGTCTCCGGAGCGGCCAGGCGTAGCCGCATCACAGGGATCAGCGACTGCCCGCCGGCGAGGATCTTCACATCCTCACCCCCGGCGGCGACCGCCTGCAGCGCCTCGTCGATCGTGGTCGGGCGGGCGTACGCGAACGGCGCGGGAATCACAGCTCACCTCCGAGGGATGCATCGGTGGACACGCCTGCGGTGCTCTCGGTCTGCGCCCCGCCGTAGGCGTTCGTGCCGGCGGTCGCGCGGTCCCCGCCGTCCCCGCCGTGATGGATGGCCCGCCAGACCCGTTCGGGCGTCAGCGGCATGAGGATGTCCGACACCCCCAGGTGCCGGACGGCGTCCAGTGCGGCGTTCACCACCGCGGGCGTGCTCGCGATGCAGCCGGCCTCGCCCACGCCCTTCGCGCCGATGGGGTTGCCCGGCGCCGCGTGCACGGTGTTCCCGGTGTCGAAGTGCGGCAGGTCGGCGGCCGAGGGCACCAGGTAGTCCACGAAGCTGCCGGTGGTCAGGTTGCCGTCGGCGTCGTAGACCGCCTCCTCATACAGCGCCTGCGCGATGCCCTGCGCCAGCCCGCCGTGGATCTGACCTTCCACGATCAGCGGGTTGACGATGACGCCGACGTCGTCGACCGAGGCGTACTTGCGGATCTTCACCATGCCGGTCTCGGTGTCGACCTCCATGGCGCAGATGTGCGTGCCGTGGGGGAAGGAGAAGTTCACCGGGTCGAAGGTGGCCTCCGCGTCGATGGAGGGCTCCATGCCCTCGGGGTAGTTGTGCGCGGCGAAGACGGCGAGCGCGATCTCCTGGATGCCGACCTCCGCCCCCGGCGTCCCGCGCACGTTGAACTTCCCCGCACTGAAATCAAGGTCGTCCTCGCTGGCCTCGAGCAGGTGGGCGGCGACCTTGCGCGCCTTCGCGACCACCTTCTCCGCGGCCTTGACCACCGCGGTGCCGCCGACCACCAGCGAGCGCGAGCCGTAGGTGTCCATGCCGCGGGGCGACACGGCGGTGTCGCCGTGCAGCACCTCGACGTCCTCGAACGGCACGCCCAACTGGTCGGCGACCAGCTGGCTCCACGCCGTCTCGTGGCCCTGGCCGTGCGGCGTGGAGCCGGTGACCACCTCGACCTTGCCGGTGGGCAGCATCCGGATGGACGCCGACTCCCAGCCGCCTGCGCCGTAGGCGAGGGAGCCGAGCACCCGGGACGGCGCGAGGCCGCACATCTCGGTGAAGGTGGAGAAACCGATGCCCAGCTGGACCGGATCACCGGACTGGCGTCGCTGCTGCTGCTCGGCGCGCAGCTCGTCGTAGCCCAGCAGCTCGAGGGCCTGCTCGGTGGCCATGTCGTAGTTGCCGCTGTCGTACTCGAGCCCCGCCACCGTGGTGAAGGGGAACTCCTCGGCGTTGATCCAGTTCTTCCGCCGCAGCTCCAACGGGTCCATGTCCAGTTCGACGGCGAGCTCGTCCATGATCCGCTCGATGGCGAAGGTGGCCTCGGGGCGGCCGGCGCCGCGGTAGGCGTCGGTCGGCACCTTGTTGGTGAAGACACCGTCGCACTCGAACCGGTAGGCCGGGAACTTGTAGATGCCGGGGAACATGAAGGCACCCAGTGCCGGAACGCCCGGGGTGATCAGCCGCAGGTAGGCGCCCATGTCCGCGAGCAGCCGGACCCGCAGGCCCTTGACGTTGCCCTCGCGGTCGGCCGCGACATCGATGTACTGCACCTGGCCGCGTCCGTGGTGGGCGGCCATGAGCGACTCGCTGCGGGTCTCGGTCCACTTGACCGGCTTGCCGAGACGGCGGGCGACGAGGAGGGACAGCACCTCCTCCGGATTGACCTGCAGCTTGCCGCCGAAGCCGCCGCCGACGTCGGGGGCGATGATCCGCAGCTTGTGCTCCGGTACGCCGGTGACCATCGCCAGCATCACCCGCAGGACGTGCGGCACCTGGGTGGACGACCACATCGTGACGTTGTCGCCCTGCGGCTGGACGACGACCGAGCGGGGTTCCATGAACGCCGGGATCAGCCGCTGCTGGACGAACCGGCGGCTGACCACGACCTCGGCGTCGGCGAACGCCTGATCGGTGTCGGCGCCGGTGCCGGCGTCGCCGGCGTCGAAGACGAAGTGGTAGCTGGTGTTGGACGCGAGCTGGTCGTGCACGAGGTTCGCGCCGTCCTGCACCGCCGTCTCCAGGTCGAGGACCGGCGGCAGGACGTCGTAGTCGATGTCGACCAGCTCGACGGCGTCCTGAGCGGCGGCCTTGCTGCGGGCCACGACGATCGCCACCGCCTCGCCGACGTGGTTGACCTCGTCGACAGCGATCGAGGGGTGCCCGGGGTTGACCATGTCCGGGGTGACCGGCCATGCGCAAGGGATGGAGCCCTGCTCCTCGGCGAAGTCGCGGCCGCTGAAGACGGCGACGATGTTCGGCGCCTGCTGGGCTGCGGTCAGGTCGACCGAGGTGATCTTCGCGTGCGCGACGGGGCTGCGGACCACCGCGAGATGCAGCATGCCGGGCAACACCATGTTGTCGGTCCACGTGGTCCGGCCGGTGATCAGCCGCGCGTCCTCCTTGCGGCGGCGGGGCTGACCGACCTCCTTGGCCGGCGCCAGCTCGGCGGCGTTCTCGGTGACCGTCATGACTGCGCCCCCAGCGTCTCCGTCGCGCCAGCGGACCGGCCGTGCATCTCGCCGGCCGCCTGCTGCACGGCACGGACGATGTTCTGGTACCCGGTGCAGCGGCAGAGGTTGCCCTCGATGCCCTCGCGGACCTCGTCCTCCGTCGGATCCGGGTTGTCGTTCACCAGGTCGATCGAGGCCATGATCATTCCGGGCGTGCAGAATCCGCACTGGAGGCCGTGCATCTCGTGGAAGGCCTTCTGCATCGGGTGCAGCGCTCCGTCGGCCCCGATCCCCTCGATCGTGGTCACCTCGCAGCCGTCGGCCTGGACGGCGAAGACCGTGCAGCTCTTCACTGCCTCGCCGTCGAGGTGCACCGTGCAGGCCCCGCAGTTGCTGGTGTCGCAGCCGACGACGGTGCCCACCTTGCCCAGCTGCTCCCGCAGATAGTGGACGAGGAGCGTTCTCGGTTCGACGTCGTCGGTGTAGGACGCCCCGTCGACCCGCACATTGATCTGGGACACGAGCCCTCCGCTCTTCGGCTGTGGCCCCCGTCACTTCGGGGAGGTCAGGGCGGAGTCTGTCAACCGCACGCGCCGGTGGCCAGGGGAAGGGCCGGTCGGGCCGTCCTGGGCACCGCGGACGCGGCACCGGGCGCGGGGGGATCCGCCCGCGTTTACGGGGTTTCGGCCGGGTGGTGGAGGCGCGAACACGGGAACGGGAAAGGTTGCAGCCGCGTTGCAGCGGCGGCTCCCGATCAGCTGATGAGCACCCGGGCCGCTGCCGCGCCGACGGCGTCCGCCCTCGACTGCGCACGGCGCCTCTGGTTGCGGCGCAGCACCGCGGAGACGGCCAGCGGGACCAGCCCGGCCACCGCGAGGCCCGCACCGACGACGCTGGGCGCCCGGTACCCGAGGCCGCCCGCGATCACCAGGCCGCCGAACCAGGCGCCCAGCGCGTTGGCCAGGTTCAGCGCCGAGTGGTTCAGCGCTGCACCCAGCATCTGCGCCTCACCGGCGGTCTCCATCAACCGCATTTGCAGGCAGACGGCCAGCGACGACGCGGCGACCGACACCAGGAAGACGCCGGTGAACAGCGCCGGTGCCCAGGGGGACGTGAGCGCGACGGCGGCCAGGAGCACCCCCAGGACGACGAGCGTGCCCACCAGCGAGCGGAACAGCGCCAGGTCGGCGAGCCGGCCGCCGAGCCCCGTCCCCACCACGCCGCCGAGCCCGTAGGCGAACAGCACCAGCGGCACCGTGCCGCGGGACAGCCCGGCCACGTCGGTGACGACCGGGGCGATGTAGCTGTACAGGGCGAAGACGCCACCGAAGCCGACGATCCCGACCAGGAGCGTCAGGAGCACCTGCGGCCGCCGGAGCGCCCCGAGTTCGCCGCGGATCGTGGCCTCGCTCCGCCCCGGGGACGACGGCACGAGGGCGAGCACGGCCGCGACCGTGAGCGCGGCGAGGAGGGTGACGGTCCAGTACGCCGAACGCCACCCCAGGGTCTGTCCCAGCCAGGTGGCCGCCGGAACGCCCACGACCAGCGAGACGGCCAGTCCCAGCATCACGGAGCTGACCGCCCGGCCGCGCAGGTGCCGAGCGACGAGGGAGGCCGCCACGAGCGAGGCCACCCCGAAGTAGGCGCCGTGCGGCAGACCGGTGAGGAAGCGGGCGACGAGCAGGGTGCGGTAGCCGGGAGCCAGCGCGGTGAGCGTGTTGCCGATCAGGAAGGCGGTCATCAGGCCGGCCAACAGCGCCCGCCTCGGCAGCCGGGCGCTCAGCGCGGCGATGATCGGGGCGCCGACGACCACGCCGAGGGCGTAGGCGGAGATGACGCGGCCGGCCGAGGGGATGTCGACACCGACACCCTCGGCGATGTCGGGCAGCACGCCCATCGTGACGAACTCGGTGGTGCCGAGGGCGAAGCCGCCCAGGGCCAGCGCCGCGACCGCGACGACCACCCGCGCGGTGCTCGGGGACGGACGGTCGGTCAGCCGAGACGGCACGGGGGACGCAGCACTCACTCAGCCTGCCAAGCCGCGCGCGCCCGCCGCCATTCCGGGTCCGGGCGAGTCAGCGCCCGCGTGGGGCGCGCCGCAGCCGCGTCAGGTGGGCCGCGGCCGCGGCGCGGCGCGGCGAGCTGGACGGCAGCCACTCGAGGCAGGCCTGCCACACGGCGACGTCGTCCCGCGCCTCGGGCAGCGTGGCGAACCGCAGGAGCAGCTCAGGCCGGTGGGCCCGCAGCACCGCCTGGCGGAGCAGCGCGCTGACGCGCTCGCGCGTGGCCGCCACGCCGGGTGCGCGGGACCCGGGCAGGACGGCGCCGGGATAGCGGTCCAGTGCCGGACCGACCTCACCGCGGGCGAGCAGCCGGCGGACCTGGTCGAGGTCGCTGTCGAGCCGGGTGAGCAGCCGATAGGGCCGGGAGCCGACGAGGTCGGGGCCGACGAGCCGGCGCAGCCGGGACAGCTCCGCCCGGACGGTGACCGCCGCGGCGTCCCCCCGGTGGCACTCCGCGGCCAGCTGGACGGCGGACCTGCCCTCGCCGGCCACGGCGGCCTCGGCCAGCAGGAGCAGGAGCTCGGAGTGGCGCAGCGACAACTCCACCGGCCCCGACGGCAGCGTCAGCCGGGCGCGGTCCCGGGCGAGCACGTCCAGCCGGGGCTCAACCGGGCGCAACGGGGTCACCGGCCGTCGGCCCGCACCGTGCCGGACCTCCTCGCGGTGCAGCCAGCGCAGCTCGGATTCGACCGCGGCGACGGTGGCGCGCACCAGGGTCAGCACGTGCGGGCTGGCGACGTGATCGCCGCCGGTGACGTCGATGGCCCCCAGGAGGAGTCCGGTGACGGGGTGGTGGACGGGCGCGGCCGAGCAGCTCCAGGGCTGTACCGGCCGCCGATAGTGCTCGCTGCCGTAGATCTGGACGGCGTGGTCGAGGGCCAGGGCCGTCCCCGGAGCGTTGGTTCCGGCGACGTCCTCGGACCAGCAGGCGCCTTCGACGAAGTGCATGCCGGCCGCGCGTGACCGCAGCGCGGCGTCGCCCTCCACCCAGAGCATGCGGCCACCCGCGTCGGTGACCGCGACGATCATCTGGTCGGCTTCGGCGTCCTCGACCAGCAGCCGCCGGATCACCGGCAGAACCGGGGCCAGGGGATGTGCCGCGCGGTAGGAGAGCAGGTCGTCGTCCAGCAGGTCGACGGGCGGGGCGATGCCGTCCGGGTCGACGCCGCTGCCCAGCGAGCGGCGCCAGGAGTCGCGCACGACCGTCCGGACGGCGTCGTCGGGGACGTCGCTGCCCGTCACGAGCCGCTCGTGGGCGGCCCGCAACCGCCGGGTGTGCGCCGGACCGGGCCGCCCGCCGGTCAGGGCCAGCCAGGGGTTCACAGCCGGTGGCACCCGGGGCCCTGCCAACAGTGGCTCATGTCACTGCCATCGTGGCTGCTCGCGCGCCATTCCACCAGCCTGCCGGTTGTGGGCAACCGGATGCCGGGCGGCGGGGTCAGGCGTGGAGGACGGGCTCCGCGGGGTCGGGGGCGTCGGTCAGCTGCCACGGGCGCACGACGGTGACGAGGACGACGATGGCCAGGCCCAGGGCGACGACGATGACCGCGCCGATGGCCGTCGCGTCGTTGCCGAGCACGCCGACCAGCGGGGAGACCAGAGCACCGACGCCGAACTGGACCGCCCCCAGCAGCGCCGCGGCGGTGCCCGCGGCCTCGCCGTGCCGGGACAGGGCGAGGGCGGGCGCGTTCGGCAGCGCGAGACCGCAGGCGAAGAGGACCGCCCACAGTGATCCGGCGACGGCGACGAGCCCGCCGGTATGGGTACCGGCCAGCACGAGCAGCACGGTCCCCGCCAGGGCGCCCGCAATCGTTCCGGCGACCAGCAGCTGCTGCGGCGACCAGCGGCGGAGCAGCACCGGGTTGAGCTGGGTGGCCGCGATCAGCCAGAAGGCGCCGGCTCCGAAGAGCAGGCCGAACTGCTGCTCGTCGAGGCCGAACTCGCCCTGGTAGACGAAGGCCGAGCCGGAGACGTAGCTGAACAGGCCGGCCATCGTGAGCCCGGCGACGAGCACCAGCCCGACATAGGCACGGTCACGGAAGAGGCTCCGGTAACCCCGCAGGGTGCCCCGCACGCCGCTGCTCTGCCGCCGCTCGGGGGGCAGTGTCTCGGGCAGGGCCCGCGCACCCACCACGATGATGAGGACGCCGTACGCCGCCAGGAGCGCGAAGATGCCGCGCCACGAGGTGAAGCGCAGCAGCTCCCCGCCGCTGGTGGGCGCGAGGACGGGCGCCGCGCCGAGCACCAGGAACAGCCGGGACAGCATCGTGGCCGCGGCCCGGCCGTCGTACAGGTCGCGGACGATCGCGATGGCGACCACGGCACCCGCCGCCGTCCCGACCCCCTGCACCACCCGGAGGGCACCGAGGACCGCCAGGTTCGGGGCGATCAGCACCAGCAGGGACGCGAGCACGTGCACCGCGGTGCCGGCCAGCAGCGGCCGCAGCCGGCCGATCGCGTCCGACAGCGGGCCCAGCACGAGTTGGCCGAGCGCGAGGCCGATCAGGGTTCCGGTCAACGTCAGCTGCACCGCGGCCGACGTCGTCTCCAGTTCCCGGGTGATGGTGGGGAGCGCCGGCAGGTACATGTCGATGGTGAGCGGACCGATGGCCACGAACGCCCCGAGCACCAGGGCGGTGCGCGCGGCGCTGGGACGGTCCGCGGGAGCCGGGGCGGCGGAAGGGCCCTCGACCCGGTTCTGGAGGGCGGTCACGGGATCCTCGTCTGCTGGTCGTCTTCGCGGACGCCGACGCTGGCAGGAACCGCATGTACAGGGAGCGACAAGGCGCGGGCGCCACCGGTCATTCCGTTCCGGCGGCGCGTCTTTCCCGCGGAGCGTCCGGTCGGGGCCGCGGGGGCCGCGCGGGCAGCAGAGCCCGCGGGTCGCGTGCGCGCACCGCGCCCTCCCAGAGCCCGGCGCCGTAGGCGAGGTCCTCGAGCCGCCGGGCGGCGGCAAACCGGACCGGTCCGGTCCGCGAGCGCTGCGGCCACCACGCGAGGACGGCGTCGGCGACGGCGGCCCCCGCGATCCAGCG